>NZ_JBANRO010000003.1:0-289724 GCF_037154115.1 Alteraurantiacibacter palmitatis | reverse complement strand
ACGAAGCGATAACTTCCTCGCTGCCATCAAGCTCTTCTGCACACGCCTATGGATCGCCGCTAATGAGTCTACGCCCTAAGATTAACAATGGAAAAGTCTAAAGGACTTTGCCGGCAGATTGCTCTTCCCGATCCCTCAGATGCGCTCATTTTACAAATCTTGTCCAATGCGTTGTGGCGGGAGGTTTCTAAGCACGCGCCCTCGCAAACCGCATTTTATGCGCCACAAGATCAGCCTTTCGCTAAAGTGAATGTCGAAGATGAAGAAGATCAATGGGGGTATGGCCCGATAGAGTCCTGGCTAGACTTTCAGAAAGAAATATTGAAATTTTCTCAAAATAGAAAATTTATTGTAGTAACCGATATTGCAAATTATTATGATTTCATAATACATCAATTCTTGAGATCAATACTTTCTGACTACGGACTTGAGAAAGAGTATTCGTTAGATTTATTGTTATTTATTTTAGATGCGATGCTGTGGCGTCCTGATTACATGCCAAATTTCGGTATCGGTCTTCCGCAGATGGATTTTGATGCCCCGCGCTTGTTGGCGCACACCCACCTTTTCGAGATTGATGCCCTGTTCAGTGTTGATCCAGATGCGGATTATGCTCGCTACATGGATGATATTGATTTTGGAGTTGATAGCATCGCAAAAGCAAAAAGCGTTTTGCGGGACCTTGATTTGTCTCTTCAAACTCGAAATTTAAGGGTAAATAGCGGAAAGACAAAGATACTTACAGCAAGTGAAGCTGAGAAGCATTTCAAAATTTTAGAAAATGCCTTCATTGAAAAGATTTCAGTCAGACTGAAAAAGAAATATTTTCTTCAATATTGGGAAAATATTTATGGGCGAATGTCCATTTGGTTATTGAGATCAAATCGTGGTCGAGATGCTTTTAAGGATGGGAACGGTCCGAAGCTAATCAAAAGGTTGCTGGCAATTGCTAAAAATACAAGGACGCCGATTCCGGATGATATTTTCTTTTGGCTTCTTTCGGATCAGCCGGGTCTGCGAAAGGAGCTATTCGCAGCTTGGTCAAAATCGGGTGTAACTAAGAATCAAATAGACCGATTAATTGATTTCTTTCGGAGTGGAGAAGCTGTTGACGACATGGTGTATATTTTATCTATGGTCGCAATGTCTCAAACTCGATTTTCGAGGAAGTTCAAGAACTCCCAATTTTCGGCGCTAAGATTAGCTTTAAAGGGTAACGAGCCTTCCATGACCTACAGTAGACTGCTCATGGTAAGTCGTTTTGATAACTTTTCGCTTTTGTGGAGCGAGGTAAAGAGTACTTTAGGCGTGTGGTCTAGACACAAATTTCTATCCCGGCAAGTAGCTGGTTTTTCACCTTTATTCTATGGGACTTCGCTTTGGAGTGAATTTTCAGCCTTAATTCGGCGGTGGTCGGGTGATGAAGGTATGTCTGTATTTGAATTTCATGATGGGTTGCGTACTGATCCAAAGAGATACAAGGCTGTAAAGGCTTTCCTTAAAGCCGGTAACTCGTCTTCAGGGACAGAAATTTCCCATGCGAAAGCCTTGATGATTTTATCTGTCGTACAAAATGATGATTTGAAGAAACTTGATCGGGCGCAGCTTGTCGCGCAACATCCAACGATGATGTCGGACGCATACTACCAGCCTTTGTTTTCGCGTGCGCTTAGTAATATGAAATAGATCCCCCTTTCCTACACCCCCCGATCCGTGCCTCCCTCCATGCCCCCCAAGGCTTGCGAAAGGCTGATCCTCCATGTCCCTTCTTCCCCGCGCCGCGTCGTCGGTGTTTCTCTCGCCCACCAGCGAGCGCGACCGGCAGGCGCATGAGCGGTCGTGGCTGCGCCATGTTGTCGACCATCTGCCGCCGCCGCCTCCCGAAGCCGAGGCGCTGAGGGCGCGGCATCGCGCGAATGAGATGGCGGTGCTGGGCTATTGCTCCTTCGATCTGCTGGAGGAACTGCCCGAGCGGCCGCGTTGGCGGTGAGGGGTGGGGCTTTGCCTCTGCGCGCCAACCCCGGCGCTTCGCCATTCCCACCCCCGACCCCTCCCGTAAACGGGAGGGGGACTGTGTTGCGCTTGCTTCTCCCCTCCCGTAAGCGGGAGGGGTTAGGGGGGGGGCGCGTCACAGCGCTGAGGATGGGCGCGTCATAGCGCATCGATTCCGGCCCAACGTCTCTGTGTCTCTGTGCCTCTGTGCGCGCCATTCCGCCCATCCCCCGCACTAAAACCCCCACATCCCACGAAAGGCCCCCCATGCCTGAAGACCCCATGCCCGACACCACCGATCCCTCCCACGCCGCGAAACTCCCCGCCAGAACTCGCCCCGTGCGCCGCAATGAGTGGACGCGCGGCAAGATGGTGGAGTTCCTGCGCGAGCTGGCCGCCACCCAATCCGTCGCCCATGCCGCACGCGCGGTGGGGATGAGCCGGGCGAGCGCCTATGCGCTTCGCAACCGGATGAAGAAGACGCCGTTCGATCTGGGGTGGGAAGTCGCGCTGGAAATGGGCTTTGGCCAGCTGGCCCATGCCTTGATGGACCGCGCGATCAACGGGGTGGAGGAGCAGCGCTTCTACCATGGCGAGCTGGTGGGCACGGTGCGCCGCTATGACAACCGCCTGGCGCAATGGGTGCTGGCCAATCCGTGGCGCGTGGGGCGCAGCCAGATGGCGCGCGAATATTCCTCCGACGCATTCGAGCGGCTGCTGGAGCGGATCGAGAGCGCCAGTCTCAACTGGGAAGCCGACGAGCCGGTGCCGGGGCGCAGCGTCGATCTGTTCGAGGATCCGGAGGTTGCGAGCGAGGAGGAGGCGCGCTTTGCCCGCAGCGAAAGCTGGTATGCCGCCCAAGTGGAGGAGGAGGCCAAGCGCGGGAGGCGCGCATGATTGTTGCGCGGGGTTGAAAGACAATTTTGTTTATTCTGTGTGTCGTTAGTGCGCGGCTTGGCTAAAAAGCGGCGCCGGATCAGTTGGTTAGAGCTTGTTGCGAAGTGGACGCAGAGTCCAGCGTGCCAAGCCCAAGTTGGATTTGCGGCCTTGGCAGGGGGAAGGGCGATCAGCCCTCCAGCAGCTCCAGCTCGACCCGGCCATGGCCGGCCCGGACAAGGCCCAGCTCCTCGGCGGCGGCGCGGCTGACATCGATCAGGCGGCCATGGCTGAACGGCCCGCGATCGGTGATGCGCACGACGACCGATGCGCCGTTAGCCGGGTTGGTGACGCGCACAAGGCTGCCAAAGGGCAAGGTGCGGTGCGCGGCGGTCAGTGCGCGGTTGTCGAACCGCTCCCCGCTGGCGGTGCGCTGGCCGTTGAACCGGTCGGCATAGAAGCTGGCAATGCCAGAACCGAGCGGGGTGCCCAGCGGAGTGGCGGCGGGAGCAGAAGGTGCCTCGGCAAGGGGTTCAATCGGCTGTGGCAGGGCAAGCGCGGCCTGTTCGGCCAGGGCCTCGGCGGAAGGCTGGAAGGTCGGGCCGCTCACCGCCGTGGTCGCGGGGATGGCAACGGCGCTGGCGGCCACACTGTCCTGTGCGGTCTGTGCCCGGCCGGCATCGGCCAGCGTCAGGCCCAGCACCGCGCTGGCGGCAAGGGCAAGGGCGATGCGCGGCACCGCGCGGCCACTGGCAAAGGAGGGTTTGAGGCCCGTCATGGGGGAAGCGTTTAGGCGGCAGAGGCATGGGAAGCCATAAGGCGCGCCTCATTCTGCCCCTTTCCCGCCACAATTGGCCGCATTCCGGCGGAGAATCGGGGGCGGGAAGGCAACCGGAACGGAAATGGGGCCGGCATTGCTGCCGACCCCACTCTCACCGGCGTGTGGGCCTCGCTGCTGCGAAACACTTCACGCCCGGCCTGTCGCGGTATGGCAAGCCATTCCGCATCATCGCCCGGCGCTCGCGCCGGTGCCGGATCGCCTTCGGGGCCGGGCATGGTCGGCGGACCTGTCCCTTGCCTAGTCGGGCATCCGCGACTGGTGCCTTGCCGCTTTGCATCCCTCGCCGGGCCTTCACCTTGCGGTGGTGGCGTTGGCGCCGTTTGCAGGAGCAGCAGGTCTCCGGTCGTTACCAAGGTGAAGCGCGCTGCCGGCCTTGCAGAATGGCGGGTTATCCCTTTCGGGTATGTCCCTCTGTCCTACAGGCGGTGCAATGTGCTTTGCCCTTGTCTCGCAAGCTTAAGCGGTTTGCGGTCCCTTTTGATTGCCGGGGCAATCTTTCGGTCGGCGTCCCGTCTTGGCTTTCGATAAGGAAGAAATGCGCCTGACGCCTGAGTCCCGCAATATGGGGGTGGCGGACTTATCCACTTTTGCAAAAATAGCCAGTGGACAAGGGTGGATAAGTCAACGCTTCACCGCAAGGCCGCGCCGGTCAGCGCTTGCGGTCTCGGCTGGCGAGCAGGCGCAGGCGGAGCGCGTTCAGCTTGATGAAGCCGGCGGCGTCCTTCTGGTCATAGGCGCCGGCATCGTCCTCGAACGTGACGTGCGCTTCGGAATAGAGCGAATGGGGCGACTTGCGGCCAACCACGGATGCGAGGCCCTTGTAGAGCTTGAGGCGGACGGTGCCGGTGACCTTGGCCTGGCTGTGGTCGATGGCGGCCTGCAGCATCTCGCGCTCCGGGCTGAACCAGAAGCCGTTGTAGATGAGCTCGGCATAGCGCGGCATCAGCTCGTCCTTGAGGTGGCTGGCGCCGCGATCCAGCGTGATCTGTTCAATGCCGCGATGGGCACGGGCGTAGATCTCACCGCCGGGGGTCTCGTACATCCCGCGGCTCTTCATGCCGACGAAGCGGTTCTCGACAAGGTCAAGCCGGCCAATCCCATGCTTGCGGCCGAGTTCGTTGAGCGCGGCAAGCAGGGTCGCCGGGCTCATCGCCTCACCATTGAGAGCCACGCCGTCGCCGCGTTCGAAGTCGATGGTGATGTATTCGGGCTGGTCTGGCGCGTCCTCCGGATTGACCGTGCGCGAATAGACATAGTCCGGTGTCTCTTCCCACGGGTCTTCCAGCACCTTGCCTTCGGACGAGGTGTGCAGCAGGTTCGCGTCGGTCGAGAAGGGGCTTTCGCCGCGCTTGTCCTTGGGCACCATGATCTGATGCGCTTCGGCCCAGGCGATCAGCGCGGTGCGGCTGGTCAGATCCCATTCGCGCCACGGGGCGATCACTTTGATATCGGGATCAAGCGCATAGGCCGAAAGCTCGAACCGCACCTGATCATTGCCTTTGCCGGTCGCGCCGTGGGCGATGGCGTCGGCACCGGTTGCGTGGGCGATCTCCACCAGACGCTTGGAGATCAGCGGGCGGGCGATACTGGTGCCCAGCAGGTAATCCCCTTCATACCGGGCATTGGCGCGCATCATCGGGAAGACGAAGTCGCGGACGAACTCCTCGCGCAGGTCTTCAATGAAGATGTGCTCGTCCGGAATACCCATGGCGCGGGCCTTGGTGCGGGCGGGCTCGATCTCCTCACCCTGGCCCAGATCGGCGGTGAAGGTGACGACTTCCAGCCCGCGTTCCACCGAGAGCCACTTGGCGATGACGCTGGTGTCGAGGCCGCCGGAATAGGCAAGGACAACACGCTTGATATCGGACATGGAATCGCTCCGCAGAATGGTCGCGGCGCGCCTATCAGGCGACGGGGCGGGCCGCAACGCTGTTGCTGCTCAAGGCTGCCCCAGCAGCTTCGCCTCGGCCTGTTCGATATAGCCTCGCGTCAGCGGCAGAGCGTGGCGGCTGCGAACATACTGGATCTGGTAATTGCACATCGCCCCGCTTTCAAAACTCGTCGCCGCGCCCGCCAGATAGAAGGTCCACAACCGATAGAACCGCTCGTCCATCAGCGCGACGATCTCGTCGCGGTGCGCCAAGGTGCGGGAATACCAGTGGCGGATCGTGCGGGCGTAATGCAGCCGAAGCGTCTCCACATCGGCCGCGATCAGGCGCACCTTCTCGCTCGCCGCCAGCGTTTCGGACAGCGCCGGGATATAGCCGCCGGGGAATATCCACTTGTCGGTAAAGGCATCGGTGCGCCCCGGCCCGCCCATCCGGCCGATCGTATGGAGCAGCATCACGCCGTCATCCTTCAGCAGCGTGGCGCAGGCGCGGAAGAACGTCTCGAACTGCGGCACGCCGACGTGCTCGAACATTCCGACCGAGACGATCCGGTCAAACTGCAATCCGCGGGCGGCCAGATCGCGGTAATCGACCAGCTCGAACGTCACCCTGTCCGCCACGCCTGCCGCCTCGGCCCGCGTCCGGGCCAGCGCGAGCTGTTCCTGCGACAGCGTGATGCCATGCACGGTCACTCCTGCACGCGCGGCAAGGAAGATCGCCATCCCACCCCAGCCGCAGCCAATGTCGAGCACACGGAGCCCCGGCTCCAGCTTCAGCTTGGCCGCGATATGCGCCAGCTTGGCCTCCTGCGCCTGCTCCAGCGTCATGTCCTCACGCGGGAAATAGGCGCAGGAATACTGCATATGATCGGTATCGAGCATCAGGCGGTAGAGCTCGTTGCCGATATCGTAGTGATGCGCGACATTGCGGCGCGAGGAGCCGGGCTTGTTCACCGCGCGGATCGCTGCCTTCACCTTGCCCGTCACCGCGCGCAAGGGACTGGGCGGGGCGAGGCGGCCCTTCTTCTCCCACGGATTGTTCGCCCGCACGAGGGCGAGGAAGTCCATGATATCGCCGCCTTCCACAGTGAAGCGGCCATCCATGAAGGCTTCCCCCAGACCAAGCCGCGGATCGAGCAGCACATCGCGCGCCACTTTCGCATCGGCAAAGCGCAGGGCCAGATCGGGGAAGCCGGGGGTGGGTGTGCCGTGGATGGTGCTGGTGCCGCTGGCATGGTGGAGGGTAAGCGTGCCCCTCGTGAGAAGGCGGGCGACCAGCTTGTCGAGCAGTTTTTCGGACAGAGTCATCTAAATACGCTTAAGCAGCCATCGCCGGTGTGGAAAGAGCAAAGCGCCGGATCACCCCGCCACCCGCAATACTGCCATTGCCGGGCCATCGGTCAGCACATAGATCAGCCCGTCTGGCCCCTGCGCCACATCGCGCACGCGCTGGCGCAAGTCTCCAAGAAGCGTTTCACGGCGCAATTCCTGCCACTGCGCATTGAACACCAGGCGCTCCAGCCCGCCGGTGCCACCCACATTGCCGCGCCTGCCGCTGCCAATGAACACGCTGCCCTTCCACGCGGGAAAGGCATTTCCTGTATAGTGCAGCAGGCCCGATGGCGCGATGGAGGGGAGCCAGGCGACCAGCGGGTCTGTCATGCCGTCGGCCTGCCATCGTGCATCGGGAAGGGCCGTCCCATCGTAATTGCGACCCAGACTTACCAGCGGCCAGCCGTAATTCGCGCCTGCGGTTACGCGATTCAGCTCGTCCCCGCCATTTGGCCCGTGTTCGGCGCTGAACACCTCGCCCGTGGACAGCACCATCAGTCCGTGCTGATCGCGGTGCCCCAGCGAGTAGATCGCCGGATGCGCGCCCGGCTGCCCGGCAAACGGATTGTCTCCCGGCACCGATCCATCGGCATGGAGGCGCAGCACCTTGCCATAAGGACTGGCCATATCCTGCCCTTCCGCCCCAAATGGCGCGCTGGTGGTGGCAAGGAGCGTCCCATCCGGCGCAAAGGCGATGCGTGTGCCGCCGGCATAGCCCGCCTCCTCCACCGCAAACACGGTTTCTACGCCGGAAAGTCGCCCTCCTTCCAATCGCCCGCGCATGATCGAAAAGCGGCCCTGATTGGGCGGCTCGCCATCACTGCGGGGGACGGGTATGTTCCATGTCCAGTAGACCAGACGGTTCTGTGCAAAATCCGGGTGCAGGGCCACATCGTGAAGGCCGAAACTGCCCTGCGTGGTGCCGGGTTGCGGCATCCCTTCGATCGGTTGCGGATCAAGCTGCGGCTGGTTGGAGGTGGCGGCGCGGATCAGGCGCAGATGGCCGCTGCGTTCCGCCACCAGCAGATCGCCATCGGGAAGGAAGGCGAATGCGAACGGCCGGGCAAAGCCGCGTACCACCACCTGCACGGTGATCTGCGGCACCTCCGCCGTGGCGAAGACATAGGGCGCATCCGACAGCGGCGGCACGGGGATGCCGGGGGGCGGGGTCTGCGCGCTTGCGGGGAGGGCGATCAGGGCAATGGCCGCCAGTGCCGCGATCCTTCCCCGGCCCACGCGCCGTTACTCCGCCGCCTGTTTCAATGCCGGATCGAGGTGCCAGACCGGCGGCTCCTCCGCGGCGCGCAGCCGGGCGCTCTCCTCATACACATATTCGCCCGTCATCGGGATCGCGGCGCGGTCCTTCACATACTGGATCTGCCAGTTGACCAGCGTGCCGTTGCGGAAAGACTGTTCCGCCCCCGCCAGATAGAACAGCCACATCTTGTAGAACTGTTCGTCATACATTTGCGTGATTTCCGCGCGGTGCATCACGGTGCGCTTGTACCATTCCTCCAGCGTGTAGGAATAATGGAAGCGCATCGCCTCCACGTCCATCACCTGCCAGCCATAACGTTCGGACTGGGTGACGAGTTCGGACAAAGCGGGGATATAGCCGCCGGGGAAGATGTATTTGCGCGTCCAGGCATCGGTAAAGCCCGGCGGGCCGGCGCGCCCGCAGCAATGGCTGAACATCACGCCATCGGGCGCGAGCAGCTTGTTGGTGTGTTCGAAGAACTGCGGGTAATGCGGCGTGCCAACGTGTTCGAGCAGGCCGACCGAACTGATGCGGTCAAATGTGCCTTCGACATCGCGGTAATCCATCAGCGCGAACTTGACCTTGTCGTCCACCCCGGCGGCCTTGGCGCGCTCCTTGCAGAAGGCGATCTGATCGGGCGCCAGCGCCACGCCCAGCACTTCGCAGCCGTAATGCTTGTTGAGGTAAAGCGCGAAGCCACCCCAGCCGCAGCCGATATCCAGCACGCGCATCGGGCGATCCATTTCGCGTGCCTTCTGCATATACAGCTTGGCTGCCATATGCGCCTTCTTGTCGCGCTGGGCCTGTTCCAAACTGGTCTTGGAAGGGTCCGCATCGCGGTAATAGGCCATGGTATATTGCCGGTCCTCATCCAGGAACAGCTCATACAGGCGGCGAGTCAGGTTGTAGGTATGCTCGGCGTTCTTGCGCGCCTTGCCTTTCAGATTGATCGAGTCCGCCTTGGCCGCCAGCTTCTGGATCAGCCGTTTGACCGGCCCCTGCGGTTGCAGCGCGCGGTCGCCATGCGCCTTGGACTGGGCGGTGACGAACAGGATCATGTCGCGGATATCGTGCGGCGGCTCCACTTCCAGCCAGCCCCACATGAAAGCCTCGCCCGCGCCGACTTGCGGATAGCGGGCGATATGGCCCGCCGCCTTGCTGTTGGTCAGGCGGATGCGAATGGGCGCGTCGCCGCTCTCAGCCGTGCCGCCGCCCGGGCCGTATTGGTAGACCTTGCCATCATGGTCGGTGATGATCAGCTGTCCTGCGCGGATCAGCTTGCGCAGCATCTTGTCCAAAAGCCACATGGCTGGCCCCGTCTCCCTCCTGTTGGTTCCGGGGCAAGGTTTGCAGGCTGATGGGGGTGTGTCAATGCGTGCAGGGACGTGGCAGGTGCCAGTCAGATGCCGGCATACCATTGGTAGCCGTTGTGATCTTCCCAATAGCCGCCCTTGCCAAGCCCGATGCCGTCAAGGCTGGTGACCAGTTCGATACCCGTCAGATATTTGGGATGCTTGTAACCCAGCTGCCGCTCGATCCGCATCCGCAGCGGCGCCCCATTGCGTTCCGGCAGCGGCTCGCCGTTCAGCAGATGCGCGATGATCGTTTGCGGATGCAGCGCATCATCCATGTCGCAGCTTTCGTAATAGGGGCCGCTGCGCAAGCTATCGGCGCAGCGGAACACCACGAAGCGCGCTTCGGGCTTCACGCCTGCCATGGCGAGCACGGCGGAAAGCTGCGGCCCGGTCCATTCGCCGATCGCGCTCCACCCCTCCACGCAATCGTGCCGGGTGATCTGCGTGCGCTGGGGGAGGCTGCGCAGATCGTCGAGCGAGAGCGACAGCGGCGTTTCCACCAGCCCGCCAACCGCCACGCGCCAATCGGCAAAGCCGGCCTCGCGTGCGGCGTTGTATTCGGGCGTGCCGACTTCGGTTGTGCCGTTGCCGCGGAAGAAAGGGCTGACATCGGCGCTTGTATATTCAGGCGCCATAGTGATGCGGCCCATGCCCAGCGCGCGGTGGATGCCGCGGTGCCAGCTTTCCGCGCCATCCACCAGTGCGCCAAACACCTGACTTTCACCGACCTTGTTGCAGCCGGCAAGGAAAGCCGCGCCCGCTGCTGCCAGGAAATTACGCCGCCGCATCTTCGCGCCCTCCCGTGATCATGTCGCGCAATTGCTTCGCAGGGCCGGACAGCAGCACAAGTGCCAGATGCAGTAGCAGGAACGCCATCAATGCCCACGCACAGAGGAAATGAATCGAACGCGCGCTCTGCCGCCCGCCGAAGATGTCGAGCAGCCACGGCGCGGCCGCGTTCATGCCGGGGCTGATCGCCATGCCGGTGAAGATCATCAGCGGCAGCAGCAGGAAGATGACCTTGGAATAGGCGACCTTCTGCAGGAAATTGAACTTGGACCCGGCATGATCGAATTGCAGGCGCAGATGGGCGCGGATATCGGCCCAGATATGCGCCGGCCTCCATTCCGCCGCCCGCGTGAACAGGTCGCGCACGAAATGCCCGTTCGCCAGCGACACGATCATGAAAAGCGTGATGTTGAGCGCGAACACCCAGGCAAACAGCACGTGCCAATCGCGTGCGATGGCAAGGCTGTAATAATCGGGGATCGTCATCCAGCCCGGAAAGCGTGGCACCGCCAACCATGCCTGATCGGGCGAAAAGCCCCAGTCGCCCCAATAGAGATAGCGGTGCGCGTTGGAGATGTTCAGGCCTGACATGAACAGGATCACCACGCTGGCAAGGTTCACCCAGTGCCAGATGCGCGTAGCAAGCGCGTGCCGCTTGCGCGTTTTCCGGACGGTCGAGGAAAATTCCTCTTCGGAAACAGCAGCTTGATCTCGAATTGCAGATGCGTCCGTGGCCATTTCAACCCCTTCTGGCCCTTTCAGCGGCAGCCCGATAGCGGCACGCCCCGCCAACTATACTTATTCATGCCTCGAAGATAAGCTGGCAAATGCGAATATAACCTATTCAAAGGGCGCATGAATGATCGCCGAATGGATGCAGACCTTTGTCGCCGTGGCCGAAGCCGGCAGCTTCTCCGCTGCAGCCACCGGCCAGGGCGTGACGCAATCCACCGTGTCTAAGCAGGTGGCTGCGCTCGAAAGCCATCTGGAAGCCCGCCTTTTCCAGCGCACCACCCGCTCGTTGGCGCTGACAGAGGAGGGGCAGCGATTCTACGATGCCGCCAAACAGGCGCTGGCGGCGATTGACGAGGCCAAGGCCCGGATCAGCGCTGCACCGCAGGCCAAGGGGCTGGTGCGCGTAACCTGTCCGCAATCGCTGGCTGAACGAAAGGTGGCGGCTATGGTCAAGCAGTTCCTCGATTGCCACCCCGGTATTGCGGTCGAACTGGTGATTTCCGACCGCGCGCTCAATCTGGTTTCCGACAATCTGGATATGGCCATCCGTGTGGGGCAATTGGTGGATTCGCAGTTGATCGCGCGGCGTATCGGCGTGGCGCGGCGGATGCTGGCAGCATCGCCCGAATATCTGGCGCGTGCGGGGGTGCCTGTTATCCCGGCTGACCTGAAAGATCATGATTGCGTGCTGTTTTCGCTGCTGGGCGCAGGCAACGAATGGCGCTTCACCGGCGGGCGCAGCGTTCGCGTGAACGGGCGCCTGCGGGCCAATTGCCCCAGCACGCTGCGCGCCGCCGCGCTGGCGGGGGCGGATATTGTGCAAAGCGCACGTTGGCTGTTCGAGGATGATCTGGCGACGGGTCGCCTGCTGCCGGTCCTGCCCGATTTCGAGCCTGAGCCCATGCCGATCCACGCGGTGCTTCCCAGCGGCCACCATATTTCGGCCCGCACGCGGATATTTCTGGATTTCCTCGCCGAGTGTTTCGCGCAGGACCCGCTGTGTCGGCCCGATTGAGCGAGAGCTGTTCAGCCTCGGCCTGCATCCGGTGAGCGGGCAAGATAAAGCACATCGCGCGGCTGCGACAAAAGGTGCTGGCCCGAATCGATGTAGAGCGCCTGTCCGCTGGCGAGCGGGGCAGTGGCGAGGAACAGCGCGGCATCGGCGACCTCGTCCGCCCCGGTGCGGCGGGCAAGCGGGTTCATGCGATGCGAAATCTCGGCCTCTGCATCGGTCTGGTCATGGCTGGGCAGGATCGCGCCGGGAGCGAGGCGGTAGACCCTGTCCGCGCCCTTGCAGGTCATTGCCAGCATCACGGCTGCCGCATCCACCGCGTGCTTGCTCATCGTGTAGCTGAAGAAATCGGGATTGGGATTGCGCAGCTTCTGGTCGGTCAGCTGGATCACCCGGCGTCCGGCTGCCGATCGGGCGCGTGCCAGAAAGGCCTGCGCCATGCGCACGGGGGCAACGGCGTTGACGCGGGTGGCGGCGGCATTCACCAGCGGGTCGAGCGCGTCGAACCGGTCTTCGGCAAAGGTGGAGGCATTGTTCACCAGCACCCGCCAATCGGGCAGGCGCGTGGCGAGCTGCTCCACCATGGCAATGGCGGCATCGCTGTCTGAGAGGTCGCACTGCACCGTCTCGGCCGAAGGAAGCGAGCGGGCGAGGGATTCGGCGGCTGCACCCGAGGCGCGGTAATGCACCACCACGTGCCAACCCGCCCTGCCATAACCGCGCGCGATGGCGGCCCCTAATCGCTGCGCACCGCCGGTGACGAGAACCGCTTTATTGATGTGATCCAGAGACATAGGGCTTCCCGTCTTAGCCTCCAGCAATGACCCGGCGACAGTTCCAGCAAATTTCGGACAAAGTCATTGTGCGATGACTGACCCGGCAATAGGATAAGGCAAAAGCATGGCATCGCCATACAGCCTTTGTGTCGCGGCGCTGCTTTCGGGAGGAAGGGACTACATCATGAAGCTTTTGCCGTGGGTGTCCGCTGTGGCGGCGCTGGCCTTGTGCACTCTTTCCACTGCCGGCCCGGCATTGGCGCAAAGCACGGCCCCTGCGCCGCCTACCCGCCCGGCCATGGCGCCGCCGTTTCAAGGCGGGCCGCTCGCCGCGGGGCCGTGGGATATGGCCACGCAACACGGGCCAATCCGCGCCGAAGTGGTGGCGCGCGGCCTTGCCAATCCCTGGGGCTTCGTGTTCACGCCGGAAGGGGCAATGCTGGTGACCGAACGGCCCGGCCGCCTGCGCGTGATCCGCAATGGCGTGCTCGATCCCAATCCGATTGCAGGCTTGCCGGCGATGTACACGCTGGGCATTGCAGGGCTGAATGACATTGCGCTGCACCCCGATTTTGCCAGCAACCGTTTGATATATTTTGCCTATTCGGGCAATAATCCCGCAAATGAGAACGAGCAGGCGCTGATGGTCGCCCGTGCGCGCTGGGATGGCGGGCCGAGCCTGACGGGCTGGGAAGTCATTTTCACCGCCGCCCCGTGGTATGGCGCGATGACGCAGCCGGAACGCTGCTGCGGTCAGGGCCCCGCTTTTGGCAGTTTTGGCGGGCGCATCCTGTTCGACGCCGATGGATACCTGTTCGTCACCAGCGGCGATCGCAATTACGGCGAGATGGTTGCCGATCCTTCCAACCATTTTGGCAAGATCCTGCGCCTGAACGATGATGGCAGCGTGCCGCCGGGCAATCCGTGGGTGGGGCGCGAAGGGCACGCGCCCGAAGTCTGGTCCACCGGCCACCGCAACCCGCTGGGCCTCACCATCAACCCCTTTACCGGCGAGCTGTGGGAAAGCGAGTTTGGCCCGCGCGGCGGGGACGAAGTCAACCGCATCATGCGCGGGGGCGATTACGGCTGGATGGGCGTCACGCAAGGCTTCCATTACAACGGGCAGCAGCAGGAAGCGGTGCGCGGCATGGCGGGCAAGGTTGATCCGGTGCTGAACTTCGGCCCGCCTTCGCTCAATCCCGGCAATCTGTCTTTCTACAGCGGGAACCTGTTTCCCGAATGGCGCGGCGACCTGTTCCTTGCCAGCTTCACCCAAGGCGTGCTGCGGTATGAAACCGATGCGACCGGGCACCCGATCGGCCGACCCGAACATCTGTTGCGGCAACTGGGCCAGCGCTGGCGCGATGTGCGCACCGGGCCGGACGGTGCGCTCTATCTGCTGACTGATCAGGCCGATGGCGCGGTGATCCGGGTGACGCCCGGGGGCTGAAGCAACCCCTCAGCCTTCGTTTGTGCTGTCTGGCACATTGGCACTCAGTTCCTCCAGCCATACGGCGGCCACGGCATCGCTGGGCGCGCGCCAGTCTCCGCGCGGGGACAGCGCGCCGCCGCTCGACACCTTGGGGCCGTTGGGTATCGCGCTGCGTTTGAACTGCGTGGTCTGGAAAAAGCGCCACAGGAACTTTTCCAGCCAGAGGCGGATGGTTCGCAATTCATACTCTGTGCGTTCGCTCTCGGGGAAGAATGGCGGCCATTCCCCTGCCGCCGCATCGCGCCAGGCGTGCCAGGCGAGGAAAGCGACCTTGGACGGTTTCTGCCCCCAGCGCATGATGTGATGCAGGAAAAAGTCGTTGAGCGCATAGGGGCCAACGGTGCCCTCGGTGCTCTGCACCGCGCCATCGGCCCCCACCGGCACCAGTTCGGGGCTGATCTCGGTATCGACAATGGCCTGCAGCACGGCATCGGTATCATGGCTGAACTGTTCCGACCGGATCGCCCAGCGGATGAGATGCTGGATAAGCGTCTTGGGGACGCCCGCATTCACCGCGTAATGGCTCATATGATCGCCAACACCGTAAGTGCACCAGCCCAGCGCCAGTTCGGACAAATCGCCCGTGCCGATCACAAAGCCCTTGTGCTGGCTGGCAAGGCGGAAAAGGTAATCGGTGCGCAGGCCCGCCTGCACGTTCTCGAAGGTGAGGTCATACACGGGCTCGCCATCGGCAAAGGCGTGGCCGATATCGCGCAGCATCAGCGTGGCGGCAGGGCGGATGTCGATCTCTTCCGCCGTGATGCCGAACGCCTGCATCAGCTTCCACGCATTGCCCTTGGTGTGATCGGTGGTGCCGAAGCCGGGCATGGTATAGCCGCGGATCATCGTGCGCGGCAGGCCGAGCCGGTCGCAGCATTTGGCCGCCACGATCAGCGCATGGGTGGAATCCAGCCCGCCCGATATGCCGATCACCAGACTTTCCGGCTTGGTCGCCTCCATCCGCCGCATCAGGCCGTCGACCTGGATGTTGAACGCTTCATAGCAATCCTCGTCCAGCCTGTGCTGGCGTGCGGGCACGAAGGGGAAGCGGGCGAGCGGGCGGCAAAGTCCGATATTGCCGCGCATCGGATGGTGCACCAGCGCGACGGTGCGGAAGCGGTCGGCCGGGCGTCCTGCCGTTTCTATTGCATCGTCAAAGGTCTTGTTGCGGATGCGGTCGCCCATGATTGCGGTGCAATCGACATCCGCCACCGCCAGTTCGGGATGCAGGGCAAAGCGCTCGCTTTCCGCCAGCAGGCTTCCCAGCTCGTAGATGAAGCCTTGCCCGTCCCACGCGTGATCGGTGGTGCTTTCCCCGTGCCCGGCGGCGGAATAGACATAGGCGCAAGAGGTGCGCGCCGAATGGGCGCGCGCCAGCAGATGCCGCTTGTCCGCCTTGCCGATCACGATGTTCGATGCGGACAGATTGGCGCACACCGTGGCGCCTGCCAGCGTGCCTTCGATGGAAGGCGGGGCCGGGCTCCACATATCCTCGCAAATCTCGATATGCAGGCGGAAATCGGCAATCGCGCTGCTCTGGAAGATCAGATCGGTGCCGAAGGGGAAGCTGCGCCCCGCCGCGTGCATGGTCGCGCCCTTCACATTGCGGCCATGCGCGAACCAGCGCTTCTCGTAAAATTCGCGGTAATTGGGCAGGAAGCTCTTGGGCACAGCGCCTACAATTTCGCCCGCCGCGATCACCACCGCGCAATTGTAAAGCTGGCCCTGCGCCATCAGCGGCGCGCCGATCACCAGAACCGGCGTCAGATCGCGGCTCGCCTCGGCAATCTCGGCAAGCGCGGCCTGCACCTTTTCCAGAAAGGCGGTCTGCATCACCAGATCATCGAGGATGTAGGAGGACAGGCACATTTCCGGATAGACGAGCAAATCGACATGGGCGTCATGCGCCCGGCGCGCCTCGGCCAGGATCGCGTCGCGGTTGAAGGCGATATCGGCGGTGCGCACATCGGGCGTGCTGGTCGCCACGCGGACAAAGCCGTGCGTATGCAGCGCGAAAAAGGGGTGGGTGGCGGGCCCTTGGGCGGCAGGGGTCATGGCAGGATCATCATCCAGAAAGGAGGGAGTCGCGGGCGGAGCGGGCTCCAGCCAGTCGGCCGGATCGCAAATGCCCAGTTGGGCAAGGCGGCGTTGAACAGGCGGGCGGGGGATTTTGCCTTTGACTTCCCAGCCATAGACGGTGCGGCTGGGCCAGCCATCGGGCGCGCCGTAAACCGCGCCGAATTCCTCCGCCGAAAGGGGCGGCACCTGGCCTTCGCGCCAGGCGCGGATTTTCTGACCGGCCTTGTGCATGGGCGCAGAGGTATCCCAAAAGGATACTTAACACAAGCAATCAATCGCGCTTGCCTTGGCGATGGGGTAGGCGCAGATCGGCGACGATGACGTCCCCTTGGCCCCGCAGCTTTGCCCCGCTTCGCCACGGCGCCTTTGCGCTGATGATGGGCGGGGTGCTGCTGACCAATCTGGGCCATTCGGTGGAAGGCGTTGGGGCAGCCTGGCATCTGACCGCCAGCGGCGCACCTGCTGATGTCGTGGCACTGGTGCAGACCGCGCTCAACCTGCCGATCCTGCTGCTGGCGCTGCCCGCAGGCGCATGGGCGGATATGCATGACAAGCGGCGTATCATCATCGGTGCACACCTTACCATGCTGGCGGGATGCGCGTTGCTGATCGCCTTGACAGGGCTGGGCATGGCGAGGGCCGCGCCGGTGATCGTCTTGACCGGGGTGATCGCCTGCAGCGCGGCCTGCTTTGGCCCCGCCATGGGTGCATCGATCCGCAGCGTGGTTCCCGGCGCAGAACTGGCGGCAGCTGTGGCGCTCAACATCCTGATATTCAATGCTGCACGTGCGATTGGCCCGGCACTGGGTGGTGCGATAGTGAGCGCGGGCGGGGCGCAGGCGGCCTTTGGCGGGGCTGCGGTCTTCTATGTCGCCGCACTGGCTCTCTACATCAGATGGCGCGGAAGTTCCCCGCCTCCTGAAACGCGGCTCAACCTGGCTGCGATGATAGGCGAAGGCCTGCGCGCTGCCGCGCAGTCGCGTGAGATCCGCACGATCCTCGCCCGCGCATCTCTGTTCACGCTGGCGGGCGCTGCCGCCTGGGCGCTGATGCCGCTGGTCGCGGCACAGATGCTCGGGCGGGGAGCGTCGACTTATGGCATTCTGCTGGGCGCGCTGGGGCTGGGCGCGGTGATCGGCGCGGCCAGTGCGACATGGCTGCGCCAGCGCCTTTCGGCAGAGGCGATTACCGGCGGCGCGGGGCTGGTCTATGGCGCGGCGTGCCTTGGCGTGGCGGCGCAACCGGGGCTGGCCGTGATGCTGGCGCTGCTGGTGGTGGCCGGTGCAGGCTGGGTGCAGGCGCTGTCGGGCTTTTCGGTCTCCAGCCAATTATGGGCGCCGCGCCACGCGGTGGGCCGCATTGTCGCCATGGCCAGCGCGCTCACCTTTGGCGGTCTGGCGTTGGGAAGCTGGCTGTGGGGCCATGTCGCGCAGGATTTCGGCGTCGGCACGGCGCTGGCCGCGTCAGGCGCGGCCATGATCGCTTTGCCACTGCTGGGCCGGGTGCTGCCCATGCCCGCGCACGAAGCGGGCTAGCAACAACCTAGGCCGCCGCGCGATCCTTGCCGATGGGCAGCTTGGCGCGGACCGTGGCTTTGGCCAGATCCAGCCCGTAAAGCTTTGCTGCATTGCCACCGACGATGCCGCGCACCTGATCGGCGGGCATATGCCCCATATGCTCCGCGATCTTGGCGACGGAGTTGGGCCAGATGCTGTCGGGATGCGGATAATCACTGGCCCAGAGCAGGTTCTCCGGCCCCCAGAAATCGGTAAGCGCCATCGTCGTCGCGCTTTGCTGGAAGGTGCCGTAAACCTGCCGCTTGAACAGTTCGGACGGCTTCATCTGGTGCGGGATGCCGCCCTTGTCGTCCCAGTAATCGGCGCATTCCCACAGGCGATGGTGGCGGTAATCCAGTTCCTCCACCACCCATGGAACCCACCCTGCGCCGCATTCGGCAATCACGATCTTCAGGTCGGGATGCCGTTCCAGAATGCCCCAGGCGAACAGATCGACAAACGGATCGAGGAACTGCTCGATAAACATCTTGGCGTGCAGGAAGGTCGCGCCGGGCGATCCCTTGTACTTGTCGAATGCTTTGGTCACGCCGGGGAACACGGTGACATGGAAGGACAGCACAATGCCGCTTTCCTCCAGCAGCCGCCACAAGGGGTTCCATCGTGCATCCTCAAGGCGCGGCTCGCACACAGCGATCTGGAGGTTGGCCTGCCGGCATTTGCCGCCCTTGGCCAGACGCTCCAGCTCTGCCAGCGCGGCTTCGGGATGCGGGGGCAACATGGCGACGCCCAGCAACCGGTCGGGCGCGGCGGTGCAGAAATCCTCGTAAAGCCAGTCGTTATAGGCAGCATAGCAGGCGCGCATGAACGCATCGTCCGGGGTGACGATGGAGGTAACGGGGCCAAAGATCACGTGCGCCCACACCTGATCGCGGTCCATATCGGCAAGGCGCAAATGCGGGTGGCCTGCGCGCAGTTCGGAGAGATCTTCAATCCCGCCGCGATCATAGGCAGTATGGATCGGCTTCGGCCCCGTGAAAGGGAAAGGACGGCCCGACCAGAAGCCCCAGCTTTGCCCATCTGCCATCCACAGCGCGCTGCCGTTTTCCTGCTCCATCGGGCGCGGAGTGCGTTCGCCCCAGCTGGATGCCATGCGCTGCGTCCACACATCGGCAGGCAGCATATTCAGGTCGAGATGGTCGTCGCAGGAAACCAGTGCGGTTTCGATCATGGGGCTCTCCCGGATGGCACATAGGGGCGCTGCGGCCTGTTGACTTTGTCCATAACGGATCGGGCAAGGCTTGGCCATGCCTCACAAAGGCGGTTGTGCCCAAAGCAACAATGCCGCCCTTCCGCTGCAAGGAAGGACGGCATCGCTTGTCCCGCGAAGGGGGAGCGGGACGGTGGCTGTCGCGCCATCCGGGCCCTTGTGCCCCGGAATTGCAGCGATTTTGTGGCCTTTGAGGGCGGATTTGCCCGCGCGGCCGCAATTGGCCTTACCGGCAGCGCGCTTCACCGCGATCGATCTCGCGTCCCAGCAGGCCGCCCAGCGCTGCGCCCAGGATCGTGCCCGTGGCGCGCTCGCCCCGCGTGTCAATCGCCCGGCCAACCAGTGCGCCGCCGGCCGCACCCACGATCAGGCCGGTGGTGCCGTTGCTGCGCTGGCAGTAATAGCGGCCATCATTGCCGCGCCAGATGCGATCCTGCCGGGTGACGCGGCGCGGCTCGACATACCGGCCGCGGTCATCGTAGATGCGGCGGTTGTCGCGGCGGTAATCGCGCCGATCGGCAACATGGTAATACTGCGCCTGCGGATGGTTGTCGCGGTAGCCGTGCGCCGGAGCCCAGCTGGGCGGACCAGCCATGGCGGGCGCAGCCGGGATCGCCAGCATCGCGGCGGCGAATGTGAGAATGGTCTTGCGCATTGTTCGGTCCTTTCGTTGCCGTCTGGATATGAGTGGCAATGCCCGTTCTCGTTCATTGTTCCCCAACCTAAGCTGAACGGATTGTTGTCTTTTGAAAGGCAGGACAGGCCGTTTCGTGGACGCGACGAAGCGTCAGCGGCCGGCCAGAATATCCGCGACCTGTCCGCGCAACTTGTCCGCCAGTGCAGGCAGGGCCACGATCGCGCGCAGCGTGTCGGCGCGATCCTGTCGCGGATGGCCCCAGATGGCGCCAAAGCAGCGCGCGACTGTCATGGTGCCCTGTCCCTGCTGCACACATTGCAGCACATCGCCCGCCTGCGCCGTGCCTTCCTCCAGCACCCGGAAATACCAGCCACAACGTGCGGTTTGCACGATTCGGCGCACCATTTTGGGTTCGCCAAAGCGGTGCGCAATCTTCCAGCAGGGCTGGCGCGGCTGGCTCACCTCGATCAGCGCGGTGCCGAGGCGAAAGCGGTCGCCGATATGCACCTGCATTTCGTCCTGCCCGTGCACGGCAATATTGCTGCCAAAGCTGCCCGGTTCGGCCAGCAGGGGATGATCGCCCAGCTCCCCGCGCCAGAAGGCCATGTGGTCGAGGGGGTAGAGATGCAGCGCCATGTCGGGCCCGCCATGGTGCTTGCGGTCGGCCTGTGCATCGCCTGCGACACCTGTCGGCGTGATCCGTGCCGGGCCATCCAGCGGCTGTTTGGCAATCGCGCTCGCTTCCTCGCCGCGAAAGGGGGCCGGCTGTCCGGCACAGATTGCTTGGACGATAGGGTTCACGCAGGATCCTTCTGCATAGTCACTGCCATCCAGTCGCGCAGCACCTTGTCCAGCCCGCCATCCTGATAGGTGCGTGCTTCACCGATTCGCCAGCCGGGCACGGCGAGGTAGGCGGCGCGCAAGGCGTCTGCTGTGGGGAAATTGTAGAGGCGGCCGAACATATCGCGCGCATCGCCATCACCCAGCTTGAAATTGGCAAAGTGCCAGCCGCCGGGCTTCAGCGCGCGGGCAATGCGGGCCAGCACATCGGGCAGGCCCGCGCCCGGCTGGTGGTGGATGGAGGCATGGCACCAGACCGCGTCATATTCTTCCACTGCATCCAGCTGGTCGAAGCTGAGCACCTGCACCGGTATGCCGAGGCGTTCCTCCGCCCGCTTTGCCATCGCGCGGGAACCATCGGTCGGCACCACGACAAAGCCGCGCTTTATCATATGCTCGGCATCCTTGCCCGCCCCGCAGCCCAGTTCCAGAATCCGCGCGCCGGGATCAAGCCGGGCCAGAAAGGCATCCAGATCGCGCGAAGGGCCATCGCGCCCGCTGATGGTGTAACGCGGCGCTTCGCGGTTGTAGAAGGCGAGGGTATCGGGGTCGCTCATGCCGGGTGAGAATGGAACCTTGCCTGGTCGGGTGCAAGCAGGATTGGAAAGGCGCGCGATGCAGCTCGATCTGGTGGATGTCTTTGGCAATGGCGCGCTCAGCGGCAATCCGCTGGCCGTGGTGCACGCTGCGCAAGGGATGGATGCGCCGACCATGCTGCGCCTGACGCAGTGGCTCGGCTTTTCGGAAACGACCTTCCTGCTGCCACCGACAGAGCCTGAGGCGGATTACCGTGTGCGAATCTTCTACCCCGCCGGCGAATTGCCCTTTGCCGGGCATCCGACATTGGGCAGCGCCTATGCATGGCTTGCCGCCGGGGGAACACCCCAGCGCGGCGGCGTGGTGGTGCAGCAATGCGGGGCGGGGCTGGTGGAGGTGCGCGTCGATGGCGACACGCTCGCCTTCGCCGCGCCGCCGATGACCCGCTACGGCCCGCTCGGTGCGCCGGAGCGGGACGAAGCCGCGCGCATCGCCGGGGTTGATCCTGCGCAGATTGTGGAGGCAGTGCACATTGCCAACGGCCCCAATTGGCAATTGCTGCGGCTCGCTTCCGCCGAAGAGGTGCTGGCGGCGGTCCCCAAGGCGCGCGCGCCATCGGGCACCGACATTGGCCTTGCCGCACCGGGTGCACCGGGATCGGGCGTGGATTGGGAAGTGCGCGCCTTTTTCGCCAATCAGCACGGGCAGGTGGTCGAAGACCCTGTGACAGGCAGTTTCAATGCCGGGCTTGCCATGCACCTGTTCGCCAGCGGATTGGTCAAGGGCCGCTATGTTGCCGCGCAGGGGCAGTTGACCGGCGCGGACGGGCGCGTGCTGTGCGAGCAGGATGAAAACGGGCAAGTCTGGATTGGCGGGCAATGCAGCATGGTGGCTGCGGGGGCGCAGCTACCCTAAAGCCGCCTGCTTTTCCTCGGCCAACCGGTCGAGTTCAGCGCGGCTCTTGCGTTCGGCACTGGTTTTTAGCTGGCCGCAGGCGGCATCGATATCGCGCCCGCGCGGGGTGCGCACCGGTGCGGAAATGCCCGCTTCGAACACGATATCGGAGAAGCGCTTGACCCGTTCAGGCGTGGAACATTCATAGGGCGCGCTGGGCCAGGGGTTGAACGGGATCAGGTTCACCTTGGCAGGCAGCTTGTAGTGCCGGATCAGGCGCACGAGTTCGCGCGCATCGGCGTCGCTGTCGTTCTTGTCCTTCAGCATTACATATTCGAAGGTGATGCGCCGCGCATTAGAGGCACCGGGATAGGCGGCGCAGGCAGCCAGCAATTCCTCGATCCCGTATTTGCGGTTGATCGGCACGATCTCGTCGCGGATTTCCTTGGTGACCGCGTGCAGCGACACGGCAAGGTTCACGCCGATCTCCTCGCCGCAGCGCGCCATCATCGGCACCACGCCGCTGGTGGACAGCGTGATACGCCGCTTGGACAATGCAAGCCCATCGCCGTCCATCACCAGTTGCAGCGCGCCCTTCACATTGTCGAAATTGTACAGCGGTTCACCCATGCCCATCATGACGATATTGGTGAGCAGGCGACCGTCAGAGGTGTATTCGGATGCCTCCTCACCTTCATCCTCGGCAACCACGAAGTCCATCCGCCCCTTGGGCCATTCGCCCAGCGCATCGCGCGCCAGCATCACCTGGCCCACGATCTCGCCCGGCGTCAGATTGCGGACAAGGCGCATCGTGCCGGTGTGGCAGAACCGGCAATTGAGCGTGCAGCCCACCTGACTGGACACGCACAGCGTGCCGCGATCCGCATCGGGGATGAACACCATCTCGTAATCATGCCCGTCATCGGTGCGCAGCAGCCATTTGCGCGTGCCGTCCACCGAATGCTGCGCCTCCACGATCTGCGGCCGGCCAATGACAAAGCGTTCCGCCAGCCACGGCCGCATGGCCTTGGCGATATCGGTCATTGCCTCGAAATCGGTGACGCCGCGGTGGTAGAGCCAGTGGAACACCTGCTTGGCGCGCAATCTGGCCGCCTTGGCATCGAGGCCGGCGGCTTCGAACAGTTCGGCGATGCGCTTTTTCGGCAGACCGATGAGGTCGATGCGGCCATCTTCGCGCGGGGTGATGTCGCGCGGGAGCGGAACCGGATCGATCTGTCCGGGGATCGGCATGAGGGCAGTGTCTGGCATGATTGCGCGGCCCTATAACGCAAAGCGCGGCCCTTAGCCAGTGCGCGCGCAACCCACCGTTGCCGCGTCAATCGCGGTGGCCGCGCCGTCCAGCGCATAGCGATCGGTGAACAGCCGGCCCTGCCGGTCGCGCGCGCTGACCGTCATGCTGCGGGCTGAGCGCATGGCGGCCACGATGCGCGCGTCCATCTGCCGGTCTGCGGCAAAGACATCGCGGCCCGATCCGGCAAGTTCGAACCGCTCGCCGCTTACCACCAGCCGCGCTGCCTCTTGGCCTGTGATCGCGCGCGAGAGGCGAATATGCACCTGTCCACGCACCTGCCGGTCGGGCCAGTGGCTGACCGTGGCAAAGCCGGTGCCGCCTTGCGCGGTGTCGCCTTCGGCCTGCGCGATGGCGTAACAGCGCGGCACTTCCGGATCGCGGAACGCGCCCCATTGGCCGAACACGCCAAGGCTGTCGCGCGCCAGAGCCGGCGCGGCGATCAGCGAGAGAACAAGGGCTGGGGCCATGAGAGGAAGGGCGAGGGGGCGGAAGGTCACTCCGCTTCCCCGATCAGGTCAAGCCATGCAACCACATCGTTGTCGGTGGCAAGGAACAGGCCGGCCTGCACCTCTTCGGGCTGCTGCTCGGCCAAGCGCATGGCTTCGGACAGCGGGCCGTAGAACAGCGTATGCGCGCCGCCACCCTCGGCTTCGCTGTCGAGAAAATAGAGCCGCACGCTCGCCTCGGCGTAGGTGCTGCGCATCAGTCGCGCTCCCTTTTCGCGCCATCCAGCAGCGCGGCGGTGCGCTTCGCATCGGCTAATCGCGCGGATTTGGCCGCCTTGGTTTCACCGTGGGACGCGCGGTTGGCCTCTGCCGAGCGGGCCTTGTCGGCGCGGGCCTTTGCCTTGCGGGCGAGACGCAGATTGACCACTTCGGCCATCAGGCGGGCACCCTTTCGGGGTAGGTGATGGCGACCACTTCCCATTCCTTCTCGCCGCCGGGCAGGCGCACCGTGCGCAGATCGCCCACGCCTGCGCCGCGCAACGCGCGCGCAATCGGCGCGCTCCAGCCGATGCGGTCGGCAGAAGCATCCTGCTCGTCATCGCCCACCAGCGTGATCTGGCGCTGGTTGTCGTCCTCGTCCGCCAGCGTCACCGTGGCGCCGAACCAGACGCGGCTGCGGTCGACTTGCGCGGCGGGGTCGATCACCTTGGCCGCTTTCATCCGGCGCGCCAGATGCGCCAGTTCGCGATCAATCTCCCGCATCCGCTTGCGGCCATAGAGGTAATCGCCGTTCTCGCTGCGGTCGCCATTGCCCGCCGCCCAGCTGACGATTTCGACGATTGCGGGGCGTTCGGTGCCAAGCAGGTGGTCATACCGCGCCTTCAGCGCGGCAAGGCCGGCGGGCGTGATCGGGTTGGTTTTGGCATCAGAGGACATGGCCGGGTTCTAGCCGCTGCGCGATTGTTCGAACACCGCATATTGCGCGGCGAATGCCCGCTGGAAGGCGGGACGTGCCTTTCCGCGCGCCAGATAAGCGGCAAGCGCCGGTTCGGCGTCGAGCAGGTCTGACCCTTCAATCCGCATAAGCACCGACACCATCAACAGGTCACCTGCGCTAAAAGCGCCATCAAGCCAGACTTTCGCGTCCAAATGGGCGGCAAGCTGGCGAAGCCGCCGGCGCACGCGTTCAGTCAGCATGGGAAGCCGTGCCGTGTGCCATGGTTCGCCCGCTTCGGTCATCTGCGCCATGGCGCGTTCCCAGATAGGCGGTTCCACCGTGTTCAGCGCAGCAAACATCCACGCGATTGCTCGGGCGCGGGCGTCCGCGTCTGCGGGCAGCAAGCCGGGCCTTTCGCTTGCCAGATGCAGCACGATTGCGCCCGATTCAAACAGCACCAGGCCGCCATCGCATTCCAACGTGGGAATCTGGCCAAAGGGGTTGCGCTCCAGATGCGCATTCTTTTCCAGTTCAGCAAAGGTCAGCAGCCGCTCTTCATACGGCAATTCCAGCTCTTCCAGCGCCCAGCGCACGCGCATATCGCGTGCCAGACCGCGCCCCCTGTCTGGCGAATCGCGAAAGGCCGAAAGGGTAAAGGTCATGCAGCGGCGATCAGCGCAGGAACTGGTTGATGCGGCGGCTGCGCCCGTTCGACTGGTCGGGGTAGAGATGCTCGTACACCACCGCGTTTTCCAGCACCCGGTGCACATAGGTGCGCGTTTCGGAAAAGCCGATCTTCTCGATCCATTCGACCCAGCTGATCGCCCCGGTGCGCGGATCGCCGTTCTCGCGCAGCCAGCGGTTCACATTGCCCGGCCCGGCATTATAGGCCGCCGCCGCGAGCGGGTAGGATCCGTTATAGGTGCGCAAGAGCCGCTCGATATGGTTCGATCCGATCTGCATCGAATAGGTTGGATCGTCGATCAACCGGCTGGCCGAATAGGACAAATTGGCGCGGCGCGATTCCTCCTGCGCGGTAGCAGGCATGAACTGCATGAGGCCCCTTGCGCCGGCATGGCTGATCGCGTTCTGGGCAAACTGGCTTTCCTGCCGCGCGATGGCGTGGATCATGGTGAAATAGGTACCCGGCGGATGTTGCAGGCGGGGGAAGCCGATCGCGGTAAATCCGTCCAGCCCGTCCGCACCGGCGGCATCGGCAAGGTTTACCGCCAGATCACGGCGGCCGATTTCGCGCGCCAATTCTGCCACCAGCAGGTGGCCTTCCACCCCTTCGGCCTGTTCGGCAATGGCGCGGTAGAAACGGATGCCCACGCTCCACGGCGCATCGCGCGCCACTTCGGCCACGGCGCGGGTGATCGGCTGCGCACGGAACGCGGCGCGCGCCTCGTCCGAAATCGCGGCTTCGGGCATGGCGGCGAAAGTGGGCATGGGACGACCCAGCGCCTCCAGCGCCAACTGGCCATAGAAGCGGTCCGCATATTGCGCGGCCATTTCATAATAGCGGGTGGCCCCGGCGCTGTCCCCGGCGCGAGCGGCGGCATGGGCGGCCCACCAAAAGCCCTTGGACCGGGTCTGCGGCGTCCGCGCGGCCGCACCATAGCGGTAGAACAGCGGCGCGGCGCGGGCGGCATCGCCCTGTTCCCACAGCGCCTTGGTGCCGCCCAGCCACATCAGCGAGGTGTAGTCATCACGCAGGCGGAACGAACCTTGCGAGATATCCTCGTCCGGCGCGAAGGCATCGTCCACGCTTGCTGCAATCCGCACCGCATTGCGGTTGTCGGCCAGCCGCGCCACGGCGAGGAGTTCCCCCACCCAGGCGGCAGGATCGCGCGGGCGCGCGGCCAGCGGTGCGCGGTTGGCGAGCAGCGCAATCGCTTCGCCCTGCCGGCCCTTTTGCCGCAGTTCACGCGAACGGTTGTAGAGATAGCCCGGATCGGTCAGCGCTGCCGGATCGCCAGTCGCTCCGTCACCGCCCTGAAGAATCGCCAGCCGCACCTGGAATACGCCGCGCCGTGCATCACTGGTGCGCGCGATCTGGCGCGCAGCGGCAGCGGCATCACGTTGCCAGAGCAGCGCATCCATCCGCGCATCCTGATCGTCGGGCGTGAAATTCTGCCCATAGGTAGCTGCGATGGTGGCCTCGGCCACTTCGCTCATTTCCCCGCCGCGCCACGCCTCGCGCGCCAGATTGGCCGCGCTCTCCGCATCGCGCCCGGCCAACGCCAGCGCGTAATGCGCCTTGGCGAAATTGCCCAGCGGCGGAAAACGGTCGAAATAGGCCAGCAGCGCCTCATTGCTCACGAATTCGCGCATAAGGCGCTGTTCGGCGCGGGTGCGCAGCGTGGTTTCATCCGGAAAGCCGGGATTGGCGCGCAGGAAGCTGGAATAGCGTTCGAACGGCAATTGCGCGCTGCGATCCTCGTAAAGCGCCTGCCAGCGATTGATTTCCCCCGCCATCGGCCCCGGCCCCTGTGCCACCAGGCTGGCGCGGGCATTGTCCCACTCGGCCGCATCCTGCGCGCCTGCTGCTGCGGGCAGCGCGGCTGCGCCGACCAGGACGAGAACGGGTGCAAAAGCAAGGAAAGGGGCACGAGTCATGCTGGACATTCTGGCGGCCTCCTCCTTATCAGGCCCTGAACGCGGTGGGCGCAATCGCACCGGCCCGCCCATGAGTCCCGTTTTTGCCGGGACATTGCAAGAGGTATGACCATGTTCTCAGGCTCGATTCCCGCTTTGGCGACTCCTTTTCGCGACGGAGCGTTTGACGAGGAGGCGTTTCGCCGCTTTGTCGACTGGCAGATCGAAAATGGCTCTTCTGCGCTGGTTCCCTGCGGCACGACGGGTGAATCCGCCACAATCGACAATGACGAGCATCACGCGATCATCCGCGCCTGTGCGCAAGCCGCCGCCGGCCGCGTGCCGGTGATTGCCGGCGCGGGCAGCAATGATACGCAAACCGCGCTGTGGCACATCAAGGAAGCGCAGATCGCGGGCGCGGATGCGGTGCTGCTGGTCGCACCTTATTACAACCGGCCCAGCCAGGCGGGGTTGCTGGCGCATTACAGCTATCTGGCCGAACGCAGCGAATTGCCGATCGTGCTTTATAACGTGCCGGGCCGCACGGTGACCGATCTGCTGCCCGATACGGTGATCGAACTGCACCGCCGCTTTCCGGACCGCATCGTCAGCATCAAGGATGCGAGCGGCGATCTGAGCCGCGTGGTGACGCACCGCATGGGAGCAGGGCCGGATTTCAATCAGCTTTCCGGTGATGATCCGCTGGCGCTGGCAGGCTATGTGCTGGGGCAGCGCGGCTGCATTTCGGTGACGGCCAATGTCGCGCCGCGCCTGTGCGCCGATTTCCACGCTGCCGCGCTGGCGGGCGATTACGAAACCGCGCGAGAGCTGAACGAGCGGCTCTATCCGCTGCACCGTGCGATGTTTGCCGATGCCAGCCCTGCGCCGGCCAAATATGCGCTCAGCCGACTGCACGACTGGTTTTCGCCCGAAGTGCGCCTGCCGCTCGTCGCCTGTTCAGACGCCGCGAAGGCGGCTGTGGATGCGGCGATGGAGGGGCTGGGGCTGGTCTAGTCACCGCGATTTGCATTTGCGCGCAGAACGCCTACATCGCCCGCCACCATGGCTCGCCCCAAACCCGTCACATTCGACAAGAAGAAGATCGTCGCGGAAAACCGCAAGGCGCGGTTCAACTACACGATCGAGGATGTGTTCGAGGCAGGGCTGGCGCTGACCGGAACCGAGGTGAAGAGCCTGCGCGGCGGCGAGGGCACGATTGCCGAAAGCTATGCCGAAGTGCGCGACGGGCAGGTGTGGCTTATCAACGCCAATATCCCCGAATACAGCCACGGCAACCGCCTGAATCACGAACCCAAGCGGATGCGCAAGCTGCTGCTCCACGAGCGTGAGATCGACAAGATGCTGGGCGCTGTGGAGCGCAAGGGCATGACGCTGGTGCCGCTGTCGGTCTACTTCAATTCGCGCGGGCGGGCGAAAGTGGAACTGGCGCTGGCCAAGGGCAAGCAGACGCACGACAAGCGCGCCAGCATCAAGGAGCGCGACTGGAAGCGCGACAAGGCGCGGCTGATGCGCGAAAAGTCCTGAATTCTGAAAATCTGCCGGCAGGCTCCAGCCGGGAAAATCAGGACGGCAAATCACTCTGGCCGCTGTTAAGCGCCTGTTCGTCGATCTGACGCTATTCGTCACTATATTGGCGGCGCAAAAGGTGTATGTGACGGCCCCGAGGCGGCGACAGGGTTAATGGCGACAGGCAAGCTCAAGACATGGCTGAAGGGCCAGCGGCCGAAGATGCCGACGCGCGAGGAGATGGTGCGCAACAAATATCTTGCGCCGATCGCCCACCGCTTTGGTCATTCGGAATTGTGGCGTTTCACCCGCCGGTCGGTGCCGCGCGGGGTGGCGCTTGGCCTGTTTGCCGGCTTCATCATTCCGCTGGGGCAGATTTTTCTTGCCGCCTTTCTGGCCCTGCCGCTGCGTGCCAATGTGCCGGTCGCAGCCCTCATCACCTTTGTGACCAACCCCTTCACTCTGCCATTCTGGCTGGTGATCGCCAACAAGGTCGGCCGCTTCATGCTCAAGCTGGATGCGGCGGCGGGTGGCACGGCCACGGCAGAGATCTCCAGCGGCCGCTGGCGCGATTTTGGCTGGTTCCAGGTGCTCGAAGGCGTGGGCGCCACCGCGTTCGGCTTTGTCGTGCTGTCGATCGTGAGCGCAGCGCTGGGTTACTTCCTGTCCGGCGTGCTGTGGCGTTTTCTGGTGGCGCGCAAATGGACCAGGCGACCGGGGCGGACGAAAGTGCTAAAGCCCGCTGAATGAGCGGACGGCAGCGAATGAACCATCACAACGGGGCGACGCAATGAACGGCCCGAAATCCGCAAACCGTGCGCGGCCGAACGCCAGCTCGCTGACTGATTCGCTGTCGGTTGCCGCTGCCGTGCTTGCCAGCATCGCCGCGATTCAGCTGGTCAGCGGCAGTCCGGTGGTGACGCTGGCTTTTGCCGGCGGGTTGACTGTGCTGGGGCTGATCGTCTTTGCCGCCTCGCGCTTTCAGGCGATGCCATCCGCACAGATCGAACCGGCTGTGCCCGATTGGACCGTTACCGTGGCCGCGATCGAGCAGCCGGGCGTGGCCGTGGCGATAACCGACCGCGCCAACCGGCTTGTCTGCGCCAATGCCGCCTATGAAAGCTGGTTCGGATCCGCCTTTGCGCCGCCGCGCCTGCCGGTCGATGCCCCGTCTACCGAACTGCTGGCCCGCATGGCGCGCGCGGCCTGGCGCGACGGGAGCAGCGGCGAAGTCGCCACGCTGACTGCCGAGGACCGTTCGTGGACAGCCGAAGCGGTGCGCAGCGGCCGGGCGGATGATTACCTGATCTGGCGCTTTACCGCGATCCTGCGGCACGAACCGCTGCTGGCGATCACGCGGCAGCTGACCGGCGCCTTTGGCCGTATGCTGAGCGCTGCCGGGATCGCCGCTGCGCTGGTGGGGGCCGATGGTGCCGTCCGGGCGGCCAATCCTGCCTTCGCCCGGCGGGCGGGGGGCGACGATGGCGCCAGTATGGTGGGGATGGACTTTGCCGCGCTGTTGCTGACGGATGAGCGCGACCGCATCTATTACGCCCGCGAGGGCCGAAAGGGGGCCGCGCAGACTCTCATCCACGTGCCCTTGGCCGATCCGCAGGAATTTGCACCCGGCAGCGAGGCGGCGACGCAGGAACCCGTGCTGATGCTGCTTCTTGATGCGGGAACCGCGCTGGGCGGGCTGGCCGGGGACAAGGGCGGGCAGGCGCCGCAGCTCGAAGCCCTGCTCGAACAATTGCCGCTCGGCCTCGCCATGACCGACCGCGACGGGCATTTCCTGTTCGCCAACCCGGCCTTCATGCGCGCGGCAGGCATCGAAGGAAGGCCATTGCCGCCTTACCCGTCCGATCTGGTCATTGCGCGCGACAAGACGGCGATGTCCGATGCGGTGCGCCGTTTTGGGCAGGGGCCGGCCAATAGCGGCGATATTGCCGTGCGCCTGCGCAGCGAACCGGACGAGCCTGTCAGCCTCGGCCTTGCCGGGGTTCGCGGGCTGGGCGAGGCGGCGGTGTTGCTCAGCCTGGCCGACACCAGCGAGGAAACGCGCCTCAGGCGGCAGGTCGCGCAGGCAACCAAGATGCAGGCGGTGGGCCAGCTGGCAGGCGGCGTTGCGCATGATTTCAACAATGTGCTCACCGCCATCATCGGCTATTGCGACCTGATGTTGCTGCGCCACACGCCGGGCGACAGCGACTATGACGATATCCAGCAGATCAAGGCCAATTCAAACCGCGCGGCCAGCCTGACGCGGCAATTGCTGGCCTTCAGCCGCCAGCAGACCTTGCAGCCCGAAACGCTGCAACTGCCCGATATCCTGTCCGAAGTGTCGCAATTGCTCAAGCGGCTGCTGGGCGCGAAGATCACGCTGAAGGTGCATCACGATCGCAATCTGGGCCCGGTGCGCGCCGATCCGCGGCAACTGGAACAGGTCATCATCAACCTTGCCGTCAATGCGCGCGATGCGATTCAGGCCAATGGCGGCGGCGAAGGCGCGAACGGCACGCTGACATTTAGCACGCGCCGGGTGGCGGCGCAGGATATCCGCCGCATGGGCAGCGAGATCGTGCCTGCGGGCGATTACACCGTGCTGGTGGCGGAGGATACCGGTGGCGGCATTCCGCCGGCGGTGATGAGCAAGATTTTCGAGCCCTTCTTCACCACCAAGGAAGTGGGCAAAGGCACGGGCCTTGGCCTGTCCACGGTTTATGGCATCGTGAAGCAATCGGGCGGTTTCATCTTTGCCAGCAACGCCAAGGCGCCCGATGGGCAGGTAAAGGGTGCGCGCTTCACCATCTACCTGCCAGTGCACAATGTGACCGAGGACGAGCTGGCAAGGGCCGAGATCGAGGAGGAGGCGCGCAACTGGTCGGGCGGCGGGCGCATCCTGCTGGTCGAGGATGAGGACATGGTGCGCGCCGTGGCCGAACGCGCATTGGCGCGGCAAGGCTATGATATCGTCACCGCGTCCGACGGCGATGAAGGGCTGGAACTGGTGCGCGGCGGCGCGAAGTTCGACCTGGTGGTCAGCGATGTGGTGATGCCCGCGATGGATGGCCCCGCCATGGCGCGCGAGATCCGCAAATTGCAGCCGCGCCTGCCGATCCTGTTCATGTCCGGCTATGCCGAGGAGCAATTGCGCAACCAGATTGATATCGAGGCGATGCATTTCATGCCCAAGCCCTTCAGCGTGCAGCAAATCGCCGACAAGGTGGCAGGCATTCTGGCAGGCAAGGCCCGCGGCGGCTGACTCCGTCTGGATGATGGAGGCAGGGCCATTCATCTGCCAGTCAGTAAGGCGTCATGATAGGATACGAAGAAGGCGCTAAAGGGTTGAGGGGAAATGGGATTATGATGCTTCGAAAGCTGGCTTTTGCCGCAGCTGCAACCGGCGCACTGGCGGTGCAGGCAGGGGCGCAGGACGCCACCCTTGCCGATCCCGGGGTGGAGCAAACCGCGCAGGGCGATGTCGCGGTTACGATTTACAATAACGGGCAGAGTCTGGTGCAGGATGTGCGCCAATTGAACATTGCGGCTGGCCGTTCGGTCGTGCCTTTTCCCGATGTTTCGGCCATGATCCGCCCCGAAACGCTCAGCTTCAACGCTCCCAATACCGGCATTGTGGAGCAGAATTTCGATTTCGATCTGCTCACCCCGCAAAAGCTGATGGAAAAGGCGGTGGGGCAGGAAGTCACGCTTATCCGCACCAATCCGGCGACCGGCGCAGAAACCACCAGCCGTGCCGAAGTGCTTTCGGTCATGGGCGGGGTCGTTATCCGCGTGAACGGCCGGATCGAGGTGCTGCGCGACGATGGCCTCCCCGTGCGGGTGATCTTCGACCGGATTCCCGCCAATCTGCGCGCGCGGCCCACGCTTTCGGTCACGCTCGACAGCACGCGCGGCGGCACGCGCCCGGCTTCGATCCGCTATCTGACCGAAGGGCTGAGCTGGTCGGCCGACTATGTCGCGCTGTTCAACGAACAGAGCGGCGCGGTGGATATGCAGGGCTGGGTGACGCTGACCAACACCACCGGCACCACTTTCCATCAGGCGAACACGCTGCTGGTGGCCGGCAATCCCAACCGGGGCTTCGCGCAGCCATCCTATTCGCCGCAACCCCGGCGCGACATGGTGGCCCCCGGCACAGAGACGGCGGATCGCGAACGGCTGGGCGATTTTTACCTGTATCCCATCGCCGGCCGCACCACGATTGCCAACAACCAGACCAAGCAGGTCAGCTTTCTCGATGTGCAGGCCGTGCCGGCCCGGCGGGTCTATTCGCGCGCGGTCAGCTGGCTGGTGAGCGATTCGAATCCGGTCAACGCCTCTGCCGCGATCAGCTTTTCGACCAGCCGCGAAGGCGGACTGGGCGATGCGCTGCCTGCAGGCACGGTGCGCTTTTACCAGCGCGACACACAGGGCAATCCGCAATTCGTGGGCGAGAACCAGATCGGCCACACGCCGATGGGCAGCCTGCTCTCGCTTCGCACCGGCGACGCCTTCGATGTGTTGGTGCAGGCAGAGGTCGAAAGCCGCAACCGCATCACCGCTGCCGAATATGAACGCAGCGCGCGTTTCCGCGTCCTCACTGCTGGCGAGGTCACGCGCGAAGTCGAGGTCGAGCGCGCTGTCGATTATTACCAGACGACGATGCGTTATACTTTCACCAATGCCAAACCCGAAGCGGTCGAGGTGGAATTGACGCAGGGCGGTCTCGATTACGGCTGGTGGGCACGCGATTTCCGCGTGACGGCGGAAGATGTGCCGGGCGAACAGCTTAACGCGGGCGATCGCCTCTACCGCGTCAGCGTGCCCGCGAATGGCAGCCGCGTGGTGCGCGTCACCTATCAGACAAAGTATTGAGAGCGCGGCCGGTGGTCGTGCTGCCCACTCGTCCCCACCCCCTTCCGCAGGGGGAAGGGAAAATGAAGCGTGACAAACTCCCCTCCTGTCTGCGGGAGGGGCTGGGGGTGGGGCTGCTTCTTGCCCTCTTGGTTAACCCCGCCGCCGCGCAGCAGCGCGCTTCCGTGGATGCCTCCGCCCCGCAGGCGCTGGCCGTCACCGTCTACCGCGACCCCAACAGGGGTGAAGGGCGGGCGATGTATCGCAATTGGCCCGAAGGCTTCGCGATGATTTCCGAAACCCGCACAGTCACCCTGCCACCGGGTGAATCGACGATCCGCTTTGAAGGGGTGGCCGAAGGGATGGTGGCCGTATCCGCCATCGTCACCGGCCTTCCCGGCGGCACGATCGAGAAGAACCGCAACGCCAATTTGCTCAGCCCTGCCGCTTTGGTGGACGGGACGCTGGGCAATCGTGTGCGCATCACCCGCACCAATCCGGCCACCGGGGAGGAGGTAGCCGAAACCGCCGTGATCCGCACCCGTGCCGATGGCGGGCTGGTGCTGCAAACGGAACAGGGCTTCGAAGCGGTGCGCTGTGCCGGCCTGCCCGAACGCCTGTCCTTCGACCGCGCGCCTGCGGGACTGTCGGCGCAGCCTGTATTTTCGATCGATACGCGTGACGAGGCGGGGGGAACCTACACCGTCACGCTCACTTACCTTGCCTGGGGGTTTGACTGGCAGGCCAATTACGTTGCCACCTTGCAACAGGGTCGCGGTAGCGATGATGTGCGGCTGCGGTTGATGAGCTGGCTGACAATCCTCAATGATAACGCGCAAGGTTTTGAAAACGCGGAACTGATGGCGGTGGCCGGCACGCTGAACGTGGTGAGCGACTTTGAAGAATTGAGCGAGCCGCCCGAAGCGCAGCCGCTGCAACTGACCTGCTATCCGCTCGGCAGCACGGCGGCGGGTTCACCTGTGCCATCCTATGACAGCGACGGCGGGGTCGCGCTTCCGTCACGGCCCCCCGAGCTGATGATGATGCGGATGGAAGCGACGTTCGTGGACAGCATCACGGCGCAAGACATCGGGATTCTGGCCACAGAGGAGCAATTGGGCGATCTCAAACTCTACCGTGTGCCCGGACAGGTCACCGTGGCGGCCCAAGGGCTGAAGCAGATCGCTTTCCTCGACCGGGGGGAGGTGCGGGGTCGCTATGTCTATGAAGTGTCCTGTCGGCCATGGGGCGAGACGAGCGGTTTTGGCGAAACGCTGATCCGGTTTTCCACCGTGAATGATCGTGCGCACGGGCTTGGTGTGGCCTTGCCGTCCGGCCCCCTCGCGCTTTTCGAACCGGCAGCGGGCGGCGACCTGCTGGTGGGCGAGGAGAACCTCCGCGATTATGCCAGCGGGCAGGATGTGGAATTTTCCGTCGGGTCATCCGCGCAGGTGCTGCACCAGTGCACCCGCTTGACCGCGCACGATCCGCATGACGAAAAGGGCGGTTGGACGCGGATGCGCGCCGCGCTCACCAATGCCAATCCGCATCCCGTTACCGTGCGGCTGCAACAGGGTGCCCCTGCGGAATGGGCCTATCGCGGTGGGGATGGAAGCTTGAAGGATGGCGAGCGAATCACCGAAGTCACCGTTCCGGCCAACGGGACGCGCACGGTGGAATGGGAAATGCGCCCCGCAACAGCGCGTTAGCGCCGGTTTCTGCGGGTTTCCGGCCTCTCCGATAAAATCGTGTTCCCCCCTTGTTCTTGTAGAACAAAGCAGATACAACGCATTCCAGTTGGAAAGTTGATCGCAACTCTTGTTAACCGGAAGGGGGCCGTGTCATGGCTGCAAGTCTGAAACTGGTAGAGGAATCCAAGGTGGACCGTCAGAAGGCTCTGGACGCAGCTCTCGCGCAGATTGACCGCGCATTTGGCAAGGGGTCGGCCATGCGGCTGGGCCAGAAGGAAGCGATGCAGGTGGAAGCGATTTCCACCGGCTCGCTGGGCCTCGACATCGCGCTGGGCGTGGGCGGCCTGCCCAAGGGCCGCGTGATCGAGGTGTATGGCCCGGAAAGCTCCGGCAAGACCACGCTGGCCCTGCACGTCATTGCCGAGGCGCAGAAGGCCGGCGGCACCGCGGCCTTTGTTGATGCCGAACACGCGCTTGATCCCGTTTATGCCAAGAAGCTGGGCGTAAACATTGACGAATTGATCGTCTCGCAGCCCGATACGGGCGAACAGGCGCTCGAAATCACCGATACGCTGGTGCGGTCCAACGCCATCGATGTGCTGGTGGTTGATTCGGTCGCCGCGCTCGTCCCTCGCGCGGAAATCGAAGGCGAAATGGGCGACAGCCATGTTGGCCTGCAGGCCCGTTTGATGAGCCAGAGCCTGCGCAAGCTGACCGGTTCGATCAGCCGGTCCAAGTGCATGGTAATCTTCATCAACCAGCTGCGCATGAAGATCGGCGTGATGTATGGCAATCCGGAAACCACTACCGGCGGCAATGCGCTCAAGTTCTACGCATCGGTGCGTCTCGACATCCGCCGCACCGGCCAGATCAAGGACCGCGACGATATCATTGGCAACACCACCCGTGTGAAAGTGGTGAAGAACAAGGTCGCGCCGCCGTTCAAGCAGGTCGAATTCGACATCATGTATGGCGAAGGCATTTCCAAGATTGGCGAGATTCTCGATCTGGGCGTGAAGGCGGGCCTGGTGGAGAAGTCCGGCTCGTGGTTCAGCTACGATTCGATCCGCATCGGGCAGGGCCGGGAAAACGCCAAGCAGTTCCTGAAGGATAATCCCGAAGTCTGCGATCGTCTGGAAGCTGCCATCCGTACCCGCACCGACAAGGTGGCCGAGGAAATGATGACCGGCCCCGATGCCGAGGATGACATTTCGGAGGATTGATCTGCCGCGCTGCCATTTGCAGCGCTTCTGCAGACAAAGGGCTGGCGCTCCTCGCGGAGTGCCGGCCTTTTGCATGGTTCGGGGCTTTGCCGGCGCGCTTGCCGTGCCGCTACGTGGTCCCTATCTCCTCAAACCGATAACGGCAAAATCAGCACGGGGGCGGGGATGGACAAGAGCGATTGGCAAGGCGGGCAGGGGCAGACCTGGGCTGCGGAATGGCGGCGGACCGACCGCAGCTTTACCGCCGTCACCGAAAAGCTGCTTCAGCGTCTTCGCGGATTGGCCTTTGCGCAGGTGCTGGATATCGGATGCGGCGCCGGCGAACTGGCGCTGGCGGTAGCGCGCGGGCGGGCCCCGGTGCGGGTGATCGGCGTGGATATCTCGCCTCAACTGGTGGGAGCGGCACGCGATCGCGGCGCAAACCTTGCCAATGCCTCTTTTGAACTGGCCGACGCAGCGCAGTGGGAGGCGCCGCAGGGCTTTGCCCCGCAATTGCTGATGTCGCGCCATGGGGTCATGTTCTTTGAGGATCCTGTGGCCGCCTTCCGTCATCTGGCCGCACTTGCCGACAGCGGCGCGCATCTCCTGTTTTCCTGCTTCCGCTCTCCGGCAGAGAATCCCTTTTTCGCTGATATTGCGCGCCTGCTGCCGCAACCTCTGCCGCCTGCACCTCCCGAAGCACCTGGCCCCTTTGCCTTCGCTGATCGGGCGCGGGTGGCGGGTATTCTGCAAACCGCGGGCTGGGAGGCGGTGGCCATCGATCCGTTCGATTTTCCGATGATTGTCGGCGCGGGCGATGATCCTGTCAGCGATGCGGTGGATTACTTTGCCAATATCGGCCCGGCAGCCAAGGCGGCGCAGGCCATGACGGACGAGGAACGCGCCGCCTTCTTCAACCGGGTGGGCCAACTTGCCCGTGCCAACCTTGCCGATGGGCTCGTTGCCATGCCCGCAGCCGGGTGGATCGTTTCGGCGCGCAAGGCCTGAGCCGCAGCGGAGCCGAGAGAACGCCAGTCATGCACCCGCCCGATCACAGAGCGCATCTTAATCCGCTTGTCCCGCGCGCGCGCACAAACTAATCGCAACTGCCATGCAATCCACCAACGACATCCGCCGGGCCTTTCTCGATTATTTCGCGGCCAACGATCACCAGGTCATGCCTTCGGCTCCGCTGGTGCCGTATAATGACCCCACGCTCATGTTCGTGAATGCGGGCATGGTGCCGTTCAAGAACGTGTTCACGGGGCTGGAAACCCCGCCCGCACCGCGCGCCGCCAGCAGCCAGAAATGCGTGCGCGCCGGGGGCAAGCACAACGATCTGGACAATGTGGGCTATACTGCGCGTCACCTGACGCTGTTCGAAATGCTCGGCAATTTCAGCTTCGGCGACTATTTCAAGGAACGCGCGATCGAGCTTGCCTGGGGCATGGTGACCAAGGAACTTGGGCTGGACAAGGATCGCCTGTGCGTTACCGTCTACCATACCGATGACGAGGCGGCAGGGTTCTGGAAGAAGATCGCGGGCCTGCCGGATGATCGCATTATCCGCATCGCCACCAAGGACAATTTCTGGGCGATGGGTGCGGATGGCCCGTGCGGCCCGTGTTCGGAAATCTTCTGGGATCACGGCCCCGCAATTGCCGGTGGCCCTCCCGGTTCGCCGGACGAGGATGGCGACCGCTTTGTCGAGATCTGGAACCTCGTCTTCATGCAGCATTTGCAGGAAGCCGACCAAATCGTGAGCGATCTGCCGCGCCCCAGCATCGATACCGGCATGGGGCTGGAACGCATCGCCACGGTGATGCAGGGCGTGCATTCGGTATTCGAGACCGATACATTCCGCGCATTGATCGCTGCGAGCGAGGACAAGAGCGGCGCCAAGGCCGAGGGTGACAAGGCCGCCAGCCACCGCGTGATTGCCGATCATCTGCGTTCCACCAGCTTCCTGATTGCCGATGGCGTTCTGCCCAGCAATGAAGGCCGTGGTTATGTGCTGCGCCGGATCATGCGCCGCGCCATGCGCCATGCGCATCTGCTGGGTGCGGCGGAGCCGTTGATGCACCGTCTGGTGCCCGCGCTGGTGCAGGAAATGGGGCAGGCCTACCCTGAATTGCCGCGCGCCCAGGCGCTGATCCAGGAAGTGCTGGAGCGCGAGGAAACCCGCTTCCGCCAGACGCTCGACAAGGGCCTGCGCCTGCTGGACGAGGAAACCGCCAGCCTTGGCGAAGGCGACAGCCTGCCGGGTGAAACCGCCTTCAAGCTCTACGACACGTTCGGTTTCCCTTACGACCTGACCGAAGATGCGCTGCGCGCGCGGGGCATTGGCGTTGACAAGGCCGGTTTCGATGCCGCCATGGCGCAGCAGAAGGCTGCCGCTCGCGCCGCGTGGAAGGGCAGCGGGGCCGCTGCCGACGGGGAAGTGTGGTTCGATATTGCAGAGCGCGAAGGCGCGACCGAATTCACAGGCTATGCCAGCACCGAAGGCGAGGGCCGCGTGGTGGCTCTGGTGGTGGACGGCAAGGAAGTAACCCGCGCAGATAGCGGGCAGGATGTGATCGTCATCACCAACCAGACGCCGTTTTACGGGGAAAGCGGCGGGCAGACCGGCGATGCCGGGCGCATCACGGGTGACAGGCGGCTGGAAATGGATGTGGTGGACACTTCCAAGCCGCTTGGCCGCCTGCACGCGCATCACGGGCGTATTGTCGCCGGATCGGTGGAAGTGGGCGATACGGTGCACCTGAAGGTCGATGCCGAACGGCGTGACCGCATCCGCGCCAACCACTCCGCCACGCACCTGCTGCACGCCGCTTTGCGCAACCGGCTGGGCGATCATGTGACGCAGAAGGGCAGCCTTGTCGCGGATGACCGGCTGCGGTTCGATTTCAGCCATCCCAAGCCACTGACGGCGGAAGACATCGCAGCGATCGAAGCCGAAGTGAACGCCGAAATCCGCCATAATGCCGAAGTCACCACCCGCCTGATGAGCCCGGACGATGCGATTGCCGCAGGCGCCATGGCGCTGTTTGGCGAGAAATATGGCGAGGAAGTGCGCGTGCTCAGCATGGGTAGCGCTGGCAGCGGGCGGCATTATTCGGTCGAACTGTGCGGCGGCACCCATGTGCGCGCCACCGGCGATATCGGCCTGCTGCGCATCGTGTCCGAAAGCGCGGTGTCGAGCGGCGTGCGCCGTATCGAGGCGCTGACCGGAGAGGCTGCACGGCAGTGGGTCGTGGGCCGCGAGGAAACGCTGAAGGCGGTTGCCGCCACGCTGCGCACTGCGCCCGACGAGGTGCTGGAGCGCGTTGCCGCTCTTGTGGACGAACGGCGCAATCTGGAACGCGAACTGGCCGAGGCGAAGAAGGCGCTGGCGCTGGGTGGCGGCGGCGGTGCGGCCCCGGCAGCGGACGAGGAAATTGGCGGGGTCAAGTTCTCGGGTCAGGTCCTGCATGGGCTCGATCCCAAGGAGCTGCGCGGCCTGCTCGACGAAGCCAAGAAGCGCATGGGCAGCGGGGTCGCCGCGATCTGCGCGGTGAACGATGGCAAGGCGGCCTTTGCCGCTGCCGTTACCGACGATCTGACAGGGCGATTTTCCGCCGTCGATCTGGTGCGCGCGGGCGTTGCCGTGCTGGGCGGCAAGGGCGGCGGCGGCCGGCCTGACATGGCGCAGGGCGGCGGGCCCGATGGCGACAAGGCCGAAGCGGCGATTGCCGCGGCAAAGGCCTTGTTGGGGTGAGGCGCTTGGCCGCGCTCGCTATGGCGGCGGGGGCGGTCATCTCCTGTCTTGCCTCTTTCGCGCAGGCGCAGGAGCGGGCTGCGAAGGCTCCCCTCATTTCACGGCCATCTCCGCCGCCTCCGGCTGCGCCGCAATCGCTGCTTTTCGTGCAAGACCTGTTCGATGTGACCGGGGCAGGGGCGCTTGATCTGGGTGAACTGGACACGGTGCTGGCGCCGTTCCGCCGCGATTTTGACGATGGGCTGGAGCGGCTGCCGCTGGAATTGACGGTCGATGCTGCAGGAAAGGTGATTGGCTGTGCCGTGCATGGCCCGCCCCGGCTTGCACTGGCGGGGCAGGCTTTGTGCGCCCATGCCCTGGCGAACGGACGCTTTGCACCGAACCCCGTGCTGGTTCTCGATTACACGGCTGCGACCTATCGCCTGACGGTGCGCCGCAGCAGCGACCGCGCACGAGCCGGAGCACCGGAATTCCATGCAAGCACCGGCTTTCCCTATCAGGGCTTGGCGGTGCGGTTCGGCCTGATCGATCTGCCGCCGGTGGAGGAGGGTATTTCCCTCTCCGATGTGCAGTTGGCGGGCCTGGAATATCCCACCGCGGCCCTTCGCGAGGGGCCGGAGGGGCGGGTGGAGGTCCTGATTACCTTCAACCAAGCCGGGCGCGTGGAAACGTGCCGCCCGATCCGCTCCGACAACACCGCGCGTCTTGCCTATGAAACCTGTTACGAAGTGCGGCGGGTCGCGCGGCTTTCCAATCCGCCCGACAGCCGCCCCTTTGCTTTTGCAACGCGGTGGGTGCTGGCCGAATAACTGCCTAGCGCTTCATGCCCGAAGCGCGGCGGATATCGCCTTCGCTGCCGCGCGCCGTGTTCTGCATATCGCGGCTTTTGCGGCCCTTGTCCGGCCCGGCATTGGCCACATCGCGCAAATCAGCCTTGCTCTTGGCGGGCTGTCGATTGGTGTTGGCGGGATTGCTCATATTGCGTCTCCTTCCCCTAACCAATGCGCGAGAGGCGCAATCGTGCCCGTCCAAGGCCCGCATTCAACCCTCTGGCTTGACTGACAGGCTGCGCAGGCGCGGCTTTTCATCCAGACCGCCTTCGCGCATGATCCGCTCGCGCATTTCGTCGCGCTTCTCGTGGATGCTGGCGATCACCGGGCCCATCGCCACGCCGAGTTCGGTCAGCGCGGCTTCGGAGAGTTGCAGGCTGCTTTCCAGCGTTTCGGGCACCGCCACGCTGGCACCGTTGCGATAGAGCTCGGCGGCGTGCACGCTGTCCCGTGCGCGGGCGATAATGGGCAGGTCCGGATTGGCGGCGCGCAGGCGGCGCACGATGCGCTGGGCAAGAACGTGTTCGTCCATCGTCAGGATTACGGCGGGGCAACCCGGCATCACCAACCGGTCGAGCACATCGCCGCGCGCGGCATTGGCGAACAGCGCCTTGTATCCTTCGCGCCGTGCCTTCTCCACCATGTCGGAATCCGAATCGATGGCAATATAGGCTTGCCCGTGCCGGTCGAGCATCTGCGCCACCAGCCGTCCCACACGGCCAAGCCCGATCACGATCACGCGGGGAATATCGTCCTTTTCACCCGTTTCGTCCGGCGGCGGGGCCGGCTCCACCCGGCGACCCATCATATTGCCGATCTTGGCCAGCAGCGGGGTGACGGTAAGCCCGATGGCGGTGACGATCTGCCAGAATTGCGCGGTGGCCGTATCCACCAGCATGGCCTGGGTGGCGGCGGCAAGCACGATCAGCGTGGTTTCCGATGGACTCGCCATCATGATGCCGGTTTCGGTAGCGGTGCCGCGCCGTGCGCCCATCAGCCGCAACAATACGCCTGTAACAACTGCCTTCAGCAGCAGAACGCCGATCACCGCGCCGGTTATGGCCCACAGATTGGCCCAGATGCTGCCCAGATCGATCCCCATCCCGATGGTGATGAGGAACACACCCAGTGCCAGCCCCTTGAACGGGGAGATGATGGCTTCCACCTCGGTATGGTATTCGGTCTCCGCGATCAGCAGGCCTGCGACCAGCGCACCGACAATGGGCGAGAGGCCCACGGCCGTGGTGGCCAGGCTGGCCCCGATGACGACCAGCAGGCTGGCGGCGAGGAAGAGTTCCGGGCTCTTTGCGCGGGCGGCGAGGGCAAACAGACGCGGCAGCGCATAGCGCCCGCCCACCATCATCACTGCGATTACCAGCGCGCCCTGCCACAACGTGTCGAACAGGCCGGTCCACCCATCCGCCTGGGCATAGGGGGCAAGCGCCGCGAGGATAAAGATGATCGGCACGATCATGATATCCTCGAACAACAGCATCGACAGCGCCGCGCGGCCTACCGGCGTGGTGGTGCCGGCAATCGGCAGAACCAGCGCGGTGGAGGAAAAGGCCAGCGCCAGCCCCAGCGCCACCGCGCCGGTTGAGGACATTCCTGTCAGGTTGAGGATTGCCGCCAGCAACCCGCCAATCACGATCAGTTCCAGCGCGCCCAGGCCGAATACCAGCCGCCGCAAATCCCACAGGCGGTTGAAGCTGAGTTCAAGGCCAATGGTGAACAGCAGCAACACAATGCCGAATTCGGCAAAGGGCGTAAGGCTTTCGGCATCGGTAATGGTGACATGGGCAAGCCATGGCTGCGCATCGACCAGCCGCCCCAGCCCATAGGGCCCAACCAGCAGGCCCACCATGATGAAACCGATGATCGGGGTGATGCGGAACCGGGCGAACAGCGGAATGACAATTCCTGCCGCCCCCAGAATCACCAGGGCATCGGCCATCAGAGGCGAAAGCGGGGCTCCGTGCATGAGCAAGGTATGTCAGAGCCTTGCGCGCGGCGGCAATCCTGTTTGTTGCGCAGTGCACAATTAACCCGGCTGCCCAACAGGAGGCCTCATGCAGAACGGGGCCGGCATCGCTGCCAGCCCCGTCCGAAATCCTCAATCAGACACTGCGATCAGCCAAGGCCCTGCGCGGCCATTTCTTCTTCCAGCGCCACGCGGATGGCCTCGAAGAACTGTTCAGTGGTCATCCAGGCCTGATCCGGGCCGATGAGCAGCGCCAGATCCTTGGTCATCTTGCCGTCTTCCACGCATTTGATGCAGACGCGTTCCAGCGTTTCGGCAAAGGCGACCACATCGGGTGTGTTGTCAAACCGGCCGCGATAGATCAGGCCGCGCGTCCAGGCGAAGATGCTGGCGATGGGGTTGGTGCTGGTTGCCTTGCCCTGCTGGTGCTGGCGGTAATGGCGGGTAACGGTGCCGTGCGCGGCTTCGGCTTCCACCGTCTTTCCGTCGGGCGTCATCAGAACCGAGGTCATCAGGCCAAGGCTGCCGAAGCCCTGCGCCACCACGTCCGACTGCACATCGCCGTCGTAATTCTTGCAGGCCCACACGAACTTGCCGCTCCACTTGAGCGCGGACGCCACCATGTCGTCGATCAGACGGTGTTCGTAGATGATGCCCAGCTCCTCGAACTTCTCCTTGAAGCCTTCGGTGTTGAACACTTCCTCGAACAGATCCTTGAAGCGGCCATCATAGGCCTTGATGATCGTGTTCTTGGTCGACAGGTAGACCGGCCAGCCGCGGTCAATGCCGTAATTGAAGCTGGCGCGGGCGAAATCGCGGATCGAATCGTCGAGATTGTACATCGACATGGCAACGCCCGGCGCCTTGAACTGATAGACCTCGCGGTCGATCACCTTGCCGTCCTCGCCCTCAAAGACGAGGCGCAAAGTGCCTGGCCCCGGCACCAGGAAATCGGTGGCGCGATACTGGTCGCCAAAGGCATGGCGGCCCACCACGATTGGGTGCGTCCAGCCGGGCACGAGGCGCGGCACGTTGGAAATCACGATCGGTTCGCGGAAGATCGTGCCGCCCAGGATGTTGCGGATCGTGCCGTTGGGGCTCTTCCACATCTGCTTCAGGCCGAATTCGGCAACGCGCGCCTCGTCAGGCGTAATGGTGGCGCATTTCACGCCCACGCCATACTGCTTGATGGCGTTGGCGGCATCGACGGTGATCTGGTCGTCCGTCTCGTCGCGCTTCTGCACCGAGAGGTCGTAATACTTCAGATCGACATCGAGATAGGGAAGAATCAGCCGCTCGCGAATCCATTCCCAGATGATCCGCGTCATCTCGTCGCCGTCGATTTCGACAATCGGGTTCAATACTTTGATCTTGGCCATCCCGGCATTCCTTTGGCTGAGTGGTTACCCTTGCAGGCGCTTGCCGGGGTCTTAGCAGGGGAATGGTCAGGTGCAAGAGAGCGGGGGCTTCGTTTCGGGCAGGGCAATGCGCGTGCTGTCCATTAGCAGGCCGGCAAAGGCTGGCAGAGCGGCTGCCAGCGCCAGCCCGGCGCGCTGGCCCAGCGGGCTTTCGGCAAGTCTTCGGGCGAGGCGCGCCATCTGCACCGGGCGAACAGCGGCGCTGGCAAAGGCCTGCTGGAAAGCGGGCGCGGCGGCTGGGCCGGAGGCAAGGAAGCGGGCGGCTGCCGCCGTGCCGCTGGCAATCGCAATGCCCATGCCTTCTCCTGCCAGAGAGGGGATGACCGCCGCCTGATCGCCCAGCCGGAAGAGGCCGTGCTGTGTTTCGCGCGCAATCCAGCCGTAGGGCACGGCGGCGATGCAATCGATGCGCGCCGCGTGCCAGCCGGGCTCCAGCCGCCGGGCAAGTGCCGGATTGGCCGTGCTCAATTGTTCCAGCAGTTGCCGCGGATCGCCCCCGGCCCCGGTCAGCAGCGATTTTCTGAGGGCAAGGCAGATATTGGCCGTCCCGTCCTCCTGCATCACGATCCCGGCATAGCCACCTGCAAACAGATGCAGTTCGATAGTCGCCGCCAGTTCCTGTGCCAGTGCAGGCGAGGGGCGGGTGCGCAGCCGCAAGCCCATGGCCGGATCAGCGGCGGAGCGTGGGCGCGGGGCGCGGCGCACATCGTGCTTGCCACTCGCCAGGAACAGCGCGGAGCCGTGCCATTCCTGCCGCTGGCCCACTGCGAGTGTCCCAGCCAGATTGCGGATCGTGTCAATTTCCAGCACTGCCCCCGCTTCTACTGCCCGCTTACGCATGGCGGTGTCGAGGGTGCGGCGCGACAGGCCCCAGGCCGTGCCGGGCAGGTTCACCTCCGCGATGCGGCTTCCGGCAATCAGCCGCAGCCGCGTGACAGGGTGGGCATCCAGCGCTGGCAGATCGATTCCCAGCGCCAGCAGCTGCGCTGCGGTGCGCCAGCTGAGGAATCCGCCGCAGATCGTATCGCTCACCTCTGCCTGCCGGTCCAGCAGCACAGGCTGTGCGCCGCCCTGCGCCAGCACGATCGCCGCAGCGCATCCGGCAGGCCCGGCGCCCAGAATCAGCGGATCTTCGATACGCATAGCCGGTAGGGGAAGAAGCGCTGGACTCGGGCGCCTTGGATGTCTGCCATATCCAGCATGGAGTGCCATTCGGCGGGGCGGAAGGCGCGGGCGATCGATGTCTGCCCGTCTTTGCGCACGATGGGATGCGCGCCCAGAAGGCGGGCCAGCAGCGGATAGCCAAGATAGCTGAAGGTGTGCCGGTGCAGATCGTTGACCAGCCAGCCGGCTTGCGCCTCTGCATCCATGAATCGCAGGAAGGCCGCCAGCTGATCGCCCGTCATATGGTGCGCCACCAGACTGGACACAACGCAATCGAACCCTTCACCGGCCAGATCGGCATAATCGCCCGTGACATAAGTGATCGGCAGCGCCGGATCGGTCGCGGCAAGAGCGCAGGGCAGGCTGCGCGGATTGAGGTCCACGCCCACCAGTCGCGCCTGTTTTCCCTGCGCGGCAGCCCAGCGGGCAATGCGGCGAAGCATATCGCCATGGCCGAATCCCACATCCAGCAGCGCGAAGCTGTCGCGCCCGGCCAGCGCGCGATCCAGAAAGGCGAGGGTGGGACGCGCCGCCAGCGTTGCCGCGTTCACCCGCGCCAGATCGGCCAGCACCGCGCGATAGGTCGCTTCCGGCAGGGCCGGGTCATCCATCAGTTCCTCGGTGATGCGCCGTTCAGCCAGCATCGCCGTCAATCCAGCCAAACCGCAGCCCTTCCAGCGCAAGGCCGGGGCCAAAGGCGAGCGCCATGCCGCTGGGTGGGCGCGCATCCCACAGGCGTTGCAGCACGAACATGACCGTTGCGGACGACATATTGCCGCAATCCGCCAGCACGCCGCGCGAGGCATCCAGTATGCCGCCTTGCAGGCCCAGCCCGCGCTCCACCGCGTCGAGAATGGAGCGCCCGCCGGGATGCACGGCCCATGCCGCCACGGCGCTTGGCGGGGCACCGTTGGATATGCTGGCGACGATATCGCGCTGTTCCAGCGCCGCCGCCAGCCGTGCCGGAACCGCGCCGGAGAGGTGCATGGCAAAGCCCGTGTCGCCAATCGTCCAGGTGATCAGTTCGCCGCTGTCATCCAGCACGCGCGACAGGCCATCACCCAGCGCAAGGCCTGGGCCCTCGGCTGTCACAAGGGCCGCCGCGGCGCCATCGGCAAACTGGCGCATTGCCAGCAGCGCCTCCAGATCACCGGTCTGTTGCAGGTGCAGCGTGCACAATTCCACCGTCACCACCAGAACGCGCGCCTGCGGCAGGGAGCGGACGATATGGCCCGCGCTGCGCAGCGCCGTGACCCCGGCATAGCAACCCATGAAGCCGAGCGAGATCCGCTCCACATCCGCCGCCAGCCCCAACCGCCGGGCAATCACCTGATCGAGGCCGGGGGCCATGAAACCGGTGCAGCAGGCCAGCACCAGATGCGTAATCGCTCCCAATTCCGGCAAGCCATGAATGGCCTGCAAGGCAAGGCCGGGCGCGGTCTGTGCAAACAGGGCCATGCGTGCGGCGGTGGAGGGAAAGGGTGGACGATCGTAGAACTGCCCCGCATCGGGGCGCCCCTCCGCCCCGTCCAGCACGCTGTGGCGCTGCGTGATTCCCGCCCTGTCGGCCATCCGCCGGAACAGGTCGCGCTGGTGCGGATCGGTGATCTGCGCCTCGGCCCACAGGCGGTAATGCCCTTCGATCGGGCCGGAAGGCAGCGCCGTGGCGAGCGCTGCGATGCGCGGGATAGGGCGCGATGCTGCCATGGTTGCAGCATAGCAAGCCACGAAAGCGGCGATAGTTCCTAAAGGGCGGTAGTTTCCCCGATGTCCAAGCGCGACAGCGGCTGGCGTCAGAGGCGGGGAAGAAGGCCGGTGGTGGGCGTAGCAAGGATTGAACTTGCGACCCCTACGATGTCAACATAGTGCTCTACCACTGAGCTATACGCCCGCACCATCCGGCTTGCCCTTGCAGAGTGATCCGCGAGGCAGGGGCGCCAGATAGCGCCGCGACCCGATCCTTGCAAGTCCCTTGGCAGAAGCTCAAACGCGGACGGCGGCGGCGTCTTCGAAAATGCGTTCCACTTCCAGCACGAGGTCGCGCAGGTGGAAGGGCTTGGACAGCATCTTGGCGTGCGGCGCATCGCGGCTGGCGCGCAGCGTGACGGCGGCAAAGCCGGTAATGAACATCACCTTGGTGGACGGGCTGATCTCGTTGCAGTGCTGCGCCAGTTCGATCCCGTCCATTTCGGGCATCACGATATCCGACAGCAGCAGGTCGAAGATCTCGGTCTTGAGATGAGGCAGCGCTTCCTCGCCGCTGGACACGGCGACAACCGAATAGCCTGCATTTTCCAGCGCGCGCGTGATGTAGCCGCGCATGGCTGCATCATCTTCGGCCAGCAGGATTCGGATCATGGAGTGCCCCCTTTTTTGGTTTGCTTGGCCGTGCCCTAAACCAGAAAGGCGTAAATATCTCGTGCCGTTTTCGCAGTGGCCCCGTTTGAAACACCAGTCTTTGACTTCGTGCACGCTTGCGGCCAGCAAGGGCACATGAAAGGCAGCACAGGGCAGGGCGGAGGCCCGAGTCGGACGGCGAATCGGGGCACGAACCGGGCAAGGGGCCGGGCACAGCAGGGCGGATATGTCCCCGGCCTGCCTGAAACGCCTGCCTTCACGCTTACCAATGCCGCGGCCGCCGCGATTCCCGTGCTGATCAGCGTGCCCCATGCCGGACGCGCCTACCCCGCCGGGCTGCTTTCTGCCCTGCGCCATCCCGCAGATGCCCCTTTGCGGCTGGAGGATCGGCTGGTGGACCAGATCGCCGCGCGCCTGGCCGATGCGACCGGGGCAGCACTGCTGGTGGCTCATGCGCCGCGCGCAATGATCGATCTGAACCGCGCGCCTGACGATATGGACTGGGACATGGTGGCGGACGGAGGGACGCGCCCCTTTGCCCGGCTGGGCGCAGGACGGCGCGCGCGCACTGGCCTGGGTCTGGTGCCGCGCCGGTTGGCTGGATTGGGGGAGCTTTGGCACGCCCGGCTCCCGCGCGAGGAACTCGATGCGCGGATTAGCGCGGTGCACACGCCCTATCACGCCGCACTGGCGCGGACGCTGGAAACCTTGCGTGACACGTGGGGCGCGGCGCTGCTGGTGGATCTCCATTCGATGCCTCCGCTTGGTCCCAAGACCGGGCCAGAGGCGGCGGCGGATTTTGTCGTGGGTGACAGGTTTGGCGCATCCTGCGCTGCGCATCTCAGCCATGCGGCGCTGGGGCATCTGGGCCATGCGGGCTGGCGCGCGGCGCATAACAGGCCCTATGCCGGCGGATATGTGCTGGATCGTCACGCGGCGCCGCAACGGGGCATCCATGCCATGCAGGTGGAAGTCTGCCGCGCGGTCTATCTCGATGCGCAATTGCAGGATCCGGGCGAGGGCTTCGATGCGGTGGCGGTTTCGCTGGCTGCCATGGTGCAGCGTCTGGCAGCCGATCTGACCCCCATGCCGCGCGGATTTGCGCAAGCGGCGGAATAGCTTAAAAAATGCCGCCTCGCGCTTTACGGCACGAGGCGGCCAAGGTTCAGGGAGGAAGTGCACGAGTTGTGCACCTGCCCGGCAAGCCATGAGGGGAGCCTGCCCGACACCTAATAGGTAGGCAAAACCTTAACCGGTTTCAAGGCCTTCGCACCTGCCTTGCCACCGGCATATGAAAAAGGCCGCTCCGGATGCCCGGAACGGCCTTCCCATCATTCAATTTCGATTGATTACGCCTGCACCGCGGCCGTGTTGAACATTTCGGCCGGAGCCGGGCCTTTGCCCAGCGCACCCTGCTTGGCGAAGATATCGCGCATGAGGTCAAGCGACAGCAGATGCGAATAGAGCAGCGGCAAAAGACCGCTCTCGTTCCATTTGCGCAGCTGATCGCCGCGCAGTTCGCGCAGCTTTTCCTGGTTCACCATCTTGAAGCCGCGATAGACGAAGGGCTGGCCGCTGCCATCCAGACGATTGATGGCGACTTCGCCGTCCATCAGCAGATCCGCCTTGGCGAGTTCATCCATGAAGGTGCGCGTCTTGAGCCCGGCTTCCTCGAACTTCTGGCAGAAATCGAGCAATTGCTGCGTGTGCTGGCTCGGCTGGCCGTCGGCGGTAAACAGCGGCTGGCCTTCGTCGAAGGGGCCAACCAGATTGCTGGTGGGATCAAAGCACAAGGACAGATTGTCCGTGTTCTGCTCCAGCTTGACCAGCAGGAAGGGGTAACGGCGGATATAGGCGGGGACATAGGCCGCTTCGGTTGGCGCGCCTTCATCGTCGAAAAAGACGTTCACGCCTTCGTTCAGACCCATCAGCGCCAGCGGAACAGGGTTGTCGCCGGTGGAGAACACGATGGGGAAATGGCGCTGCGCCTGCGGGAATTCCTCCACCGTCAGCGGAATGGCGTTGACGCCGGCGACCCAGCTGGCCTTGTCCACCGAAATGGCCTTCCAATTGCCGTGCTCGGTGCTGTTGAGCGGGGCAAGGTCGTTATACATGATGGGCAAACCGGGTTTCGGCGCGCTGGCCATTCTTCATCCCTCCAAAACAGGTCGTCTTTGTGATCGGAGGCCGAAAGTGCCGCCGTGCTGCGCGGGGGCTTTAGTGGCTGGCGGGCGCGGGCGCAAGCGGCACCAGCTTGCCCGGATTGAGCAGACCTTGCGGATCCAGCGCCTGCTTTACATTGCGCAGGATCGCCAGATGCACCGGATCGCCCAGCCGCGCCAGTTCGCCAACCTTCATCTGGCCGATGCCGTGTTCGGCGCTGATCGACCCGCCCCATTGCGTGACCAGATCGTGTACGAACTGGCTGATTTCCTTGCCTTGTGTGGCTTCCCATTCGCCGCGCGGGGCGCCCGCTGGCGCAAGCACGTGGTAATGCACATTGCCATCGCCCAAATGACCGAAGGCGACCGCCGTGCAGCCCGGAAAGCGCGCCTCGACCAGCGGCAGTGTTTCGGCCACGAAATCCGCCATGCTGGCAACAGGCACCGAAATGTCATGCTGCATCGCCGGGCCGATGGCGCGTTCGGCGGGCGCGATCTCGTCGCGCAGCGCCCAGAATTCTTCGGCCTGCGCATCGTTCATGGCGATGGCGGCGTCCTCCACCAGCCCCGCTTCGAATGCACTTTCCAGCACGGCCTGCGCGCGGTCTGCCAGCGTCGCGGCGGTGGCGCTGTCAGCCACCAGTTCGATCAGCGCGTTCCATTCATGCGGCTGCGCCAGCGGTGCGCGGGCGCGCGGATTGTGGGCGAGCACGGCATTCAGCGAGTGGCGCGGCATGACCTCGAAGCCTTCCAGCGCATCGCCCGCCATTTTTTCGGCATGGATCAGCAGGCGGCGTGCGGTGCGCACATCGGGCAGGCCCGCCCACATCACTACCCGGTCGGCCAGCGCGGGCAGCAGGCGCAGCGTCGCGCCGGTCACGATGCCCAGAGTGCCTTCCGAACCGATCAGCAACTGCTTGAGGTCAAAGCCGCGATTGTCCTTCTTCAGCGGAACCAGCGCATCAAACACCGAACCGTCGGCCAGCACCGCCTCCAGCCCCAGCACCTGCGCACGCATCGATCCGTGCCGCAGCACCTGCGTGCCGCCGGCATTGGTGGCAATCAGCCCGCCGATCGTGGCCGATCCCTTGCCGCCCAGCGTCAGCGGGAAGCGCAGGCCGTGCGGCGCCACCGCTTCGTGCAGCGTCTGCAGGATCACGCCTGCTTCGCACACCGCCTCGCGCGCATCGGGGTCGAGCCGGGTGATCCGGTTCATCCGCCTGAGCGACAGCACCAGCGCATCGCCGCTGGCATCGGGCGTGGCCCCGCCCGACATTCCCGAATTGCCGCCCTGCGGCACAATCGGCACGCCCTGTTCACGCGCCAGCTTGACCAAGGCCGCGACTTCCGCCGTGGAGGCAGGCGAGGCCATGCCAATGGCCCGACCGGTGTAGCGCCCGCGCCAGTCGGTCAGCCAGGGATCGACAAGTTCGGGATCGGTGGTGAAGCCGCGTTCGCCCAGAAGGCTGCGGGCAGCGGCGCAAAAATCGTCGTTCCTGCTCATGGCCTGCGCTAATGCCAGCACGCCTGCGCGCTTGCAAAGGGCAATTGGGCGGTATTGCCGCAAACTCCGCCGGGGTTAAGCCGCTATTCAACCTGTGCCACTATGGCTGGGACATCCGCTGGTCATGAGGGGCTGGCGGTACTGCGAGCACTGCACCTGTGAAACAACGGCTACTGACAACCCTTTTAGGAACCGCGCTTGCGCTCGGCCTGGTGGCGGGGGGCGGGCCCCTGATGGCGCGCGAGGGACGGGGCGGCCCCGTGCTTTCGCTCGATGGGATTGCCACGCCGCCCCTGCGGGTGCTGGAAGATGCCCGCGACCCTTCCCCGCTCGGTCAGGTGCGCATCCAGCAGCGCGTGATCGTGCGCATTGCGCCCAGCACGCGGGCAGAGGAGGAGCGCTTTGCCGCGCTTCGGGCGCGCCAGTCCACGCCTACTCCGCAATCCCCACCCTACCGCGAAGTGCCGCATGACGGATGCGTGCGGGTGGACAATATCGTGGGCGTTCAGCCGACAGGCGACAACCGCCTGCTGCTGTTTATGGAAAACCGCAATGTGCTGGCGGCGGAACTTGATCGGGCCTGCGCGGCGCAGGCTTTCTATTCGGGCTTTTATGTTGAGCGGGCCAGCGATGGGCGTCTGTGCGTGCGGCGTGACCATCTGCAATCGCGCGCTGGCGCATCCTGCGCGATGGAGCAGTTGACCCGGCTGGTTCCCGCGGGCGATTAACGGGCGCGCCCTGCCGCCTTTCCTTGACTTTTTCGCCGTGCGGTGCAAGGGGCGCGGCGAGTTGTGGCAAGCCTTTGCAGGCCCCATTCACCGCCCAGCCACAAGCCGGGCCACTTACCGGACATTCAACAGCCTATGACATTTGCCGATCTCGGCCTATCCGAAGAATTGCTGCGGGCCGTCTCTGACGCCGGCTATACCGAGCCGACCGCGATCCAGGCCGAGGCGATCCCCCAGGTGCTGATGATGCGCGACCTGATCGCCATCGCGCAGACGGGGACGGGCAAAACCGCCAGCTTCGTGCTGCCCATGATCGACATCCTCGCCAATGGGCGCCGCCGCGCGCGGATGCCGCGCAGCCTCATACTTGAACCCACCCGCGAACTGGCGATGCAGGTGGCCGAGAATTTCGAGAAATACGGCAAGAACCACGATCTCAAGATGGCGCTGCTGATTGGCGGCGTGCAGATGGGCGATCAGGTTAAGGCGCTGGAAGCGGGGGTGGATGTGCTTATCGCCACGCCGGGCCGTCTGATGGACCTGTTCGAACGCGGCAAGATCCTTCTGACGGGCTGCGATCTGCTGGTGATCGACGAGGCGGACCGGATGCTCGACATGGGCTTCATTCCCGATATCGAGTTCATCTGCGAAAAGCTGCCCGCGCAGCGCCAGACCTTGCTGTTTTCGGCCACCATGCCTCCGCCGATCAAGAAGCTGGCGGACAAGTTTCTGTCCAATCCCAAGCAGCTGGAAGTGGCCCGCGCCGCCAGCCGCAACGAGAATATCGCCCAGTTCAAGGTGGAAATCAGCGCGAAGAAGAAGTTCGATGCGCTCAAATACCTGCTTGAAGTCGACAATGTGCAGACCGCGATCATCTTCGCCAACCGCAAGACCACGGTGCGCGAGCTGAACCAGAAGCTGCGCCGCGCCGGTTTCCGCAGCGGCGAGATTCACGGCGACATGGACCAGTCCAGCCGCATTGCCGAACTGGAACTGTTCAAGGCGGGCACGATCAACATCCTCGTCGCCAGCGACGTTGCCGCGCGCGGGCTCGACATTAAGGGCGTGAGCCATGTGTTCAATTACGATACGCCGTGGCATCCGGATGATTATGTCCACCGCGTGGGCCGCACGGGCCGTGCCGGGGCCAAGGGCCGCTCCATCACGCTGGTGACGCCCGCCGATGCCGAGGCAATGGAGAATGTCGAGAAGCTGACCAAGTTCAAGGTTCCCCCCTTCGACTGGAGCGCGGTGGTGCCTGTGGAAGCCCCGGCAGAGGAAGCGCGCCCCGAAGCGCGCGAAGAACGTCCCAAGCGCGAACGTCGCCCCCGGAGAGAAGAGCGCGAAGAGGTTGCCGAGGTGACCGAGGAGCGCGTAGAAACCCCCCGCCGCGAGCGGCGCCCGGAACGGGCCGAACGCACTCCGCGTGATGACCGGCGCCCGCGCTATCAGGACAACGACCCGCCCACCAAGCCGGGCGAATGGAACGGCCCGATGCCGTCTTTCCTCACCGTCGGCTTCGATTAAGGCCCTTGGCGCGCAAGCATCCCAAGGGCGGCCCCTGGCCCGACGCAGGCGATCCGAATGAAGAGGACGCCGCGCCAAGGGAGCCGTGCTGGCTTTGCGGCAGGCCTTTGGGGGAGACGACCGTCTGGCATCATCCGGTGCCCAAGAGCCGGGGCGGGCGCGATGTGGTGCCGATGCATCCGATCTGCCAGCAAACGGTAATCGCCAATTTCACCAATTCCGAGCTTCAGCGCGCCGGCTTGGATGCGTCTGTGCTGCTGGATAATCCGGCGGTGAAGAAGTTCGTCGATTGGGTGGCGAACAAGGATCCCGATTTCACCGCCACCCTGACCAAAAAGAAGCGCTAGGGAAGCAGCGCTAGGCCAGCTTCACGAAGCTGTCGATCACGCGCTTTGTGCCCGCCTGTTCAAAGGCGATTTCCAGCTTGTTGCCTTCCTGCGCCACCACTTCGCCATAACCGAACTTGTCGTGAAAGACGCGGGCGCCAACGGTAATGTCGGTGCGCGGTTTGGCGGCGAAGCTGGCCGCGCTGCGGGTGCTTTCGGCCACGCGCGCGGGCTTTGTCTCGTAACCGGTGGACAGGGCGCGCTGCCAGCCGGGGCCGCGTTGCTGGCTGCGGTCGGGCCGGTCGCGCGCGACATGGGCGAAGGGGTCTTCGCTCTCGCTCCAGTTGGCGCGCCACAGGCTGGCTCCGCCGGTCAGCGTGGTTTCGACCGCAATCGTCTCTTCCGGCAATTCCTCGATGAAGCGGCTCGGGATGGAACTGGTCCACTGGCCATAAATGCGCCGGTTGGCCGCGTGGAGGATCGTGCAGCGCCGCCGCGCGCGGGTGATGCCGACATAGGCGAGGCGGCGCTCCTCCTCCAGCGATGCAAGGCCGCCTTCGTCGAGCGAACGCTGGCTGGGGAACACGCCTTCCTCCCAGCCCGGCAGGAACACATGGTTGAATTCCAGCCCCTTCGCCGCGTGCATCGTCATGATGGTGACTTTCTCGCCCTCATTGGCGTTTTCGTTGTCCATCACCAGCGCCACGTGCTCCAGAAAATCGGGTAGAGTTGCGTAATCCTCCATCGCGCGGGCCAGTTCGACAAGGTTGTCGGCGCGCCCGGCGCTTTCCGCGCTGCGATCGGCCTTCAACATCGCGTCATAGCCGCTTTCGGCCAGAACGGTGCGCAGCAATTCGGACGGGGTGACGCTTTCGGCCATGTCGCGCCAGCGCAGGAAATCGGCCATCAGCGCGCCGATGGTGTTGCGGGCGCGGGCGGGCAATTCGTCGCTGTCGGCAATGTCGAGCGCGGCGGCGGCCAGCGGCATCCCCATGCGCCGCGCATGGCGGTGCATGGCTTCCAGCGCCTTGGCACCAAGCCCGCGCTTGGGCTGGTTATAGATGCGTTCAAACGCCAGATCATCCGCCGGCTGCGCAATCACGCGCAGATAAGCCAGCGCATCGCGGATTTCGGCGCGTTCGTAGAATCGGAAACCGCCCACGATGCGGTAATTGAGGCCGATCTGGATGAAGCGGTCCTCGAACTCGCGCGTCTGGTATTGCGCGCGCACCAGGATGGCGATCTCGTCCAGCGGCGCGCCTTCGCGTTCGAGCCGTTCGATCTCCTCGCCCACGCGGCGCGCTTCTTCGGGCGCGTCCCACACGCCGATCACGCGGACTTTCTCGCCCGCATTGAGCTCGGTCCACAGCGTCTTGCCCAGCCGCTGGCTGTTGGCCGCGATAAGGCCTGATGCGGCGGCAAGGATTTGCGGGGTGGAGCGGTAATTCTGTTCCAGCCGGATCACTTTCGCGCCCGGAAAATCCTTTTCAAACCGCAGGATATTGGCCACTTCTGCGCCGCGCCATGAATAGATCGACTGGTCGTCATCGCCCACCACGCAGATGTTCTTGCGCGTCTGCGCCAGCAGCCGCAGCCACAGATACTGCACCGCGTTGGTGTCCTGATATTCGTCCACCATCACATATTTGAAGCGATTCTGATATTGTTCCAGCACGCTCCGATCGGTGCGGAATATGTTCAGCATATGCAGCAGCAGGTCACCAAAATCGCAGGCGTTCAGGGCTTTGAGCCGGTCCTGATACAGGCGATACATCTGCTGCCCGCGTCCATTGGCATAGGCTTCGTTATCGATGGGCGTCAGATCATCGGGGTTGAGGCCACGGTTCTTCCACCCGTCGATCAGGCCCGCCAATTGCCGCGGCGGCCAGCGCTTTTCGTCCAGCCCCTGATCCTGGATCAGCGCTTTCAGCACGCGCAGCTGGTCGTCCGTATCGATGATGGTGAAGCTGGATTGCAGGCCCACCAGTTCGGCATGGCGGCGCAACATCCTGGCGCAGATGGAATGGAAGGTGCCGAGCCACGGCATCCCTTCCACCGCCTCGCCGATCAATTGCCCCACGCGGTGCCGCATCTCGCGCGCGGCCTTGTTGGTGAAGGTGACGCAGAGGATCTCGCTGGGCCAGGCGCGCCGTTCGCGGATGAGGTGGGCAAGACGGTGGGTGAGGGCGGCGGTCTTGCCCGTGCCAGCCCCTGCCAGCATCAGCACCGGGCCTTCGGTCGTCAGCACGGCTTCGCGCTGCGGCGCGTTCAGCCGGGAGAGCCAGTTGGGCACGGCGGCGGCGGGGAGGGGGTGGTCGGTCACAAGTGAACAGTTAGGGAACAAAGCGCGTTGGCGCAAGCGTGCGGGGTCACTCCGCCGCCAGCCGCAGCAGGTGCAGCCGCGCCTTGCCCACCGGGCGCACCGTGTCGATCGAGAACCGCTTGAGGTTCACCTCTTCACCCGGCCCGGTTTCCAGGCTGATCCAGCTGTGCGGGCCGATCCAGCCCAGCCGCGCCAGCTTGTCGAGCGCGACTTGCCCGGCACCGGTGCCATAGGGCGGATCGAGCAGGAGGAGGTCGAGCGGCTCTTTCGCCGGCCCCACTTGCATCACCGACTGGGCGCGCACGTCGCAGCGCGGCCCGGCCTGCAAGGCGGCGATATTGGTGCGCAGCGCGCGGATCGCGGCGGCGTCCTGCTCCACAAACAGGCAGCTTGCCGCCCCGCGCGACAGCGCCTCCAGCCCCAGCGCGCCCGAACCGGCAAACAGATCGGCCACTTTCAGCCCGTCCAAATCGCCCAGACGGCTGACCAGCATGGAAAACAAGGTTTCGCGCACCCGGTCGGCGGTGGGGCGCGTGGCGTCACCTTCGGGCGCGCGCAGCGGGCGGCGCTTCCATTCGCCGGCAATGATCCTCATTTGCCGGGCTTCAGGCTGGCGCGGAATCGTTCGACCTGCTCCTTGCGGATTTCCACCGCTTGGCCCCGCGCCAGATCGCCCAGTTCAAACGGGCCATAACGGGTGCGCAGCAGGCGGCTGACTTCGAGGCCCAGATGTTCGAGCACATTGCGAACCTCGCGGTTCTTGCCTTCGGTCAGCGTCATTTCGACCCACTGGTTGCGGCCTGTGCGCCGTTCCAGATTGGCGTCGATCTTGCCATAGCGCACGCCGTCGATGGTGATCCCGTGGATCAGTTCCTCCAACTGGCTCTGGCTGATGTCGCCAAAGGTGCGGGCGCGATAGGTGCGCTCGATCCCGCTGGAAGGCAGTTCCATCGCTCGCTTCAGCTCGCCATCGTTGGTGAGCAGCAGCAGCCCTTCGGTATTGAGGTCGAGCCGGCCGACCGGCATCACGCGCGGCGTGCCCTGCGGCAAGGCGTTGCGCAGCGCGGTGTAGATGGTGGGGCGGCCGGAAAAATCCCGCTCCGCCGTCAGCAGGCCCGCCGGCTTGTGAAAGGCGAACAGGCGCGTGCGTTCGGGCGCGGCCACCGGCTTGTCGTCCACGGTTACGCCGCGCAGGGAGGTCAGGATGGTGGCCGGCGTGGTGACCAATTGCCCGTTCAGCTTGATGCGCCCGGCCTCGATCATGCGCTCAACCTCGCGGCGGCTGGCAATGCCTGCGCGCGCCAGCAGCTTGGCGATGCGGTCGCCCTTTTCGGCGGATGACTGATTGTCGGACTGGCCCATGCCCCGCGCCTTAGCGCCCTTGGGCTGGGGACGAAAGCCTTCAGCCTTCGCCTTCGTGATGTTCCATCTTGCGGTCGGTGCCGTGTATATCCGGTCGGAACCGTTCCCAGCCTTCGCGGGTCCGGATCATGTCGGACTTGCAGCGCCGGCATCGGCTACGAAAATCGCGCCCGTCATGCCACACACGGTGACGGTTGATTTTATGTCCAATTATGGCGCAAAGCAGTGTTCCCAGCATCTAGCATTCTCCGCCAATTTGCCGGTTTCAGCGCATCCGTTCCCCGAAAGCCTTTTGGTGTATAGGTATTTATACGTGGTTTTGGGTCGATTGTGTGAATTTTCCCTCTTGCAGGCAGGAAATATCCTAAATGGTTGAAAGCAATGCCAATCCCGGTGATGCGGGTTCCGGCGCGCGGCGCGATCTGTGGCAATCGGTGCGCCCGTATCTGGAAAAGGAATCGCTGGCGGCGCTGTTTCTGGGGATTTCATCCGGCTTTCCCTTTGCGATGATCGCCGCCACGCTGACCACGCGGTTGGCGCAGGACGGCATCCAGAAAAGCACCGTCACGGCCTTCAGCCTGGCTTTCCTCGTGTATAACCTGAAATTCCTGTGGGCCTGGATTGTCGACGGCGTGCGAATTCCCGTGCTGGGCCGGCTCGGCCAGCGCGTCTCGTGGATGCTGGTGACCGGCGTGTTCGTTATCGCCGCGGTCATCAATCTGGCGCTTGCCCGTCCGGCGGAGGATATCGTGTGGACCGCGACGGCTGCCGTGCTGGTGGGCATTGCAGGTGCCACTTTCGACATTGTGATCGACGCCTACCGCATCGAGACGCTCAAGCCCTATCAACTCGGCACTGGATCGGGGATGAGCCAGTATGGCTGGCGCATTGGCGCGGCGGGCGCGGGCGCGCTCGCGCTGGTGGTGGCGGCGCGTTACGGCTGGGAGGCCGCCTACATGGCCTGCGCCGCTTTTGCCTTGCCGGCCATGCTGACCGCGCTGATCCTGGGCGAACCGCCGCGCCGCAAGGTGGAAATCGCGCGCAAGGGAATGGCCGAAATGTGGGCCTCCATCGCCGGGCCGTTTGCCGAGTTCTTCACGCGGGCGGGTGCATTGATCGTGCTGCTGTTCATCCTGGTGCACAAGATCGGCGACACGCTGGCCAATCTGACCTTCCGCCTGCTGTTCGACGATCTGGGCTACACCAATGACGAGATCGCCATTTACGATATTGGCGTCGGCTTCTGGGCGCTGATCATCGGCGTGTTCGTCGGCGGGGTGATCTATGCCCGGCTGGGGCTGAAGAAATCGGTGTTCATCAGCCTGGTGCTGATGGCGGTATCCAATCTCAGCTTTGCCTTCCTGGCGGCGGCGGGGAAGAGCAATCTGGGCATGGCGGCAGCCATCGGCTTCGAAAACTTCGCCAGCGGATATGGTGGCGTGGTGGTGGTGGCCTATTTCTCGGCGCTGTGCGACCTGCGCTTTACCGCCGCGCAATATGCCCTGATTTCGGCAAGTGCGAGCATTGTGGGGCGGTTTCTCACCGGCACAACAGCGGGCGCGCTGATCGAGGCGATCGGCTATTTCAACTTCTATGTGCTGACGACAATCGCTGCCGTGCCGGGCATCGTGCTGTTCTGGTGGATGATGAAAAGCGGGCTGGTCGATGCCGCCATGGGCAGCGCGGGTTCGGTGGGCAAGGGCGATCCGCCGGCCTAGCTGCGGTTAGTCCGGAATCTCGTCATTCGCCTTCAGCACCTGCCCCGCCAGATAGAGCGAGCCGGTGATGAGGATTGTGCCCTCCTCTCCGGGGCGGAGCCGCTGTTCTATCCAGGTGATCGCCGCCTCCAGCCCATCGGGCGAGGTGTGGACTGTCGGCACGCCTGCCTCTTGCGCCATCATGGCAAGGTCCAGCAGCGGGTGATGCTCGCTGCCGCTGATCGGTATCGCGGTCAGGCTGGCAAGGTGCGGGGCGATGGTGGCGAGCGTCGTGCGCGCATCCTTGGCGCTGAGCATCCCGACCACCGCGTGCACGGGCTTTGCCGCGCGCGTTTCAAGGAACTTTGCCATGGCCAGCGCGGCATCGGGATTGTGCCCGCCATCCAGCAGGAACATCGCGCCGGGGATGAGGCGGGTCAGCGGGCCGTCGCCCAGCCGTTGCAGGCGCGCGGGCCAGTGCGCGGTGCGGATACCTGTCGCCATGGCTTCAGGCGAGACGAATACCTCGTCCTGATGGCGCAGCATCGCCACGGCAAGCGCGGCGTTGTCGCCCTGATGGCGGCCCGGCATTTGCGGCAATGGCAGGGTGAGGGTGCCGTGCGCGTCGCGATAGGCGATGCCGGTGTCGGACACATCGGCCTCCCACGCCCGCCCGCGCATGAACAGCGGCGCGCCGGCTTGGGCGCACAGCGCTTCGATCATGGCTTCCATGTCCGCACGGTAAGCTTGCGTGACCATGGGCGAACCGGCGCGGCGGATGCCTGCCTTTTCAAACGCGATGCGCACCATCGGGTTGGCGGGATCGGGGGCGCCTTCTTCCGGGTTCAGCAGGAAGCTTTCGTGATCCACGCCAAGGCTGGCGATACCGCAGGCGGCGGGCCTCACCATCACATTGGTCGCATCCAGCCGCCCGCCAAGCCCCACTTCGATCACGCAGGCATCGGCCGGGATGCGGGCAAAGGCGAGGAGGGTAGCGGCGGTGGTGACTTCAAAGAAGCTGGGGCCGAGATCCTCGGACAGGTCGAGCACCTCTTTCAGCAGATCGGCCAGCAGATCGTCCTCGATCAGCCTGCCCGCCACGCGGATGCGTTCGTTGTAACGTACCAGATGCGGCTTGGTGGCGACATGGATGGTCAGCCCCTGCGCCTCCAGCATGGCACGCAGGTAAGCGCAGGTAGACCCCTTGCCATTGGTGCCCGCCACATGAAACACGGGCGGCAATGTGCGCTCCGGATTGCCGAGGCGTTCGAGGATGGTGTGGATCACCTCCAGCCCGATGCGCCCCTGCGGGAGCGACAGGGCGGACAGCCGATCAAGCTGGGCCTGCACCTTGGGATCGCCCGATGACGCGAAATCCTTCATCGCGGTGCGCCGCCGGGGATCAGGCGGCCTTGGCCGGGCTGAGATAGCCGAGCAGGCGGGCCAGCGTTTCGCGCAGGTCGCGGCGGTGAACCACCATGTCGACCATGCCGTGCTTGTGCAGATATTCGGCGCGCTGGAACCCTTCGGGCAGCTTTTCGCGGATCGTTTCCTGAATCACCCGCTGCCCCGCGAAGCCGATCAGTGCGCCGGGTTCGGCAATATGCACATCGCCCAGCATGGCATAGCTGGCGGTCACACCGCCCGTTGTGGGATCAGTCAGCACCACGATATAGGGGAGGCCCGCTTCCTTCAGGCGGCGCGTCATCACCGTGGCACGCGGCATCTGCATGAGGGACAGGATACCTTCCTGCATCCGCGCGCCGCCCGCAGCAGTTACGCAGATGAAGGCGCAGCGTTCGTTCAGCGCGCGCTGGGCGGCGGCGCAGAAGGCATTGCCCACCGCCATGCCCATCGATCCGCCCATGAAGGTGAAATCCTGCACGCCGACCACGGCCTTGTAGCCTTCGATCTTGCCCAATGCGGCGGTGAAGGCATCGCTGTGCGTGGAATTGGCGCGCGCGGCCTTCAGACGGTCGGCATAGCGCTTGGTATCGCGGAACTTGAGCGGATCTTCCGCCACCACCGGATCGGGCAGCAGGGTGAAGCCGGGATCGAGCAGTTGATCGAGCCGCGCATCGGCGCCGATTCGCCCGTGATGGTCGCAGCGCGTGCAGACCGAAAGGTTCGCCTCATACTCCTTGGTGAACAGCATTTCCTGACATCGCGGGCACTTGACCCACAGATTGTCGGGGGTTTCGCGCTTGTTGCCAAAGGGCAGGGCGTTGCGGACACGGGATAGCCAGCTCATGCCGAAGCCTTTCGCGCATCATGCACGGCTTTGGCAAGGCTCGCGGTGAGTTCGCGCAGATAATCGGGCGCGTGGTTGCCGTGTTCGGCGACCAGATCGATGAGGGCAGAGCCGACCACCACGCCGTCCGCAACCTTGGCAATCGCGGCCGCCTGCTGCGGCGTGCGGACACCGAAGCCGACCGCCACGGGCAGATCGGTATGCTGCTTGATGCGGGACACGTTCGCTTCGATCGATTCGATGGCCGCCTGCTGCTTGCCGGTGATGCCCGCCACGCTGACGTAATAGAGGAACCCGGCAGAGCCATCGAGCACGCGCGGCAGGCGCGCTTCATCGGTGGTGGGGGTGGCAAGCCGGATGGGGCAGATGCCACGCGCGCGCAGGGCCGGGCCAAGATCCTCGTCCTCCTCCGGCGCGAGGTCCACGCAGATCACCCCGTCAACGCCTGCGGCAGAGGCGGCATCGGCAAACCATTCCGGCCCGCGACGAATCATCGGATTGGCATAACCCATCAGCACCAGCGGCACATCCGGATGCCGCTCGCGGAAATCCTCGGCCATGCGCAGGACATCAGCGGTCCTGGTGCCGGCGGCGAGGGAGCGCAGATTGGCCGCCTGAATCGCCGGGCCATCCGCCATCGGATCGGTGAACGGCATTCCTAGCTCGATCACATCCGCGCCGCCTTCGACCAGCGCGTCGAGATTGGCGGCGGTGTCCCCATCGCCCGCAGTGATGAAGCAGACGAGGGCCGGGTGCGGTTTGGAAAAGGCGGATTGGAAGCGGGTCATGCCTTAAGCCCTCTCACCTTTAGGGGAGAGGGTTGGGAGAGGGGGCGCGGATCGCAGCCCGGCCACAACCTCGAAGATCCTGCTCAAAACCCCATCCATATTCGTCATCACATCCGTATTGGTAAATCGCAGCACCGCATAGCCGTGTTGCTCCAGAAAGCGAGTCCTTGCCGCGTCATATTGCGCCTGTGCCGAATGGCTATCCCCGTCGATCTCGATAACCAGTCTGGGATCATTGGCAGCAAAGTCGACAATGAATTGGCCAGTCACCTTCTGGCGTCGAGATTTGAAGGCCTCAGAACGCTTCGCCCGCAGGGCCAGCCAAAGCCGGGTTTCGGGCTCGGTCATCACCTTGCGATTGTCGCGAGCTCGCTTGGTGAGTTCTGCGTCGCGCATGGCCCCTCTTCCAACCCTCTCCCCTGAAGGTGAGAGCGCGTTAGATCACATCTCCACTCCCAGCGCCTCGGCCACGGTGAAGATGTCCTTGTCGCCGCGGCCGCACAGATTGGCGCAGATGATTGCGTCCTTGGGCATGGTGGGCGCGACCTTCGCCACCGCCGCAATGGCGTGGCTGGGTTCCAGCGCGGGGATGATGCCTTCGGTGCGGCAGAGCAGCTTGAAGCCTTCCAGCGCCTCGTCATCCGTCACGGCGGTATAATCCACGCGGCCGGTTTCCTTCAGCCAGGCGTGTTCGGGGCCGATGCCGGGGTAATCGAGACCGGCGGAAATCGAATGCGCCTCGGCAATCTGGCCGTCCTCGTCCTGCAACAGATAGGTCTTGTTGCCATGGAGCACGCCGGGGAAGCCGCCTGCCAGCGACGCCGCGTGCTGCTTGTCGAGGCCGTGGCCGGCTGCCTCCACGCCCAGCATCTTCACCGTGGGATCGTCAAGGAAGGGGTGGAACAGGCCGATGGCGTTGGAGCCGCCACCAATCGCCGCCACCAGCAGATCGGGCAGGCGGCCCGTCCTCTCCAGCAATTGTTCGCGCGCTTCCTTGCCGATCACGCTTTGGAAATCGCGCACCAGTTCGGGGTAGGGATGCGGGCCTGCCGCCGTGCCAATGATGTAGAAGGTGTCATGCACATTGGCGACCCAGTGGCGCAGCGCCTCGTTCATCGCATCCTTCAGCGTGGCCGCCCCGCTGGTGACGGGGACGACTTCTGCGCCCAGCAGCTTCATACGGAACACATTGGGCGCCTGCCGCGCCACGTCGGTCGCGCCCATGAAAATGGTGCAGGGCAGGCCGAAGCGCGCGCAGACCGTGGCGGTGGCAACGCCATGCTGGCCCGCGCCGGTTTCGGCAATGATCTTTGTCTTGCCCATGCGGATGGCGAGCAGGATCTGACCGATGCAATTGTTGATCTTGTGCGCGCCGGTGTGGTTCAGCTCGTCCCGCTTGAACCATATCTGCGCACCGCCCAGTTCCTCGGTCAACCGGGGCGCAAAATACATCGGGCTGGGGCGGCCGACATAATGCGTCAGCAGATCCTCGAACTCGGCATGGAAGGCGGGGTCTTCCTTGGCCGCCTTGTAATGCGCTTCCAAGTCAAGGATCAGCGGCATCAGCGTTTCGGCGACATAGCGGCCGCCGAACGCGCCGAAATGGCCGCGCTCGTCAGGCTGGTTGCGGAAGGAATTTTGACCAGTTTGCGTGTTCATCAGATAATCCGCTCATGCTGAGCTTGTCGAAGCATGGTTGTTGCGCTTTTCACCCTTCGACAGGCTCAGGGTGAGCGAAAGTGTCAGATTTGCAGTGCGGCTTGGCAGAAGGCCTTAATCCTGTCCACATCCTTGATGCCCGGTGCGCTTTCGACGCCGGAGGAGGTATCGACAAGCGGGGCTTTGGTCTGGCGCACGGCCCGCGCCACATTTTCGGCATTCAGCCCGCCGGCCAGCCCCCATGCGATTGTGTGGCGGTAACTGGCGAGAAGCGACCAGTCGAGCGCGATGCCTTGCCCGCCGGGCAGCTTGCCCGCAGGCGCATCGTAAAGCAGGCGGTCGACTGCTCCCGCATAATCCTGTGCCTGCGCCAGATCGGCCGGTGTCTTGATGCCCTTGGCCTTCCACACTTCCAGCCCGGTGGCGGCGCGGAAGGCGGCGCATTCCCGCGGCGTTTCGCGCCCGTGGAATTGCACCACATCGGGCCGTATGGCCTCGACTGCCTGCGCCAGCGCATCTGCGGCCATGTTCACCACCAGCAGCACGGCTTTCACATGGGAAGGCACCGCGCGGCGCAATGCGGCAGCCCGCGCGATGTCCACATGGCGGGGGGAGGGGGCGTAATGCACCAGCCCCACATGGCTTGCCCCCGCATCAGCGGCAGCGGCAATGCTTTCAGGCGTGGACAGGCCGCAGATCTTGATGAGCGGGGTGGGCATGGCGTGTGCGTTCGGCCAAGCTGGCCCCCGGGTCAAGCCCGGGGTAACGAAGTGGGACGACGCGAAGGCAAAGAGGCCAAGGCTACAGCGTCGCCTCAATCGCGCGGGCGGCGGCAACCGGGTCTTCGGCGCGGCTGATGGGGCGGCCGATCACCAGCACGCTTGCCCCGTCATCGCGCGCCTGCCGGGGCGTAACGACGCGCTTCTGATCGCCCACGGCGCTGCCTGCGGGCCTGAGGCCGGGGACGACGAAATAGCCCTTCTTCCACTGGCGGTGCACCTCGCCAACCTCGTGACCCGAACACACGATGCCGTCCAGCCCGGCCGCCTCAGCCAGTTCCGCCAGCCGCAGCACATGGTCATGCGCGCTGCCCGCGACGCCGGTGCGCGCCAGATCACGCTCGTCCAGACTGGTGAGCATGGTGACGGCGACGACCTTGCAATTCTCGCCCGCGGCGGCCTTCGCATCCTCCATCATCGCGCGCCCGCCGCTGGCGTGGACGGTGACGATGGCGGGTTCGAGCACATGGATCGCCTGCATTGCGCCTGCCACGGTATTGGGAATATCGTGCAGTTTGAGGTCGAGGAAGATCGGCAGGCCAACCTGTGCAATATCGTGCACGCCGTGGTGGCCGTGGGCGCAGAAGAATTCCAGCCCCAGCTTGAAGCCGCCGACATGGCCGCGCACTTTTTCGGCCAATGCCTTTGCCGCGTCCAGGCGCGGCAGATCGAGCGCGAGATAGACCGGGTTGCTCATGGCTGCGGGGTTCCGGGCGGGTTTGGTGCAGGCTGCGGGGTGAGCGTTTCGACCGGCACGTCTGCGACAGGTTCGGCCATCACGGGTTCCGGCATGGGATCAACGGGCGCAGGTGTCGGCGGTGTGGCGTTGCGCGCTGCCAGTTCCAGCGCGGCGATCCGGCGGTTGAGCTGCCATTTGGCTGCGCGGTGATACATCCACATCGGCACGAAGCCGATCAGGAAGGACAGGATGACAATCGCCGGCAGCATCGTGTCGAGCAGCAGATTATCCCATATCCGCACCGATACCGGGATCCAGTTGGCATAGGTGAAGATGGCCAGGGCGACCAGCAGCAGCACCCACAGGACTGTTCTTACGGTTTGCATGGGGCGATCCTTTCCCAGTTTGGCGCGATGCTAGGCGTTAATGCCGGACAAGTGAACCCTGCGCCGCATCATTCGATCCCGCAGGATCGGGCAAACCGCTTCAGCCGAATACTCTGGCGAAGATCGTGTCCACATGGGCAAAGTGGTAATCGAGGTTGAACTTGTCCTCCAGTTCCGCCTCGCTCATCGCGGCGCGCACTTCCGGGTCGGCCTTCAGCAGGTCGAGCAGCGACAGCGTGCCATCCGATTCCCACACCTTCATCGCGTTGCGCTGCACCAGGCGATAGGCGTTGTCGCGCGTGATCCCTGCCTGCGTCAGCGCCAGAAGCACGCGCTGCGAATGGACAAGCCCGCCCATCCGGTCGAGGTTCTTCTGCATCCGTTCGGGGTAGATCAGCAGCTTGTCCACCACGCCGGTGAGGCGCGCGAGGGCAAAGTCGAGCGTGATCGTGGCATCGGGGCCGATGAAGCGTTCGACCGAGGAGTGCGAAATGTCCCGCTCGTGCCACAGCGCCACATTTTCGAGAGCAGGCAGTGCATAGGCGCGGATCATGCGCGCCTGACCGGTCAGGTTTTCGGTCAGGATCGGATTGCGCTTGTGCGGCATCGCGCTCGACCCCTTCTGGCCGGGCGAGAAATACTCCTCCGCCTCCAGCACTTCGGTGCGCTGCAAATGCCGGATTTCGACCGCCAGCCGTTCGATACTGCCCGCAATCACCGCCAGCGCGGCAAAGAAGGCGGCGTGCCGGTCGCGCGGGATGACCTGCGTGGACACAGGCTCCACCGCCAGGCCCAGCTTTTCCGCGACATATTCCTCCACCGCCGGGTCGATATTGGCAAAAGTGCCGACCGCGCCCGAAATGGCGCAGGTGGCGATTTCGGCACGGGCATTGACCAGCCGCGTGCGGCAGCGGTCAAACTCGGCATAGGCCTGCGCCAGTTTCAGCCCGAAAGTCGTCGGTTCAGCATGGATGCCGTGGCTGCGACCGATAGTGGGGGTGTATTTGTGCTCCTCCGCCCGGCGGCGGATCGCGGCGAGCAGCGCGTCGATATCCTCCAGCAGCAGATCGGCCGCGCGGGCCAATTGCACCGCCAGCGTGGTGTCGAGCACGTCCGAACTGGTCATGCCCTGATGCATGAAGCGCGCTTCCGGCCCCACCTGCTCGGCCACCCAGTCGAGGAAGGCGATCACGTCGTGCTTGAGGATCGCTTCCTTGGCATCAATCGCGGCGACATCAATCACCGGGTTCGTCTGCCACCAGTCCCACAGCGCCTTGGCGGCGGCCTGCGGAACCACGCCCAGATCGGCGAGTTTCTGCGTGGCATGGGCCTCGATCTCGAACCAGATGCGATAACGCGCTTCCGGCTCCCAGATCGCGGTCATGGCGGGGCGGGCGTAACGGGGGACCATGGTGAACTCCGGTGTGAATCTGGCAGTTGGCTTATGCGCGCCGCGCTAGGGAAGGGGAGCCGGGATGGCAAGGGCGCGAACATCCAGACTGTCCACCACACGGCGCGCCGCAGCGACGGTAAGATGGCTTCCATCCCAATAAAGCAGCCTATCGCCATCGCGAATGGTGCAGCGTCCATCGGGACACAGGGGTGCGGCTGCATCAAGATAATCCACCCGCGGGTTCTGCGCGGCATAGGCGGCGAGCAGACGGCTTTCGGCGCGCCCCTCGGCCATGCCTGCGGGATAGCTGACGGGGCAATCCGCGTTGAGATAGGCGCGGCAGCGCAGCCATCCGCCCCACATGGTGTCCCCCGCAGCCCATGCCGTGGGCGAATTGCCCACCAGCAGCAGACGGGTTTGCGGTGGCAATTGGCCCAGCAAGCGGTCAACCGCGGCAAACAGCACAGCCCCTTCGCCATCAGCCAGCGCGCCGAGCGATTGGCCGGTTGCGCTGTCGAACAATTCCCGTTCCCATCGCTGCGCCCAGATCACCAGCGGCGGCTGGCGGTCCCCGGCCAGTTCGATCAGCCGATCGACGTGGCGGGCGCAGGCGGGCTGATCGGGCCAGCCGTTGATGCCGGGGGCGGAGAGACAGCCGTTTTCGCTCAGCAGGGCGCCATTGCCCAGCCTTTCGACAAAGGCAGGGTAATATTGCCCGGCATGGCTGTCGCCATAAAGGATGAAGGGCAGGGGTGCGCCGTCCGGGATGACCACCGATTGGTCGAAATGCGCGGGCCGCGCTCCGTCCATTTGCCGCATGATGGACGCACTGCGCGGTTCGATCAGTCGCAGGTGGCCACCAAGGCCGGCGCCCGCGGCCAGCAGCGTTCCGGCAAGACACGCCATCGCCAACTTGTTCCGGCTCGCAAGGATCCGTCGGCTGCGGACCGGCTGTTCGATCCAGCGCCACGACATCGTGGCCAGTGCGGTTGCCATGGCGATGATGGCCACGATCATCCCTCCGGGCAGCGGGCCGAGCCACTGGTAATGCGCAATGGCAAAAAGCGGTTGATGCCAGAGGTAGAGGCCGAACGACACAAGCCCGATCCCGACCAGCGGGCGCAGTGCCAGCAGGCGGCCCGCGCTGTTCTGCGTGCCCGCGAAGAGGATCACCAGAGATGCGCCGCCAACCGGCAGCAGCATCATGGGGCCGGGCACGGATGTCTCCTCCCCGATCAGCGCAAATCCCGCCGCGATCAGCGCCAATCCCGCCAGCGCCAAGGTTCCATTGGGCCGTATATGCCGGATCGCCAGCGCGCAGAGCGATCCCACCGCCAGTTCCCACATTCGGGTGGGCAGCAGGTAGAAGGCCAGCAGCGGGTGGCGCGGCGCGGCAAGGATGGCCAGCGCAAGCCCGCCCAGCGCAACGATAAGGACTGCCGGCACGATCAGCCGCCGGTTTGCCTTCCACAGGATCAGCAGAAGCGGCGGGAACAGCAGGTAGAACTGCTCTTCCACCGCCAGGCTCCACATATGGATCAGCGGCGTGAATCCTTCCTGCGTCGTGAAATAGTCGGCCGATCGGGCAAACAGGAAATTGGCCCCGAACAGCGCGGTCGCTGCCAGACTTTGGGCAAACTGGCGGAAATCGGGCGGGGTCAGTATTGCCCATGCGGCAAGCGTGCTGGCGAGCAGGACGGGAAAGATCGGCGGCAAAATTCGCCGCGCGCGCCGCTCGAAAAAGCCGGCGAGGGTAAAGCGCCCTTCAGCCAGCTGGGCCATGATGATGCGGGTGATCAGATATCCGCTGATCACGAAGAACACATCGACCCCGGCAAAGCCGCCGCCGAAGCCCGGCACTTTCGCGTGGAACAGGACAACAGGGATGATCGCCACGGCGCGCAGGCCGTCAATTTCCGGGCGATAGGCTGGATGCGTCACAACAGTCCCTTGGCGCGCAGCGAAACCTGCCCTTCGCGGCCCACGATGACATGATCGTGCACGGTAATCCCCAGCAGCCGGCCCGCTTCGGCGATGCGGTTGGTCATCTGGATATCGGCGCGGCTCGGCTCCGGATTGCCGCTGGGGTGGTTGTGCACGAGGATCAGTGCACTGGCGCCGATATCAAGCCCGCGCTTGATCACTTCGCGCGGGTGAATCGTCGCTTCATCAATCGTGCCGTCATGCACCAGATGGTCGAGCAGCAGCCGGTTCTTGATGTTGAGGTAAAGCACGCGCACCCGCTCGTGGTTGAGATGCGCCATGTCGATGGCAAGGTAATCGAGCAGCGCCTGCCAACTGCCCAGAACGGGCTGCGTCTGCACTTCGCTGCGCGCCATGCGCCGGGCGGCCAGCCCCGCGATCTTGAGCGCGCCCACACCGGCATCGGACAGGCCCTTCACCTGCTTGAGCGCGGCCGGTTCGGCATTGAGCACGCCCGCCAGCGAGCCGAAGCGGGCGAGCAGCGCCTTTGCCATCGGCTTGGTATCGCCGCGCGCATTGGCACCGAACAGCAGATATTCGAGCACTTCGTAATCGGCCAGCGCTTCCGGCCCGCCGTTCAGCAGCCTGTCGCGCAGCCGGGCGCGGTGGCCGGAACCGGCGTGCTTGGCGCCCTGCGCCGGATCGGCGCTGTGCTGCTGGTCGCTGAAAAGATCGCCGCTGGCCAAGCCCGTGCCCCTGATTTGCTCGGCAAGTCATTGCCTTTGTGCCGACGCTCGCGCAAGTGTTGCCCCGCATGACGCCCCAGGTCGAAACCGAAGAACCACTGCCAATGCCGCCGACGCGCGGCAACTGGCCGCGCCTGCCGCTGGGCAAGGCGATCTTGGGGTTTGCCCTGATGCTGGCAGTTGCGGCGGGAATCTTGTGGTCGCAGCGCAAGGGCATTGCCGATGATTACATCGCCGCCACGCTCGATCGGATGGGGATCGAAGGCACCTACGAAGTCGAGACGATCAGTCCCGAAGTGCAGGTGCTGCGCAATATCGTCATCGGCGATCCGGCCCAGCCCGATGCCGTGATCGACACGGCGGAAGTGCGGTTGAAGGCCACTTTCGGTCTGCCGCAAATCAGTGCGATCACGCTGGACGGGGTGCGGGTATGGGGCCGCATCGTGGACGGCCAGCCCAGTTTCGGCACGCTCGACCCGCTGATTTTCACCGACAGCACCGAACCGTTCGTGTTCCCGGCGATCCAACTTACCCTGCGCGAAGGGCACGCGCTGATCGAAGGGGATTACGGCCCGCTGGCGGCGAGCCTGACCGGATCGGGCCGGCTGGATGACGGGTTCGCGGGGGAACTGGCGGTGGTTGCGCCGCAATTGCGGCTCGCGGGCTGCGCGGCGGAGCAGGCAACGCTGTATGGGCGCATTGCCATTGATGACCAGCGCCCCTCCTTTGCCGGCCCTTTGCGCTTTGCCCGAATGGCCTGCGAACGGCACGGCGTTGCGGTGGATGGCGGGGCGGCGCAGCTGGCCTTGCGCGCCGATGCCGATATGCAGGGCGTGCGCGGCGATGCCGGTCTGCGGTTCGGCATGGTTGGCGCGCCTTCCATCCGGCTTGCCAGTCTGACGGGCGAGACGCGTCTTGCCTACCGGGGGGGCAATTTCAACAGCGATTTCGAACTGGCGGGTGTGGATCTGGCAGCAGATGCGGTGCGGCTGTCGCGGCTGGAGGCGGAGGGGCGCCTGCGGATCTTCGACAATTTTGCCCGGTTCGAGCTGGAGACCGAGCTTGACGGGCGCAATGTGCAGCCGGGCGGGCAATGGCTGGCGGCGCTGACCGGGGCCGAGGCCGGGGCGGCGGGCACTCTGGCGCAGCCGCTGCTGGCACAATTTCGCCAGCAGCTGGGCGCGCAGCTTCCCGGCAGCACGCTGCGTGCCAACCTGACCCTGCGGCAGACCGCCGGGGGCCAGCTTGGCCTTGTCATTCCCGAAGCGCGGCTGCGTGCGCGCGGTGGGGAAAGCCTCGTCCTGCTGACGCGTGCGCAGGTGGGTCTTACGCCGCATGGGGTGCCGCTGTTTTCGGGCAATATCCTGACCGGCGGACGCGGTTTGCCGCAGATTGCGGGGCGGATGGAGCAGGAGGAGAGCGGCGCGCTGGAACTGCGCCTGCGCATGGCCGAATATGCTGTGGGGACAGACCGGCTGGAAGTGCCCGATCTGGCGCTGCGGCAGGGGGCCGATGGCGGGGTGACCTTTGCCGGCCGCGCGATTGCCAGCGGCGCCTTGCCGGGCGGTTTTGCGGAACGGCTGGAAGTGCCCTTGACGGGGCAGGTCTCGGCAGCGGGGGCGGTGAGCGTGTGGCCGGGATGCACGCCGGTGCGTTTTGCGCAGCTTCAACTCGCCAATCTGGCTTTGGATGGCCGTTCTGTCATCCTGTGCCCCCCTTCAGGAGCGCCGATCCTGCGATACGATGCGGGCGGTCTGCGGCTTGCCGCCGGGGTTCCCGCGCTCCAGCTTACGGGGCGGCTGGGCGAGACACCGCTGCGCCTTTCGACCGGCGCGGTCGGTTTCGCCTGGCCCGGCGTGATGACAGCCCGCACGATTGGGGTGGAACTGGGCGAGACCGCCGCGCCGACCCGCTTCACACTGGCCGATCTGACCGCCCAGTTGGGCGATGACATTACCGGCTCGTTCAGCGGCACCGATGTGCTGCTTGCCGCCGTTCCGCTGGATGTGCGCGATGCGAGCGGGGAATGGCGCTATGCCGGCGGCGTGCTGTCGCTGGCGGGGGCTGCGTTCCGGCTGGAGGACCGGCAGGAGGTCGACCGGTTTCATCCCCTGGTCGCGCAGGGCGCGCGGCTGGCGCTGGCAGGCAATGCCATCACCAGCGCCTTTACCCTGCGCCATCCCGCCACGGGAACGGCTGTGACCGAGGTAACCCTGCTCCACCGCCTCGACGATGCGACAGGCAGCGCCAGCATCGCCGTGCCGGGGATCACCTTTGGCGACAGGATCCAGCCGCGCGACTTGTCCGAACTGGCTTATGGCGTCGTCAGCCTGGTGCGCGGAACCGTCACCGGAAACGGGCGCGTGGACTGGACGGCGGAGGCGGTCACCAGCAGCGGGGCGTTCTCCTCCACCGGCCTGGACTTTGCCGCCGCCTTCGGCCCGGTCGAGCGCGCGCGCGGCACCGTGGTCTTCACCGACCTTCTGGGCCTGACCACCGCGCCAGCCCAGCGGCTGGAAATAGGCATGGTCAATCCCGGTATCGAGGTGGATGACGGGGTTGTCACATTCTCGCTGACCGATGGCACGCGGCTGGCGCTGGAAAGCGCCGAATGGCCGTTCCTCGATGGCAGGCTGTCGATGCAGCCGCTCGTCATGAATATCGGTGCGGCGGAGGAGCGGCGCTATGTCTTCCAGATCGAAGGGTTGGCAGCCGCCCGCCTGATCGAACGGATGGAACTGAACAATCTGGCGGCAACGGGCCTTTTCGACGGCGTGTTGCCGGTGGTGTTCGACGCGATGGGCAATGGCCGCCTGCAAGGTGGCTTGCTGTCCGCGCGCCCACCCGGCGGCCATGTCTCCTATATTGGCCAGCTGACCTATGAAGACCTGTCCTTTGTCGGCAATTTCGCCTTCCAGTCGCTGCGCGATCTCAATTACGACCGGATGGAGGTGGAACTTGACGGGCCGTTGACCGGTGAACTGGTCACCAAGGTGCGGCTGGATGGCGTGAGGCAAGGGGCCACGGCGCAGACCAATTTCCTCACCCGTCGCCTGGCGCGCTTGCCGATCCGGCTGGTGGTCAATCTGCGCGCACCGTTCTACCAGATGGTATCTTCGATGCGTTCGCTCTACGATCCCTCCAGCGTGCGCGACCCGCGCGGACTGGGCCTGATCCGCAGCGACGGGCGCGTCATCCGCAATTCGGTGAACGGCGCGGATGCACCGCCGCCAGAGACGCCCGGATTTCCTTCATCTCCCCCTGTAACCCAGGGTGAATCCGCCATTCAGCCCCCCGAAAGAGAGGCCATGCGATGACCGTGACGAATTTGACCAGGGGCGCAATGCAGGCGCATAAGGCCACCATGAGGGGGGCAGGCCTGCAACGCACCAAGATGGTGATGGCGATGATGATGGGGACGATCCCCTTGGCCGGGTGCATCACGCTGGAAGCCCCGACCGAGCCGATCGTGATCGAACTCAACATCAACATCACGCAGGAAGTTATCTATCGGCTGGCCGATGACGCCAGCAACGCGATTGAGCAGAACGCCGATATTTTCTGAGTTTGACCGAAGGATGACCCGTATGAAAACCCCCCGCATCGCAATCGCCTCGGCCTTTGCCGCCATGGCGCTGTCCCTTGCCGTGACCCCAGCCATGGCGCAGCGCGACCCGGCCTATGCCGCTGCGCGTGCCGCCGGGCAGGTGGGCGAGAAGATGGATGGCTATCTGGGGATTGTCGGTGCCTCCACACCCGAATTGCAGGCGATGGTGAACGACATCAACAACCGCCGCCGCGCGCTTTATGTCCAGCGCGCGCAGGCCGAAAGTGCGACGCTGGAACAATACGCCTTCACCGCCGGCTGCGTGGCAATTGCCGCCACGGTGGAGGGCGAAATGTATCAGGCGCCCGATGGCTCGTGGCAGCGCCGCACCTCCGCACCGCCGCAGCGCGATTCGCGCTGCCCGCGCTGAGGCCTGGCTCCTCTCCGCGCGCATCGGCCATCCGGCGTAGCGGCACAATCGCTGCCAGCGTGTTGACTTGCCCATGACCCCCGCCTAAGGGGCGCGTGCCCTTGGCGGGCACCTTGTTGCCCATGCCATATCCTTGCATTTCGAAGGGGCCGGCATGAGCAACGAGAAACCCGCACGGGAGCCTATCGAAGAAGATGCGCGAATCGACGCGATCGAGGCGCGGCTGAAAGCCGCCCAGAGCCGCGAGGAGGAGCGCAACCGCCCCACGGTGCAAGGGGCCGATGCGTCCTATCGCAGCGGCAACCGGGCCTTGGCGGATCTTCTGGGCGGGCTGCTGGGGGGAACGGTGATCGGCTATGCCATCGGCTATCTGACCGGCACCAATCCCTGGGGACTGTTGGTTGGCCTTGCCTTGGGCATTGTGGTCGCCTTCAGAAACATTATCCGGAATTCAAGCCGGCCGCCCGAATGATCCCCACGGGATGATCTGGCGGCTGGCTGAGCATTTAGGGAACGGTAGACACAGTGGCAGGCGAAACGGCTAAGGTCGATCCGATGCACCAGTTCACGGTAGAGCCGATGTTCGGCTCTGCGGGCTGGGAAATCGCGGGCTTCAACATTGCCTTTACCAATTCGGCGCTGTGGATGCTGATCGCCGCCATTGCGGTTTATGCCTTCATGATCGGCGGCATGAAGCGCCAGCTCGTGCCCGGTCGCTGGCAGATGGCGGTGGAAACCTTCACCGGCTTCATCGACAATCTGGTGGACGCGAATATCGGCAAGGGCGGCAAGAAGTATGTGCCCTATGTCTTCAGCCTGTTCATGTTCATCCTTTTTGCCAACCTTCTCGGCCTGATGCCGCTGGGGTTGATCGGGCTGCACCCGTTCACCTTCACCAGCCATTTCACCGTTACCGGCGTGCTGGCGATCCTGTCTTTCGCGATTGTGCTGATCGTGGGCTTCTGGAAGCATGGCCTGCATTTCTTCAGCCTGTTCGTGCCCAGCGGAACGCCGCTGGTGATGGCGATCATCATCGCGCCGATCGAATTCATCTCCTTCCTGTTCCGCCCCTTCAGCCTCGCGCTGCGTCTGTTCGTCGCCATGATGGCCGGCCACGTGCTGCTGGAAGTGCTGTCCAGCTTCGTGATCAGCGGGTGGAGCGCGGGTGCCGGTTTCGGCTTGCTGGTGGGTGTGCCCAGTTTCGTGCTGATGGTGGCCATCTGCGCGCTGGAAATCCTGGTTTCGGGCATTCAGGCCTATGTGTTTGCGCTGCTGACATCGCTCTACATTCACGATGCCGAGCATCTGCACTGAGTTTCGCAATACCGTTTTTCATCAAGTTCATTTGAAAGGATAATCTCATGGATCTCGAAGCTGCCAAGATGGTCGGTGCCGGTCTCGCTGCAATCGGCGCGGGCATGGCTGCGCTGGGCGTGGGCAATGTGTTCGGCTCGTTCCTTGAATCCGCGCTGCGCAATCCCGGCGCTGCCGATGGCCAGCAGGGCCGCCTGTTCATCGGTTTCGCTGCGGCGGAACTGCTGGGCCTGCTCGCCTTCGTCGTTGCGATGATCATCCTGTTCGTCTGACGATTGCTATTACCGGCCGGGGGCAGAAGCGCCCGGCCGGTCTGATTTTCCGCCACATCGTTTCGCGCTGACAGACGGAATCCGTCCATGCCCCAGATCGCCCAATTGCCCGAAATCTGGTCCAGCCAGCTGTTCTGGCTGCTGATCATTTTCGGCCTTGTCTATTTTGTCGTCGGCAAGGGCATGGTGCCCAAGGTGCTCGACACGGTGGGCCAGCGCGACACGCAGATCGCGACCGATCTGGCTGCCGCCCAAGCGGCGCGCGATGCCGCGGACGAACAGGAAGCCGCGTGGCGTGCGCGTGAAAACGCCAATCGTGCCGCTGCCCAGGCACTGGTTGCTGAAGCCAAGGCCAAGGCAACGGCCGCGACCGAAGCCAAGCTTTCCGCCGCGCAGGCCACTATCGACGCGCGGCTGGCCGAGGCGGAAGCGCGCATCGAAGCCGCCCGCGCTGAAGCTGCTGCCGAAATCGAAGGCGTTGCAGCGGAAGCTGCCCAGGATATCGTGGCGCGCCTTGCCGGCGTGAAAGTGACCAAGACCGCTGCATCGGCGGCTGTGAAGAAGGCTCTGGCTCATGGCTAATGTGTCCACATCTCCGGTCGCCGGGCCTGATACGACGACCCTCGAAATGTCCCCGCATCACGGTGTCGGGGCCGAGGTTCTGGTCGATGATAGCCACTCCGCACCGCAGCCTGAACTGCTGGGCCTTCAGCCCTATCAGTGGGTTTCGCTGTCGATGGCGGTGCTGCTGCTCATCGCGTTCGGCTTTGCCAAGGTGCACAAGGTGATTGCGCGCGGCCTTGATGGAAAGATCGCAGAGATCCGCCGCAATCTGGATGAGGCCAAGGCCCTGCGCGCCGAAGCTGAAGCCCTGCGCGCCGAATATGCCGCCAAGATCGCCTCGGCCGAGAAGGATGCGGAAGCGATGCTCGCCAATGCGCGCAGCGAGGCGGACGCCATCATCGCCAAGGCCGAAGCCGACACCGCCGCCATGATCGCGCGCCGCGAGGCGATGGCGCAGGGCAAGATCGCGGCAGCCGAATTGCAGGCGGTGGCGGATCTGCGCGCACGTGCGGCGCAGGCCTCTACCGCTGCGGCGGCGGCGCTGATCGCGGAGCGTCACGACGCCGATGCCGACGCCAAGCTGGCGGATGAGGTTATAGCCGCTATCTGATTGCTTCGGTCGCGCCCCGCTTGACGGCGGGCGATGTTCCGGCGCACTGTCTCCTTCGGTAAAAGCGGAGGGGAATCATGCGGTTATTACTGGCGGGCGCGGCGTTTCTCGTGGCGCTTGCGCAGCCTCTTGCAGCGCAGGATAGCGGGCAGCGCGTGCCGCTCTGGCCCGATGGCGTTCCCGGCTTTGCTGAACGCCGCGCTATCCCCGAAGTCGCCCGCGAATACTGGACGCGCCGCGTCAACGATCCGTCGATCCATTTTCATCCCGCCGATCCGGTGCGCGCCGATGGGTCGGCTGTGCTGATCCTGCCGGGCGGGGCACATGAATTTCTTGTCACGACATCCGAAGGCCACGATGTTGCCCGCTGGTTTGCCGACCGCGGCGTGGCGGCGTTCGTGCTGTATTACCGTCTTGCGCGCGAGGAAGGTGCGCCGTGGGATTTCGAGGACTCGCGGCAGGATGCCGACCGGGCCATGCGCCTGATCCGGGCGCGGGCCGCGGAATTCGGCATTGATCCGGCAAAGCTGGGCGTGATGGGTTTTTCCGCAGGGGGCGAGCTGGCGCGCTGGACACTGCTTTCCCCGCCCGCGCCGCCAGAGGGGGAGGGCGACCCAATCGACACAGGCGATGCGCGGCCATCATTCGGCATACTTGTCTTTCCCGGGCCGCTCGCCATGCCGGGCGAGGTGATCGGGCCGGATACGCCACCCGTGATGCTGTCGACTGCGCTGGATGATGAATGCTGTGCGCAATCCACGCTCGACATCTTTGCCGCGCTCCACGCGGGCGGCGCGCCGGTCGAACTTCACGCCTATCAGGCAGGCGGCCACGCCTATAATATGGGCGAGAACACAGCCTTCGTGTCGCTCAAGAACTGGCCGACTACGATTGAGGACTGGATGGTCGATCGCGGCTTCATGCCGCCGCCAGCGCCCTAGAAACTGTCCTTCGCAGCCCGCAGCGCGGCAAAGGTCTCGCTCGCCTCGCTGCCGCCCCAGCGGGCCTGTATTGCCGGATCGTCCGCACGCAGGAAGGGATTGGTGGCCATTTCGCGCGCCAGCCGAAAGGGCACAGTGGGCGTGCCGGCGGCGCGCAGCCGGGTGACCTCGGCAGCATAGGCCTGCACATCGGCGTTGTCCGGATCGGCATGAAGCGCAAAACGCGCGTTCGAGGCGGTATATTCGTGCGCGCAATAGAGCAACGTTTCGGGTGGGAGTGCGCGCAGGCGCAGCAGCGAGCTCCAGAATTGCGGCGGCGTCCCCTCGAACATCCGCCCGCAGCCCAGCGCGAACAGAGCATCCCCTACAAAGGCAATACCGGCATCGGGCAGATGGAAGGCGATATGCCCCGCCGTGTGCCCGCCCGCATCGATGACCTGCGCCCGCGCCGTGCCCAGCGTTACGCTGTCGCCGCCAGCCAGCGGATGGTCGAGCGGGAACCTGGCCGCGACTTCGGCCGGGCCGTAAATCCGGCACCCCGTCGCCGCCTTGATCGCCGCGTTGCCGCCGGCGTGATCGGGATGCCAGTGCGTGTTCCAGATCTGCGTGATGCGCCAGCCTTTCGCCCGCGCTTGCCGCAGATTTTCGTTCGCATCGGGTGTGTCGATGCAGGCCGTCTCGCCGCTGGCAGGATCGTGCAGCAGGTAGCCGTAATTGTCGGAGAGGCAGGGGAATTGGTGGACTTCAATCGGCATAAGAGGAGTCTCTTCCACGGGGATGGCGCGGCATGGCTTCGGGCAGAATGACCCAGGCATGGCGGCTGATTTCAAATACCGAGCGGTTGGGCATTGGGAAGCCGGGATCGGCCAGGGTTCCCACGGTTATGCCGGTTATTCCGGGATACTTGCTGGCTCTGGCATAGAGTGTGCTGCCGCAGGTGGCACAAAAGCCGCTGGTGAAGGTGTTGCCGGCATCGGTCGGCCGGGTGTATTCCTGCGCCTTGCCGTGCAGGCTGACGGCTTCATCCGGGAAGTAGGCGATGACGCCGAAGGGCGACCCGCTGCGCCGCTGACAATCTCGGCAATGGCACAGAACGGTCATCGGGTTTGCGGCATCGTCGATGTGTGCGCTCAGTGCGCCGCATTGGCAGGAGGCTTTCATGGCGATGCTGTCTTACGCGCAGCGCCCCTTAGAGGAAAGGCCCGCCCGCTCGGTTGAGCGGACGGGCCCATTCTTGCCGATTTCCGGATGTCCGGACGAGCCGGCTTAGCTGTCCTTGTTCGCCTTGAGCGCGGCGCCGAGGATGTCGCCGAGCGACGCACCCGAATCGGACGAGCCGAACTGCGCCACGGCTTCCTTTTCTTCCGCGATCTGGCGCGCCTTGATCGAGAAGTTCGGCTTCTTCGAACGGTCGAAACCGATCACCATGGCATCGACCTTCTGGCCGACCTGGAAGCGATCCGGACGCTGTTCGTCGCGGTCACGGCCAAGGTCCGAACGCTTGATGAAGCCGGTAGCGCCATCGTCGCCCACCTGCACTTCGAGGCCGCCGTCACGCACTTCAAGCACGGTGACGGTGACAACTTCGTTCTTCTTCAGGCCGCTGGTTGAAGCGGTGGCACCGGCCGCCGGCGCACCCTTTTCAAGCTGCTTCATGCCCAGGCTGATGCGTTCCTTTTCCACATCCACGTCGAGCACGATGGCATTTACCACCTCGCCCTTGCGGTGCAGGGCCAGCGCGTCCTCGCCCGAAATGCCCCAGGCGATATCGGACATATGCACCATGCCGTCCACATCGCCCGGCAGGCCGATGAACAGGCCGAATTCGGTGGCGTTCTTGACTTCGCCTTCCACGGTGGAGCCGACCGGGTGCTTTTCGGCAAACTCTTCCCACGGATTGCGCTGCGCCTGCTTGAGGCCGAGGCTGATGCGGCGCTTGTCGGAATCGACTTCCAGCACCATCACTTCCACTTCCTGCGAGGTGGAGACGATCTTGCCGGGGTGGACGTTCTTCTTGGTCCAGCTCATTTCCGAGACGTGAACCAGGCCTTCGATGCCCGGCTCCAGTTCCACGAAGGCGCCGTATTCGGTGATGTTGGTGACAACGCCGCTGATCTTCGCGCCCACGGGATACTTGGCGGCAACGCCTTCCCACGGATCGCTTTCCAGCTGCTTCATGCCCAGGCTGATGCGCTGGGTATCGGCATTGATGCGGATGATCTGGACCTTCACGGTCTGGCCGATCTCGATCACTTCGCTGGGGTGGTTGACGCGCTTGTAGCTCATGTCGGTGACGTGCAGCAGGCCGTCAATGCCGCCCAGATCCACGAAGGCGCCGTAATCGGTGATGTTCTTCACCACCCCTTCGGTGATCTGCCCTTCGGCCAGGCCTTCGATCAGTTCGCTGCGCTGTTCGGCGCGGGTCTCTTCCAGCACGGCGCGGCGCGACACGACAATGTTGCCGCGGCGGCGATCCATCTTCAGGATCTGGAAAGGCTGGGGCACATCCATCAGCGGGGCGACATCGCGCACCGGGCGGATATCGACCTGGCTGCCGGGCAGGAAGGCCACGGCGCCATCGAGATCGACGGTGAAGCCGCCCTTCACACGGCCGAAGATGCGCCCTTCAACGCGCTTGCCTTCGCCAAATTCGCTTTCCAGCTTGTCCCACGCGGCTTCGCGGCGGGCGCGGTCGCGCGACAGCATGGCTTCGCCGTCAGCGTTCTCCACGCGGTCCACGAAAACTTCGACTTCACCGCCGACAACGAGGCCGTGCTCGTCCTCGCCGCGGGAAAACTCGCGCAGGGAAATGCGGCCTTCGGACTTGAGGCCTACGTCGATCACGGCAAAGCCGTTTTCAATGGCGGTGACAGTGCCCTTGACCACGCGGCCTTCAAAGCCGCCGTCGGCGCCGCCGAGCTGTTCGTCAAGGAGAGCCGCGAAATCATCGCGGGTGGGGTTGGCAGTGGATGCCATAAGGTTGGGATTCCCGTATCATCAATTTTCCGGCCAGGCGGTTGTATCCGCCGGTCTTTCTCCGCCTGCCGCACCATTGCGAAAAAGCGGGCCAAGAGGCCGAACTGCCACGGGGGCCGTATGCCATCCGCAGCATCCCGTGGGGCCAGCCGTTGAAAGCCTGCCTTGGGGACAGGCGCGCGCCTAGGCGAAAGGGGCTGCAAAAGCAAGGCGAATCGGCCGCGACACCGGGTCGCCCCAGTCGCGCTGAGCCAGCGGTGCTTGACAGGCGCGGCGCGGGCTGGCCTTCTTTGGTGCAGGAGAGAGGAGGGGGCGATGACTCCGCTGGAGCGCAATCTCGCCGCCTATGGCGAATACCACCAGGATCGGCGCAATGTGGCGACGCATCTGGTGGGGATACCGATGATCTTTCTGGCCGTGGTCGTGCTGCTGTCGCGGCCGGTCTGGGATGTGGGCCTGCCGCTAACACCCGCGATGCTTCTGGCACTGGGTGCAGGGCTGTTTTATGTGCGGCTCGACCTGCGCTTTGGCGCGGTGATGGCGCTGCTGCTGGCGCTGTGCTGCGGGGCCGGGCTGGAACTGTCGGCGCGTGACACGGCCATTTGGCTGGGCTGGGGCGCGGGACTGTTCCTGACAGGCTGGGTGATCCAGTTCATCGGCCATGCCTTTGAAGGGCGTAAACCGGCCTTTCTTGATGATCTGAGAAGCCTGCTTGTCGGCCCGCTTTTCGTGGTGGCGGAACTGGCCTTCCTGCTGGGCCTGCGGCGCGAAGTGCAGGCGGCGATCCGGCACTGATTTCAGGGGCAGGCCTGCTGACCCGTTGCGGCGTTGACCAATTCTATTGCGCGCGCGATCGCTTCATCACGGCTCAGACTGGACGTGTCGAGCAGCAGCGCATCTGGCGCCATGGTGAGCGGCGCGGCGCGGCGCTGGCTGTCGCGCGCGTCGCGTTCGCGCAGATCCTCGCGGATCGCGGCCAGCGTGTGATCCTCTCCGCGCGCCTGCATTTCGGCCCAGCGCCTTTCTGCCCGTGCATCCACGCTGGCGGTAACGAACAGCTTCACATCCGCATCGGGGCAGATGACCGTTCCGATATCGCGCCCGTCGAGCACCGCGCCGCCCGGTTGACCGGCGAACGTGCGCTGGCGTTCGAGCAGGGCGGAGCGCACCGCCGGATGGATCGACACGCGGCTTGCCAGCCCTCCGGTCGCCTCGCTGCGCAGAGCAGGGTGGCCCAGCAGTTCTTCCGGGAAATTGCACGCCGCCAGCGCATCGCCCGCATCATCCGGATCGCCGCCGTCCAGGCCCACCTGATAGCCGACCGCCCGGTAAAGCAGGCCGGTATCCATATGCGGCAGGCCGAAATGGCGGCCGAGCGCCTTTGCGATGGTGCCCTTTCCCGATGCGGTTGGTCCGTCGACAGCGATAATCATGGGAAGGGCTGTACCCGGCAAATGCACGCTTGAGAACCGCCGTTCGCGGCCCTATCTCGGCGCAGCGCTGGCCACGTCCGGCGTGCCTGCGGGCAATCAAGACCGGGACGGCCCGGCATTCTTTTGCAATAAAGGAGTGCGCGCGTGGCGTGGGTTTTCCTGTTCGTGGCCGGATTGCTGGAAGTGGTCTGGGCCTTTGCGATGAAGCTGTCCGACGGATTTTCCAAACCTGTCCCCTCCGCCGTGACGATCGTGGCGATGATCTTCAGCTTCGGCTTGTTGGCGCTGGCGATGCGCAGCCTGCCGCTTGGCACGGCCTACACGATCTGGACGGGGATCGGCGCCGTGGGGGCGTTTGTCGTGGGCATCGTGGTGCTGGGAGAAGCGGTGACGCCGATGCGCGCGCTGGCCGCGGTGCTGATCGTGTCGGGTCTGGTGCTGATGAAGCTTTCCAGTCCGGCGTGATCCTAGCCGCCAAGGCTCTCCAGCAGGCTGAGGAAATTGGGGAAGCTGGTGGCGATGGGGCGGATATCGTCCACCTCGACGCCATCCGAGCTGACGAGCCCGGCCACCGCCATGCTCATCGCGATTCGGTGGTCGAGATGCGTCACAACGGCGCTCCCCTCTGCCGTGCCGGGCAGGGCCGTGCCGCCAGTGCCTTGGATAACAAGGCCATCCCCGCGCTCTTCCACGCGCGCCCCCGCCAGCACCAACGCATCGGCCATGGCGGTAAGACGGTCGCTTTCCTTGACGCGCAGTTCGTCCAGCCCGCTGGTCACCGTCGTGCCCTGCGCCAGGGCGGCAGCCACGAACAATACCGGAAACTCGTCAATCATGGATGGCGCGATGGCGGGGTCTACCGTGATGCCATGGAGCGCGGAATGGCGCACGCGCAGATCGGCCACAGGCTCCCCGCCAACCACGCGCGGGTTCACTTCCTCGATCTGGCCGCCCATCTGGCGCAGCACATCGAACAGGCCGGCGCGCGTGGGGTTGAGGCCGACATTGGCGATTGTCACATCGCTGCCCGGCACGATCAATGCGGCAACCACGAAAAAGGCCGCGCTGGACGGATCGCCCGGCACCTCGATCGTCTGGGCCGACAGTTCGGCAGGGCCGTTCAGCGTGATGACGCGCTCTCCGTCCCTTTCTGTCACGCTCAGATCTGCGCCAAATCCGCGCAGCATCCGTTCCGAATGGTCGCGCGTCGGCACCGGCTCGATCACCGTGGTGGTGCCGGCCGTGTTTAGCGCAGCCAGCAGAACCGCGCTTTTGACCTGCGCGCTCGCCACCGGCAGGCGGTAGGTGATCGGCACGGCGGGGCATATCCCGCGCAAGGTGAGCGGCAACCTGTCGCCATTAGCACCGGAAAACTGCGCGCCCATTTGGCTGAGCGGTTCGATCACGCGCGCCATCGGGCGCTTGGACAGGCTCGCATCGCCGGTAAAGGTGGCGGTGATGGCGTGGCTGGCGACAAGGCCCATCAGCAGCCGGGTCGAGGTGCCCGAATTGCCCATGTCGAGCGGCGCGGCAGGTTGCAGCAGCCCTCCCACACCCACGCCGCTGATCACCCATTCGCCGTGCGGCAGGCGTTCGATCGTGGCGCCCATCGCCCGCATGGCGGCGGCGGTGGCGAGCACGTCCTCGCCTTCCAGCAGGCCCGTTACCCGCGTCTCCCCCAGGGCCAGCGCGCCCAGCATCAGCGAGCGGTGGCTGATAGACTTGTCGCCCGGCACCCGGATCGCACCCGAAAGCGCCCCGGCGGGGGCAAAGCGGCGGGGTTGGGGCAGGCTGACATTTGATGCGGACACGGGCGATTTCTTTCACGAGGGACGCAAATGCGGCGCGTCCTTGCCAGCGCCGGGGGGCCGTGGCAAGGCGGGCGCGACAGCGATCCCCTTTTGCCGCCCCATTATCGCCCTTGATATTCACCGGCGAATCGGGAAAGGGGCGCTTCCGGCATTTTGCATGCACATCTTGCGTCCGCTGCCTCACGCTTTGCGCGGACGAATGAAGGAATTGGATTTATGGTGAAGCCTGAATGGGGCGCCAAGCGCACCTGCCCCAAATGCGGTGAACGCTTCTATGATCTGGGCAAGGATGATCCCGTGGTCTGCATCGAATGCGGCAACCAGTGGGTGCCTGAACCCGTGCTCAAGTCCAAGCAGCCGATCCCGTTCGAAGAAGTGAAGAAAGAAGTCGCGCTGGAGGATGCGGACGCGGATCTGGCCGATCCCGATCTGGAAGATATCGATGAGGGCGAGGATTCGCCCGACAACGATGTGGATCTTGGCGGCGACGACGATCTGGGCGTGGACACCGGTTCGGACGACGACGCGGACGATCTGTAAACGGGCAAGCGAAGCGCAAGGGGCCTGAAAATTCCCTCTTGCGCTTCGGCTTGAACGGCCATAATGGGCCGCTTCCCGCAAGGGACTGCACCTCCCAGGGTGCGGCAGGAATGGAAAAATTCGGGGCCTTAGCTCAGCTGGGAGAGCGCTACAATGGCATTGTAGAGGTCAGCGGTTCGATCCCGCTAGGCTCCACCATTCCGGTGAATACTGAAATACACTGCGCAGGCTGATCTGCGTGATGTCTGAACTGCCCGCTGGCCGATGAGTGTTCATCCGCCGGCGTTTTTCGCTTTTGGCTTATTGGAGCTGCACGACGCCCATGTTCGATACGCTGTCCGGCAATCTTGGCTCTGTCTTCGACCGCCTGCGCGGCCGCGGCGCGCTGAGCGAGGCCGATGTGCGCGAAGCCATGCGCGAGATTCGCGTGGCCCTGCTCGAAGCCGATGTGGCGCTGCCCGTGGCGCGCGATTTCATCAACCGCGTGACCGAAAAGGCGGTGGGCGCAGCGGTTCTGAAATCGGTGAAGCCGGGCCAGCAGGTCGTCAAGATCGTCAATGACGAGCTGGTCGCCATGCTGGGCGGCGATGATGCGGGCGCTGCCGATGCAGCCCCGCTCAACCTCGATGTGCGTCCGCCTGCCGTGGTGATGATGGTGGGCCTGCAAGGTTCAGGCAAGACCACCAGCACCGCCAAGATCGGCAAGCTGCTGAAGGAAAAGCAGGGCAAGAAGGTGCTGATGGCCTCGCTGGACGTGAACCGTCCGGCAGCGCAGGAACAGCTCAAGGTCCTGGGCGAACAGGTATCGGTCGCCACACTGCCGATCATCGCGGGGCAGCAGCCGGTGGACATTGCCCGCCGCGCGCTGGAAGCTGCGCGGTTGCAGAATGTCGATGTGCTGATGCTCGATACTGCGGGCCGCCTGCACGTCGATGCGGCGCTGATGGCCGAGATGAAGGCGGTGGCAGGCGTTGCCAACCCGGCCGAGGTGCTGCTGGTGGTCGATGCGCTGACCGGGCAGGACGCGGTCAATGTGGCGCAGAACTTCAGCGATGAAGTGCCGCTGACGGGCGTTGTCCTCACCCGTATGGATGGCGATGCGCGTGGCGGTGCGGCGCTGTCGATGCGCGCGGTTACGGGCAAGCCGATCAAGTTTGCCGGCACCGGCGAAAAGCTCGACGCGATCGAGCCTTTCCACCCGGCGCGCGTGGCCGACCGAATCCTCGGCATGGGCGATATCGTCAGCCTGGTCGAGCGCGCTGCAGAGGTCATCGACAAGGACGAGGCTGAGAAGGCCGCCCAGCGCATGATGAAGGGGCAGTTCGACATGAACGACCTTCGTATGCAGCTCAACCAGATGCAGAAGATGGGCGGCCTCGGAATGCTGGCGGGCATGATGCCGGGCATGAAGAAGGCCAAGGCGGCGATGGAAGCCAGCGGCGTGAATGACAAGGTGCTGGTGCATATGGATGCCATCATCGGATCGATGACGCCCAAGGAGCGCGCGCGCCCCGAACTGCTTAATGCCAAGCGCAAGAAGCGCGTGGCTGCCGGGTCCGGCACCAGCGTGCAGGATGTGAACAAGTTGCTCAAGATGCACCAGGAAATGGGCCGCGCGATGAAGCAGATCCGCAAGATGGGCGGGATCAAGGGCCTTGCCTCGCTGCTCGGCGGCGCTGGCGGCATGGGCGGCGCGGGCGGTATCCCCGGCGGTGCGGGCGGTTTGCCGGGTCTCGGCAATGGAAGCCCGGCCAGCCTGCCGCCGGAACTTCAGAATTTTCTCAAGAACAAGTAATTTCAACGGTTTGAATTGGAAAGGTAATATTACATGGCAATTTCTCTTCGTCTTTCGCGCGGCGGCGCCAAGAAGCGTCCTTACTACCGCATCGTGGCAGCTGACAGCCGCTCCCCGCGGGACGGCAAGTTCCTGGAGCAGATCGGCACCTACAACCCGATGCTGGCCAAGGACGATGCCAACCGCGTGCGCCTGAACGAAGACCGCATCCGCTATTGGCTGGGGGTTGGCGCGCAGCCGACCGACCGCGTGGCGCGATTCCTCGACGTTGCCGGCATCAAGGAGCGTCCCGCGCGCAACAACCCGAAGAAGGGTGAGCCGGGCGAAGCCGCCAAGCAGCGCGCCGAAGACAAGGCCGCCAAGCTGGCCGAAGCTGAAGAAGCCGCCAAGGCCGCTGCGGAGGAAGCCGCTGCCGCCGCTGCTGCTCCGGCTGAGGAAGCTCCTGCTGCAGAAGCCACCGAAGAACAGGCCCAGGGCTGATGGCAAAACCCCCCTCCCGCTCGCGGGAGGGGCCGGGGGTGGGCGCGTCGAAAGATGACGCGTCCGGCCAGGCCCACCCCAAACCCCTCCCTCAGGTGGGAGGGGCCACAGGGCGCGATATCACCCTTGCCGCCATTACCGGCGCGCACGGCGTGACGGGCGAGGTCCGCCTGAAGCTGTTTGGCGAAGGCATTGCGTCGCTCAAGGCGCACAAGTCCTTCAACGGCGGTGCGCTCACTCTCACATCGCTGCGCGATGATGGCAAGGGCGGCGGCATTGCCCGCTTTGCCGAATGTGCCGATCGCACCGCGGCCGAAAAGCTGCGCGGCACCGCGCTGGCCGTTCCGCGCGAGGCTTTGCCCCCGCTGGCCGAGGGCGAATATTACCATGCCGACCTGATCGGCCTTGCCGCCGTCTCCGATGCGGGCGAACCGCTGGGCACCGTGATCGCCGTCGACAATTTCGGCGCGGGCGATGTGATCGAGATCGAGCGGCCAGCGCCAGAAGGCCAGCGGCCCAGACGCTTCATGGTGCCCATGCGGGTGGAAGCCGTGCCGCATTGGGATGCCACGCGCCTCGTTGTATCTGCCGATTTTCTGGAGGATTGACCATGGCCGCGCTGCTGATCCTTCTTGCGCTCGCCATGCCGGTTGCGGCGGGTTTCGCGCTGGCCCGAAAGCGGCCCGCCATGGCCGCCTTCACCGCCGCGCTGCTGGCCAGCCTGCCGCTGCTGGCGGTGTTCGCGCTGCTGGTGGCAAGTTTCGTGAGCAGCGGCAATGCCGCGCCCTTTGGCGTCGCGGCGGCGCTGGTGTTTGGCGTGATGGCGCTTTTGTGCGGCTTTGGCCTGGGCATGGTGGGGCATATGCTGGGCCAGCGGCGCGCCGAGCCGTGACTTTCGCCGCCACCGTCCTGACGCTCTATCCGGAAATGTTTCCCGGGCCGCTGGGCATAAGCCTTGCTGGCCGCGCGCTGGAGAGAGGGGACTGGACGCTCGACACGATCCAGATCCGCGAATTCGCCAACGACAAGCACCGCACGGTTGACGATACGCCCGCAGGCGGCGGGGCCGGCATGGTGCTGAAAGCCGATGTGCTCGCCGCCGCGATCGACAGCGTTGCCGATGGCCGCCCCGTTCTGGCGATGACGCCGCGCGGAAAGCCGATCACGCAAGACCGCATCCGGCAGCTTGCCGCAGGCCCGGGCGCGATCATCCTGTGCGGCCGGTTCGAGGGGTTTGACGAGCGGATTTTTGCCGCCCGCAATGTCGAGGAGGTGAGCCTTGCCGACATCGTCCTGTCGGGCGGAGAGCCTGCCGCGCTGGCCATTCTTGATGCTTGCATTCGCCTCATTCCCGGCGTAATGGGCGCGGCTTCCAGCGGTATCGAGGAAAGCTTCGAAAGCGGCCTTCTCGAATATCCGCAATATACCCGTCCTGTTGAATGGGAAGGGCGCACGATCCCTGAAGTGCTGCGATCGGGGGATCATGCGAAAATCGCTGCCTGGCGGAAACAACAGGCAGAAGATGATACACGGTTACGCAGGCCGGACCTTTGGGAACGCCATTGTGGCGTTCGGGACCAGCCTGCCTCTGATGCGCGGCGTGAAACTGAGGACTGACGACCATGGGTCTGATTCAGGAACTGGAAGCCGAAGCCATCGGCGCTCTGGTAGAAGGCAAGGATATCCCCGATTTCCGCGCAGGCGACACGGTTCGCGTGGGCGTGAAGGTGGTGGAAGGCACGCGCAGCCGCGTGCAGATGTTCGAAGGCGTGGTCATTGCCCGCTCGAACCGCTCGATCAACAGCAATTTCACCGTCCGCAAGATCAGCTTCGGCGAAGGTGTGGAGCGTGTGTTCCCGCTCTATTCGCCCAACATCGATTCGATCACCGTGGTGCGCCGCGGCATCGTGCGTCGTGCCAAGCTGTATTATCTGCGCGGCCGCACCGGCAAACGCGCTCGCATTGCCGAGCGCCGGGAGATTACCGGCCAGTAAGGGCCGTCTTCTCGAAACAACCAATTTGTATCGGTGAGAAGGGGCGCCCTGACGGAACGGTCGGGAGCGCCCCTTTTCCTTGCGCATCAATGATTTGATGGAGGTTTTTGTGGGTTATCGTGTTGCAGTAGTGGGCGCCACGGGGAATGTCGGGCGCGAAATGCTCGCCATTCTGGCAGAGCGCGAATTCCCGATGGATGAAGTGGCTGCCGTCGCCTCGTCGCGCAGCGTCGGTTCCGAAGTGGAACTGGGCGACACCGGCAAGATGCTGAAGTGCCAGAATCTGGAGCATTTCGACTTTGCCGGATGGGACATCGCGCTGTTCGCCGTGGGCAGCGAAGCGACCAAGATCTATGCCCCCAAGGCGGCCGCTGCGGGCTGCGTGGTGATCGACAATTCTTCGCTCTACCGCATGGACCCGGACGTGCCGCTGATCGTGCCCGAGGTGAACCCGGACGCGATCGACGATTACAAGAAGAAGAACATCATCGCCAATCCCAACTGCTCCACCGCGCAGATGGTGGTGGCGCTCAAGCCGCTTCACGACGCGGCCACGATCAAGCGTGTGGTCGTCTCCACCTACCAGTCGGTTTCCGGCGCGGGCAAGGCGGGCATGGACGAATTGTTCGAACAGAGCCGCGCCATCTTCGTCGGTGACTCGGTGGAGCCGCGCAAGTTTACCAAGCAGATCGCCTTCAACGTGATCCCGCATATCGACACGTTCCTGGATGACGGGTTCACCAAGGAAGAATGGAAGATGGTGGTCGAGACCAAGAAGATCCTCGATCCCAAGGTGAAGGTGCAGGCGACCTGCGTGCGCGTGCCCGTGTTCGTCGGCCATTCCGAAGCGATCAGCATCGAGTTCGAAAACGAAATCTCGGCCAAGAAGGCGCAGGATCTGCTGCGCGAGGCGCCCGGCATCATGCTGGTCGACAAGCGCGAGGACGGCGGATACGTGACCCCGGCGGAATGCGCGGGCGATTACGCCACCTTCGTGTCCCGCGTGCGCGAAGACCCCACCGTCGATAACGGCCTGGTGTTGTGGTGCGTGTCCGACAATCTGCGGAAAGGTGCCGCGCTCAACGCGGTGCAGATTGCCGAGCTGCTGGGCCGCCGCCACCTCAAGAAGGGCTGAGCGCGGAAACGCGACCACTTGATTTGACGCAAATCCTTTTCCCGCCAGTTCGTTAGGTCTGGCGGGGAAAGGATGGCAGCAATGGCGAAAAGCAATTTCAAGGATTGGCCGGGAATGGCCCGCGCGCTGAACCCGGCGGTGGGCGAACTGCACAAGAGCGCGCCGGGCGCGATGAAGGCTTTCCGCGAGATGAGCGGCGCGGTGCTGGAAGCGGGCGCGCTCGATACCAAGACCAAGGAATTGATGGCGATTGCCATATCGGTCGCGGTGCGCTGCGATCCGTGCGTGACCTACCACGTTGCTGCCGCGCACCGCGCCGGCGCAACGCGCGAGGAAATTGCCGAGACGGTGGGTCTTGCCATCTATATGGGGGCCGGCCCGTCGGCCATGTATGCCGCGCAGGCGCTGGAAGCGTTCGACCAGTGGGCTGAGGCCAGCGCGGGCTGACAGGCCGCTTGCGCGAATGGCAAAGTGCTGTTTGGGTGACTGTTCAACAGCTGAGGAATCATCCGCGCGTGTCCCAGATCACCACGAGCCATATTGCCAGCTTTGATGGCACCTCCCTTGCCGTGCACCGCATGGGATCGGGGCGGCCCGTGCTGTTGCTGCATGGCCTGTTTTCCAGCGCCGAGATGAACTGGATCAGGTTCGGCCATGCGCAAGCCCTCGCCGATGCCGGGTTCGCGGCTATCATGCCCGATCACCGCGCCCACGGTCAAAGCGGTGCGCCGCACGATCCCGCCGCCTATCCGGCCGATGTGCTCGTGCGCGATTGCCTGCATCTGGTGGAGGCTTTGGAGCTTTCGGATTTCGATCTTGTCGGCTTTTCGCTGGGCGCGCGCACGGCCGCCGCTGCGGTGATTGCGGGCCTTGCGCCGCGCCGGCTGGTCTTGGCGGGCATGGGGCTGGAAAGCCTCGACAACTGGAGCCGCCGTTCGGCCTTCTTCATCGATGCGATTGATCGGATGGGCGAAATGAAGCGCGGCGACCGGGCATTCATGGCGGTCTCCTTCATGAAGACGATGAAGGTCGATACGGTCGCGGCGCGCCTGCTGCTTCAGGCGGGCGGCGAAATGGACCGCGCCGACCTTTCCCGCATCACCATGCCCACGCTGGTGCTCTGCGGCGAGGAGGACCGTGACAACGGCTCCCCCGCCGATCTGGCAGCGGCCTTGCCTAATGGGCGCCTGCAACTGATCCCCGGCACGCATATGTCCAGTGTCACCATGCCCGAACTGGGCGCAGGGCTGGTGGCGTTTTTGCGGCAAGGCTGAAGCAGGAAAAAGGGCGCCATCCCGATGGGGAGGCGCCCTGATTTCGTCGAACACTTGAAAGGGGGGGGAGGCTTATTCGCCCGCCGCTTCCTCTTCCTCTTCCGCGGGGGGCAGTTCGCCCAGTTCGCGGTTGGGGTCGAATTCTTCGGTGAAGCCTTCGCCTTCGGCGCGGTCTTCGGCGGCAAGATTGCCGATCACGTCGACACCCTGGCGCTGCAGTTCGGCTTCGTCGTCCGAACGGGCGACATTGGCCTTCACCGTCACCTGCACTTCGGGGTGAAGGGCCACGGTCACGTTGAACACGCCCAGCGTCTTGATGGGCGCGCCCATGATGACCTGGCGCTTGTCCACCTTGTGCCCTTGCGCAACCAGCGCTTCGGCCACGTCGCGGACATTGACCGAACCGTAGAGCTGGCCCGAATTGGACGAGGCGCGGATCAGCACGATCTCGGCACCGGCAACCGTCTCGGCCTGCTTTTCAGCAGCGGCGCGGCGATCGGCGTTTTCCTTTTCCAGACGCTCGCGATTGGCTTCGAAAACGCGGCGGTTGGCATCGTTGGCGCGCAGCGCCTTCTTCTGCGGCAACAGGAAGTTGCGCGCATAGCCGTCCTTCACATTGACGACATCGCCAATGGTGCCGAGGTTCTCGATGCGTTCGAGGAGGATGATTTGCATGGTTTAAGCTCCCCTCACTTCACGATGTAGGGCAGCAGGCCCAGATGGCGGGCGCGCTTGATGGCGCGGGCCAGTTCACGCTGCTTCTTGGCAGAAACGGCGGTGATGCGGCTCGGCACGATCTTGCCACGTTCGGACATGAAGCCCTGCAGCAGGCGCACATCCTTGTAATCGATGGCGGGGGCGTCCTTGGCCGCGAACGGGCAGGACTTGCGGCGGCGGAAAAACGGGCGGGCCATCAGAAACGCTCCTCACGCGGTTCGCGGCGCTTACGGTCGCGATCGTTCTTGCGCATCATGGCCGAAGGGCCTTCTTCATGCTCGTCAACCGATATGGTCAGCCAGCGCAGGATGTCTTCGTTGATGCGGTTCTGGCGCTCAAGCTCGGCCACCAGATTGCCGGGGCCTTCGATGTTGAGCAGCACATAATGCGCCTTGCGGTTACGGTCGATCTTGTAGGCGAGGGACTTCAGGCCCCAGGTTTCGGTCTTGGTGACCTTGCCGCCCATGCCTTCCACAATCTGTGTGGCGTTGGCAGCCAGCGCATCGACCTGAGCCTGGCTCAAATCCTGACGCGCGAGAAACACGTGCTCGTAAAGAGCCATGTCACGCTTCCTTTCATGTTTCTGCCGATCGCTGGCTTGTCCGTCCGGATGACGGGGCCCCTCCGGCTTTCTTCGGTTTCCGCAAAGGCCCGTCGGCCCCTGCGGAAGCGGCGCTCTTAGACGAATTGCGGAGCAATGCAAGTGCGGCTAGGCAGAGCGGCAATCGGAGAGGGGAATCTGTGCAATGAAACGTCTGCTTGCTGCCGTCCTTGGGATCTTTGTCCCGGTCGCCGCCGCCGCGCAGGACGCGCCGCTCCCCGCTGCAGAACCGGGGCTGGAACTGCTCTACCGCTCGGTTGTCAAGCTGGGGCAGATGATCCCGGTGGGCGAAACTGCCCTCGGTATGCGCCGCATCATCCCCATCACCGGGGGCACATTCGAAGGGCCGAATATGCGCGGCGAGATCCTGCCGATGGGGTGGGACTGGCAGCTCGACCGGCCCGATGGCTGCACGCAGATCATCGCGGATTATTTCCTGCGCACCGATGACGGGGTGGTGATCAATGTGGTCAATTCGGGCGCTTTGTGCCGCCCGGCAGAGGACGGCACGCCGCGGCCCGCGCGCACCAGTCCGGTGTTCGAGGCACCGCGCGGACGCTATGAATGGCTGGGGCAGGGCGGCTATATCGGCACGCTGGGTTTTGACCCGTCAGTTACAGAACCCCATGTCATAATCACGGTTTACCGGGCCAACTGACCTTTCGATCCCCATATAAGAGGATAAACGATGCCATCCGGCCTTGTCGCGCTGCTTGACGACATTTCGCTGATCGCGCGCGCAGCGGCAGCTTCGGCTGACGATATCGGCCTTGCTGCCAGCAAGGCGGGCACGAAAGCGGCGGGCGTGGTGATCGACGATGCAGCCGTCACGCCGTCCTATGTCACCGGCTTCACGCCTGACCGGGAATTGCCGATCGTGGCAAGCATCGCGCGCGGCAGCCTGTTCAACAAGCTGGTGCTGCTACTACCCGGCGCACTGGTGCTGAGCGAGTTTCTGCCACAGGCGATCATCCCGATCCTGATGCTGGGCGGGCTGTTCCTTGCCTATGAAGGCGCGGAAAAGGTGATCGAGAAGCTGGGCGGCGAAAAGCACGGGGCAACGCTGGAGGATGCCATCGAGGATGTGGCCGCCTTCGAGAAGGCGCGCATTTCGGGTGCAATCCGCACTGATCTGATCCTGTCGGCGGAAATCATGGCGATTACCTTGTCCGAAGTGGCGGCGGAAAGCCTGGTGACGCGCGCCGGCGTGCTGGCGGTGGTGGGCATTGTGATTACGGTGGTGGTCTATGGCGCAGTCGGCCTGCTGGTGAAGATGGACGATGCGGGGCTGCATCTGGCGCGCAAGCCTTCGCTGCTGGCGCGCAAGACCGGACGTGCGCTGCTGCTTGCCATGCCGCGCGTGCTGGTCATGCTGTCGGTGGTGGGCACGGTCGCAATGCTGTGGGTAGGCGGCGGGATCGTGCTGCACGGGATGGAGGAACTGGGTGTGGGCGCGCTGCCGCATCTCGCGCACGAAATCCAGCACGGCGTGGAAGCGGCGACGGGATCAATCGGGCCGGTGCTGGGCTGGATGACCTATGCAGGCTTGTCCGCGCTGTTCGGCCTGCTGTTGGGCGCGATCATTGTGCTGCTGTTGCATAAGGTTCTGAAGGTGGGGGCGCATCAGAGCCACTGATCGGGCGCGGGGCGAGCGCGCTGCGCTGCCTTTCGCGCTCCTGCGCCAGCCAGTCGCGCATGGCGTTCCAGCAGCGCCCGTCGCTGGCTTCCACGCGGCCATCGGGGTGCTGCACATACCACGGCTCGGCGTCGCAGGCCTGCGGGTCAATCAGCAGCGGCACAAGGCTGCGTTCGGAAGTGACCTGCCAGCCCAGCACATTGGCGCGCACCAGATCCACCGTCTCGCCATCAAAATAGGCGCTGAGCACATAAGTCCCTGCCACCGCCGGGAGCATCCCCACGCCTGCGGGACGGTATGTCTTGGCCATCACTGTTCCTTGCCGCTTGATCGGATTACGCTTGCAGAATGGCAGCGCGGGACTGAAGGCAGGGCGAAGGAGCAGGGTTAACGGCCCGGAAGGGGTCGGATGGGCAGCCTCAGGGGAGGCGGGAGAGGATGCTTTTTGCAAATTCGCTCAACGTATCGTCGCGTGCGCCCATCACCACGATCCGGTCGCCTGCCTGCGCCATCTGCACAATGTGCTTGCCGCAATCCTCACGCGAGGCGAGATACTCGGCCTGGCCGCCGGCATCGCGGATCAGGCGGATGATCCGCTCCGTTCCCTCGCTGCGATCCACCGTGCCGCCAAAATAGACCGGGTCGCACATGATGGTCACATCATCCGGCCCCAGTTCGCCAGCAAAGGTTCGCGCCAGTTCGTGACCCATCTGGCGCAAAGGGCCGTATCCATGCGGCTGGAAGAAGGCGATCACCCGGCCCGGCCGGCTTTTCAGCGTGCGCAGCGTGGCGCGGCATTTTTCGGGATTATGGCCGAAATCATCGATCACGGTGATGCCGTTCGCACTGGTGCCGACAATGTCGAAGCGCCGCGCCAGTCCCTTGAAACCCGACAGCGCAATGGCGGCTTCGTGCACATCGACCCCGGCGGCCACGGCCCCCGCAATAGCGGCCAGCGCATTGGCAAGGTTGTGGCGGCCCGGCAGAGGCACGCGCAGCGCATGGGCGGTGTCGGTGCGCCGGTCCACCATGATGGCGCGGACGCTGCGATCATCCTGCACGATCGTGCCCGGCTCTATTCCCAGATCGGCCTTGGGATGATCGATGGCAAATGTGAGGCGCTTCTTCGCCCGTTCGCCCAGAAAGCGGGCATCCTCGTCATCCAGATTGACCACGGCAATCCCTGCGCGGGCCACGAAATTGCCGAACAGGCGGCGCAGTTCCTCGATGCTTTTGTGGTCGAGGCTGACATTGAGCAGCACCGCGACAGACGGATTATAGAGGTCGATGGATCCGTCGCTTTCATCCACTTCCGCCACGAAAGTGCCGTGATAGCCCACCCGTGCACTGGCAAAGGGCGCATCCGGCGTGACGAAGTTCTTCATCACCGCGCCGTTCATGATCGTGGGGTCGCGCTCCGCCTGATCCATGATCCAGCCGATCATGCCGGTCACCGTGCTCTTGCCGCTGGTGCCGCCCACCGCGATGGAATGGGGTGCGGCGTTGAACAGGCGGCTGAGGAGTTCGGCCCGCGTCATCCGGGCGCAGCCCAATTCGCGCGCACGCGCCACTTCGGGCACGGAATCTTCGATCGCGGCGCTGGCAACGAGCACCTGATCGGGCGAGGTGATCCCGCTGCCATCCTGCGGGAACAGCGCGATGCCTTGCGCTTCCAGCCAGGCGAACTTTTCCGGTGTGCGGCCCTGGTCGCGGCTGCGATCCGATCCCGCAACCTGCGCCCCCATGCCGTGCGCGATCATCGCCAGCGGCAGCATCCCCGAACCTCCGATTCCGCAGAAGAAGAAGGGGTGGGCCAGCAGCGTCGCGTCGGGATTGGCGGTCATCATCCCTGCCTATTGCGGCAGTGGCACTTTGTGAAGCGGATGTTAGAGAAGGCGTCGTGAAAACCCGCATTGCCCTTGTCTGCCCCGGAAAGCCGCTGCTGCGCGAGCGGGCCGATGCCGTGCTGGCGCTGGCGCAGCGCGAATATCCCGGCATCGACCTTGTCTTTCACCCGCAATGCTTCCTCGAACACGGCCACTTTGCCGGGCCGGACGAGGTGCGGCTGGCGGCGTTTCTGGAGGTGGCGAACGATCCGGCGGTGGACGGCGTGTGGTTTGCCATGGGCGGATACGGTTCCAACCGCATAGCGGCTGCCGCCATTGCGGGCCTGCGTGACGCGGCAGGCGGCAAGACCTATCTGGGCTATTCCGATTGCGGCACGCTGCTTGGCGCATTGTATCGCAATGGCATCGGCCATCCGGTGCACGGGCCGCTGGCGGGCGATATCCGCCGCGATGGGGGAGAGGATGCGGTACGCCGCGTGCTGGATTGGTTTTCGGGCAACCGACAGGGGATCGAGGGCGGGCTGGACCATCGCCCGGCGGTGGCCTTCAACCTGATGACGCTGGCCATGCTGGTGGGCACCGAATTCATGCCCGATCTGGCCGATCATGTGGTGCTGGTGGAGGAAGTGGCCGAGCATCTTTATGCCGTGGACCGCCTGTTCTTCCATGTGACGCAGCATTTGCAAGGCGTGGCGGGCCTGCGGCTGGGGCGGGTATCCGATGTGCCGGAAAATGACCGCCCCTTTGGCGCGGACGCGGAGGAAATCGCCCGTTTCTGGTGCCAGCGCCGCGGCATACCCTATCTGGGCCGCGCGGATATCGGGCACGATGCTGCCAACAGGATTGTCCCCTTCGGTCTTGCCTGAAAGCGCGCATCGCCATAGGCGCGGGGGCAATTGAGGAGGATGTGGCCAGATGATCGCTTTCGTGTTTCCGGGGCAGGGCAGCCAGAAGGTCGGCATGGGCGTGGAGCTTGCTGGCGCCAGTCCGCACGCCCGCGAAGTGTTTCAGGAAGTGGACGACGCGCTGGGCCAGAAGCTCTCCGCCATCATGGCCGAGGGGCCGGAGGACGCGCTGACGCTGACCGAAAACGCGCAGCCTGCCATTATGGCGCACTCGCTGGCGATTGTGCGCGTGATGGAGCGGGAATTCGGCGTGTCGCTGACCCAAAAGGGCGAAACGGTGGCCGGGCACAGTCTGGGCGAATATTCGGCGCTGGCCGCTGTGGGCGGCTTCAGCCTTGCCGATTGCGCGCGGCTGCTGAAAATTCGCGGGCAGGCAATGCAGGCGGCGGTGCCGGTGGGCGTGGGCGGGATGTGCGCGCTGCTGGGTGCGGATATCGACACCGCGCAGAAGCTGGCCGAGGCGGCGGCGCGCGGAGAGGTGTGCGAGGTCGCCAATGACAATGATCCGGGGCAGGTTGTCCTCTCCGGCCATATCGGCGCGATCGAGCGGGCTGTTGCCATGGTCAAGGATTTCGGCATCAAGCGCGGGGTCATCCTGCCGGTGTCGGCGCCCTTCCATTGCAGCCTGATGCAGCCTGCTGCCGATGCGATGGCAAAAGCGCTGGCCGCCTGCCCGGTGCAATCTTTGCTGCTGCCGGTCTATGCCAATGTCACTGCCGCAGTGGTGACCGATCCTGCGACCGAGCAGGACTTGCTGGTGCAACAGGTGACCGGCCGCGTGCGCTGGCGCGAAAGCATGGCGGTGATGGGCGATGCGGGCATTACCCGCTTCGTCGAACTGGGCGGTAAGGTGGTTGGCCCGATGATCCGCAAGATCGTGCCCGACAGCACGCAGGACAGCATAGTGACCATGGCCGATATCGAGGCGCTGGCAAAGGAGATTGGATGATGTTCAACCTGACCGGAATGAATGCCCTTGTCACTGGCGCTGCTGGCGGGATCGGTTCGGCGATTGCCCGCGCTCTGGCATCGCAGGGCGCGCGGCTGGCACTTTCGGGCTCCAACGCAGCTAAGCTGCGCGCCTTTCGGGAGGAGCTGATCGCGGATTTCGGCGGCGATCATGTGGAAATCACCTGTGACCTGTCCGACACCACCCAGGTCGAGGAACTGGTGCCCGCCGCGCTCGATACGCTGGGCGGGCTGGATATCCTCGTCAACAATGCGGGCATCACGCGCGACAACCTCGCCATGCGCATGAAGGACGAGGAATGGGACGCGGTGATCCGCATCAACCTCGAAAGCACATTCCGCCTGATGCGCGCGGTGACGCGGCCGATGATGAAGGCGCGTTTCGGCCGCATCATCACCATCACCAGCATCGTGGGCACCACGGGCAATCCGGGGCAGATGAATTACTGCGCGGCCAAGGCGGGCATTACCGGCATGACCAAGAGCCTTGCGCAGGAAGTCGCCAGCCGCGGCATTACCGCCAATTGCGTGGCGCCCGGCTTCATCCGCACACCGATGACCGATGTGCTGCCCGATGCGCAGAAGGAGGCGCTTAACGCCCGCATCCCGATGGGCCGCATGGGCGAAGGCGCTGATATCGGTGCGGCGGTGGCTTTCCTCGCCAGCAGGGAGGCAAGCTACATTACCGGGCAGACTCTGCACGTGAACGGCGGCATGGCCATGCTTTCCTGACCGGAGGCACAGGGCGCCGGTTTTTTCCCTGCCTTTATCCCCAAGGAATCCGTCCGTGCCGGCAGGAATTGCGAGTGAATCCTTGCCCCTTGGGGTGCCCCGGTTAAGACTGAGCGTGAAGTTTCCGGCGCCTGCGGGCGATTCCGGCCCGTTCGTGTCACGAATGGGCATCAAGAGGGGTTTGTAAACGCGATGAAGGCCACCATCGAACGCGCGAAGCTGCTGCGCTGCCTGTCCCATGTCCAGTCGGTCGTGGAACGGCGCAACACGATCCCGATCCTGTCGAATGTGCTGATCGAGGCATCGGGCGACGGTCTGGTGAAGATCATGGCGACCGACCTTGATCTGCAAGTTGTTGAAAGCCTTGATGCGGCCAGCGTGGACAGCGCGGGCGCGATCACCGTTTCAGCCCACCTGCTGTTCGACATTGCGCGCAAGCTGCCCGATGGCAGTCAGGTGAGCCTCGAAACGGCGGATAACCGCATGGTGGTGAAAGCCGGGCGCACCCGCTACCAATTGCCCACTTTGCCGCGCGACGATTTCCCGGTGATCGTGGAAGGCGACCTTCCCACCCGCTTCACGATCCCTGCCGCAACGCTGGCCGAACTGATCGACCGCACTAAATTTGCCATTTCGACCGAGGAAACCCGCTATTATCTCAACGGCATTTTCCTCCATGTGGCGGAAGACGGGATGGGCGGCCCGGTTCTGAAGGCCGCCGCCACCGATGGGCACCGCCTCGCGCGGTTCACGATTCCCCGGCCCGAAGGTGCGGAGGGGATGCCCGACGTGATTGTGCCGCGCAAAGCGGTGAACGAAATCCGCAAGCTGCTGGAGGAATCCCTCGACAGCGCGGTTCAGATCGACCTCTCACCCTCGAAAATCCGCTTCACGCTGGGCGGGGCGGGCGGCGTGGTGCTGACCAGCAAGCTGATCGACGGCACGTTCCCGGATTACAGCCGCGTGATCCCCACCGCAAACGACAAGCTGCTCAAGCTCGATCCCAAGAGCTTCTTTGCCGGCGTTGACCGCGTGGCCACCATTGCCACCGAAAAGACCCGCGCGGTGAAAATGGCGTTGGAAGCCGACAAGGTGACGCTCTCGGTCACCAGCCCGGATAACGGCAATGCGGCGGAGGAACTGGCCGCCGATTACCGCAGCGAACCGATGGAAATCGGCTTCAACGCCGGATACCTCAAGGACATCCTCCAGCAGATCGACAGCGACACGGTGGAACTGCATTTGGCCGATGCCGGCGCGCCCACGCTGATCCGCAAGGACGAAAAGAGCCCGGCGCTCTATGTCCTCATGCCGATGCGCGTCTGATGCGCCGCGTGCTCGCCCTCGCGGCTCTTGTGCTGCCCCTGATGACTGTTACGGCCTCTCCCGTGTTCGCGCAGGCCCGCGAGCAGGAGCGCGTGACGATCACGGCAGAAGATGCGCGGCAATGCGCCATCTGGGCCTCGTTCCTCAGCACCGAATTGGCTGACGATCAGGAGACGGCGCAGGCGCTGCTGTTTGCGGTCAACTATTTCGTCGGCGTCTACGAAGGCAAGACGGGCCGCAGCATCGCCATTGGCGACAACATGGCGGCGGGCAACGCCTTGGCTGCCGACATGGAAGGTGTGACCCAGCGGTGCGCCGATCACATGACCGGCTATGGTGAGCGCATGGTCGCCTGGGGCGCGGTGCTTGAAAGATTGAGTGCGCAGGGCTCCAGCCGTTAGGTTCTGGCCCTGATCATCGCTTCGACATCAACGAACTTTTCGCGCGGGGCGCCTTCGCGTGCGGCCTTCTTCTCGGCTTCCTCGATCTTCTTCCAGTCGCGGAAGGTGACGATGTCGATCGCGCGATCTTTTGCAAAGGCATCAAAGCCTTCGCGGCCCTGCTTTCCGCCATGTCCTAATTGGCCAGCGGTCATGTCCTCGGCGATCTTTTCAACTACGCCATAGCCATCGGGCCGGTTTGTGCCGATCGTGCCCGAGGGCCCGCGCCGGGCCCAGCCCACACAATAGAGACCGGGAAGGATGCGCCCTTCATCATTGGCAAAGCGGCCCTCGCGTTCCTCGAACGGCACGCCGGGAATGGGCACACTGCGGTATCCGATGCACGAGACGACAAGATCGGCGGCCAGCGTGCCACGCCTCCCGGTCGGCACGGCCTTGCCTTTGACCACCTCCGTTTCCTCGATCACCACTCCGGTGACGTGGCCATCCTCGCCCAATAACTCAACGGGTTGTGCGCAGAACGCAAATTCGATGGCCACGGGCTTTTCGGCGCGGATATCTTCGGGGATTGCGGCAAACTGGCGCAGCACGGCAACGCTCTTGCGCAGGCCCGGCTCTAGGATCGCATCCTCGGCTTCGGGCGGCAGGTCGCCGCGCTGTACATGCGGGGCGGCGCGTTCAAGCTGGCCCAGTTCGCCCAGCTCCTTGGGCGTCATCATGATCTGGTGCGGCCCGCGCCGGCCCAGCAGCACAATCCGTTCGATGCGCGAGGCGCGCAGCGCGCCCAGCGCGTGCGCCACGATATCGCTGCCGGCAAACTCAGCTTCGGTCTTGGCGAGGATGCGCGCAACATCAAGCGCGACATTGCCCATGCCGATCACCACCGCGGTCCTGCCCGACAGGTCGGGATCGAGCGATGCGAATTGCGGGTGGCCGTTATACCAGCCGACAAAGGCCGCACTGCCAAAAACGTTAACCAAATCTGAGCCGGGAATATCCAGCGGGCGGTCTTTCGGTGCGCCGGTCGCCAGCACAACCGCATCATACAGGCCCTGCAATTCGGCCACGGAAATGTCGCGCCCCACGGTCACATTGCCGACAAAGCGGACATTGTCGGTCAGCGCGACCTGTTCATACCGGCGCGCCACGCCCTTGATGGATTGGTGATCGGGTGCAACGCCGGTGCGGATGAGGCCATAAGGCACGGGCAGGCAATCGAAAATATCGACGCGCACATCTTCGCCAAATGCCTTTTGCGCCGCTTCGGCGGTGTAATATCCGGCCGGGCCTGAACCGATGATCGCGATATGCCGCATGGCCATGTGCCTGCTCTCTTTCCCGCCTGAAGGCGCCAGCGGATAGTAGAGCAGAACGTGCGCCGCTCAAGCCAAGATGCAGCGGCGTGGAAAGTCGTCGAAAAGCGGGCAGAAGTTAACCGATTTTCAAGCGCGCAGCGGGCATTCCATTGCCATGAGCGGGCCATCATCCCACCGACGCCTGGAAGGCGCGCCTTTGCGCGCCCCGGATGGCGTGCCCGCCGCGCGGGTGCCGGCTCAGACGCCAACGCCCGGCATACAGGGCGCGCCGAATGAACGCCGCAACGGTGCGCGCCGCCAGCCCGCTCCCGATCGCGCCTTTGCGCCGCTGGACGAGCCCGAGCCCGTGGAAACGCCCTCTGCCGGTTATGGCTGGGCGATGATCGTGGTGATGGGCGCATCGGTGGCAACCGCGATCCTGTTCACATTGAGTTGGCCCGGCGCGATGGGATCGGCGGCGCTGCTGGCCGCGCTGGGGCTGGTCGCGCTGTCGGCCCGGCTGCACGGTATTTTGGGGCTATCGGACAACATCCGCAGCAAGGAATTGCTGGGGCGCAGCGCGAGTTTTGCCCTTCCGGTGGTGCCATTGTTCCTGTTCGGACTTGGCATGGGCGGCTTTGTCGCGATTGCTGGGCTGGTTTGGGAAATTGCCGTTTGTGCCTTGGCGACGACCGGCGCCTTGGCGGCCGTCTATCTGCGGCGACAGCCAGCCCTTCTCATGGCGGGACAATGGCTGCTGTGGTTTGGTTTCTGCCTGTCCCACCTGACGCCGCAAGTGCTTGCAGGACTTGCTGCGGGTCTTGCCGTGGTGGCCTTTGCCGGGCGCGAGCAGGTGGCCATGCAAGAGCGCGAGGACCGTCGCCGCGCCGCGCAGGAACGGGCGCAAAACCGCGCGCGGGATATTCTCTCCGATTACGAGGAAGGCGGGCAGGGCTGGTTCTGGGAAACCGACCGCCGTGCGCAGATCACCTATGTATCCGATGCCGTGGCGCGCATTCTGGGCACCAAGGCCGGCGACCTAATCGGCCGCCCGTTGGTCGCCTTGTTCAATCTCGCCAATTCGAATGAAGCGAGCGAGCGGACGCTGATGTTCCACCTTTCCACCCGTTCGGCGTTCAAGGAACTGGCGGTGCGCGCGGCGGTGGACGGCGACGAGCGTTGGTGGTCGATCAGCGGACGCCCGATCTATGACAGCTTCAACAATTTCATCGGCTTTCGCGGCGCGGGCACCGACCTCACTGAACGCAAGCGCAGCCAGGAGGAGGTGTCGCGCCTTGCCAATTTCGATTCGCTCACCGGGCTGGCCAACCGTTTCCGCATCTCGCTGGTGCTGGAAAAGTTCCTGACCTCGCCGCACGAAGCGGGCCGCGCCTGCGCCATCTTCCTGCTCGATCTCGACCGGTTCAAGCACGTGAACGATACGATGGGCCACCCGGCGGGCGATGCGCTGCTGAAGCAGGTGGCGCAGCGGCTGGAACGCACAATCGGCAAGATGGGGCAGGTGGGCCGCCTGGGCGGAGACGAGTTCAAGGTGGTCATCCCCGGCCGTCACGAAACCCAGATGCTTGCCGATCTGGCGCGCGAGGTGATCAATTCGCTCTCGCAGCCCTATGCGATTGAGGGGCAGCGCGTGATCATTGGGGCCTCGATCGGCGTGGCGATCGCCCCGCAGGATGGCGAAAAGGCCGACGATCTGGTGCGCAATGCCGATCTGGCGCTGTATGCTGCCAAGGATGGCGGGCGCGGGCGCTATCACTTCTATTCCAACGACCTGCACGCCGAGGCGGAGGCGCGGGCGCAATTGGAGGAAGACCTGCGCGATGCCATCACCAAAGGCGATATGGAGCTGTTCTATCAGCCGGTGGTGTCGATGGAGAACGAGCAGATTACCGGCTTTGAAGCGCTGTTGCGCTGGCAGCATCCGGTCAAGGGATGGATCCCGCCTGATCGCTTCATCGGCACGGCGGAGGATGCCGGGCTGATAACCCAACTGGGCGAATGGGCGCTGCGTACCGCTTGCATGGATCTGGCCTGTATGCCGCCGGAAGTGCGCGTGGCGGTGAATGTGTCGCCGCTGCAATTCTCCAGCCCACAACTTCCCGCCGTGGTCACGCAGGCGATTGCGCGTGCCGGGATCCGGCCCGATCAGCTGGAACTGGAAATCACCGAAAGCGTGTTCCTGTCCGATGATGAGGGCACCGAGGCAATGTTCAAGGCGCTCAAACGCATCGGTGTGCGTCTGGCGCTCGATGATTTTGGCACCGGCTATTCCTCGCTCGGCTATCTGAAGAAGGCGCCGTTCGACAAGATCAAGATCGACCAGAGCTTTGTGCACGGCGCCACGCAGCCGGGTAGCCGCAATGGTGCGATCATTGCCTCGATTACCAGTCTCGCCAAGGCGCTGGGCATGGAAACCACCGCCGAAGGCGTGGAGACGATGGACGAGCTGGAACTGGTGCGTCGCCACGGGTGCAGCCATGTGCAGGGCTATATCTACGAGCGCCCGCTGACCAAGGAAGCGACACTTGCGCGCCTGAAACAGGGCTTGCAGGCCGAGGCGAAGGGGCCGCGATCCGCGCGCGCGCCGCGCCAGACCATGCTGCGCAAGGTGGTGCTGGAGCATGGCAAGAACCGCTATGACGGCACCATCCGCAATATCTCCACCACAGGCGCAATGATCGAAGGTGTGTGGCACGTGCCGGTGGGCACGATCTTCCGCTTGCAGATTTCGCAGACATTCTTTGTAAGCTGCACCGTGCGCTGGGCCAAGGATGACCGGATCGGCGTGGAGTTTGCCAATCCGCTCCAGCGGGACGGGTCGGGACAGTTGCTGGCGATGCAGGGCGCCGCGCCTGCGCGGCAGGCGGGCATCCCGAATGCTTCGCCGCCTGGCTCTGCGGCTTTGCCACCCGAGCCTGATTATCCCTTGCGCTATCCCGCGCAGGCGGGGCGTCGCGGTTAGCGGCGACCGTGCGAATTGGCAGCACGCCTGGCTCTGGCCTTTGAACCCTGCTGACAGCGGCCCTGATGCCCGCTAGAGGGCAGCCCCATGTCCACTGACCTTTCCCTGATCCGCAATTTCTCGATCATCGCGCATATCGACCACGGCAAGTCGACGCTGGCCGACCGGCTGATCCAGTTCACCGGCGGCCTGACTGCGCGCGAGATGAGCGAGCAGGTGCTCGACAACATGGATATCGAGCGCGAACGCGGCATCACCATCAAGGCGCAGACGGTGCGCCTGAATTACACGGCCAAGGACGGCAAGACCTACGAGCTCAACCTCATGGACACGCCGGGCCATGTCGACTTCGCCTATGAAGTCAGCCGCAGCCTGGCCGCCTGCGAAGGCGCGCTGCTGGTGGTGGACGCAGCGCAGGGCGTGGAAGCGCAGACGCTCGCCAATGTCTATCAGTCGATCGAGCATGACCACGAGATCGTGCCGGTCATCAACAAGATCGACCTGCCCGCCGCCGAACCCGAAAAGGTGAAGGCCGAGATCGAGGACATTATCGGCCTCGATGCGTCCAACGCGGTGCTGACCAGCGCCAAATCGGGCATCGGGATCGAGGATGTGCTGGAAGCCGTCGTCGCCCGTATCCCTGCGCCCAAGGGCGACCGCGACGCGCCGCTCCGGGGAATGCTGGTGGACAGCTGGTACGATCCCTATCTGGGCGTGGTCATTCTGGTGCGCGTGCTCGACGGCGTCATCAGGAAGGGGCTGAACGTCAAGTTCATGCAGGGCGGCACCGAACATCTGGTCGACCGTGTAGGCTGTTTCACCCCCAAGCGCACCGATTTGCCCGAAATCGGCCCCGGCGAAATCGGCTTCATCACCGCGCAGATCAAGGAGGTGGAGCAGGCCCGCGTGGGCGACACCATCACCACGGTCAAGAACGGCGCGACAGAGGCGCTTCCCGGCTACAAGGAAGTGCAGCCGGTGGTGTTCTGCGGGCTGTTTCCGGTGGACGCGGCCGATTTTGAGAAACTGCGCGAAAGCATCGCCAAGCTGCGGTTGAACGATGCCAGCTTCAGCTATGAAATGGAATCGAGCGCGGCCCTGGGCTTTGGCTTCCGCTGCGGTTTCCTTGGCCTGCTGCATCTGGAAATCATCCAGGAACGCCTCAGCCGCGAATATGATCTCGATCTGATTACCACTGCGCCATCCGTGGTTTACCGCATCCAGTTGTCCGCCAGCCGCACCGATGACGCGCGCGAAATATATCTGCATAATCCGGCCGACTATCCCGACCCCAACCGGATCGAGGTGATCGAGGAGCCATGGATCAAGGCGACGATTTATACGCCGGACGAATATCTCGGATCTATTCTCAAGCTGTGCCAGGATCGGCGCGGTATCCAGACCGACCTCACCTATGTCGGCGGGCGCGCACAGGTGACTTACGAATTGCCGCTGAACGAAGTGGTGTTCGATTTCTACGACCGGCTTAAATCGATAAGCCGCGGCTATGCCAGCTTCGATTACGAGCAGATTGGCCTGCGCGAAGGCGATCTGGTCAAGATGAATATCCTCGTCAATAACGAACCGGTCGACGCTCTTTCGATGATCGTGCACCGCAATGTGGCCGAAGAACGCGGGCGCGGTATGTGCGAGCGATTGAAGGATCTGATCCCGCGCCATCTGTTCAAGATTCCGATTCAGGCGGCGATTGGGGGCAAGGTGATCGCACGTGAAACGATTGCGGCGCTGCGCAAGGATGTGACTGCCAAATGCTATGGCGGCGACATCACGCGCAAGAAGAAGCTGCTGGAAAAGCAGAAGAAGGGCAAGGCGCGGATGCGCGAATACGGCAATGTCAGCATCCCGCAGGAAGCCTTCATTGCCGCCCTGCGCATGGGTGAGGAATAGCGGAGCCGCGCCAGGTCAGTTCCCGGCATTCTCCATGCTTGTTTCAATCTGGTTGAAGCTGCTGTCGACCTGGTTGCCCAAAGTCACAAAGGCACCCACGGCAAGGACCGCCAGCAGCGCCGCGATTAGAGCATATTCCACGGCCGTTGCGCCGCCTTCGTGTGCGTGAAGGCGGCCGGCCTGTGCGATCAGGCGGCGTATCGTCATCGGCAAATCCCCAAGTCTTATGCCGAAGGTTGTGCCATCCGATCGTTCCCGCGGCGCTAGTGCGGGGTTAGGTATTGCCGCCTAAGCCCGCTCGGCCCTCACGGCTTCACCGCGCTGACCAGCGAGTAATATCCGCCCCCGGTGCGCTCGGCCGTCACGTGGGTGAAGCCGGCGCTTTCCAAAATGTCGCGGAACTCAGCCAGCGAATATTGCTTTCCCAGCGTGCCGATGAGCATCAGCAGGCTGAATGCGGCGGCGGGGAAGGGGCCGGTACCCTCGTCATCCATCAGGATTTCGTTGAGGAAAATGCGCCCACCGCTGGGCAGCGCCTCGAAACTGCGGCGGGCGAGCAGGCGACAGGTTTCGTCCGACCAGTCGTGAAACACATTGGAGAAGAAGTGCCCGTCGGCCTCGCGCGGCCATTCTTCGGTGAACATATTCACGCCGGCGGTGCGCACCTGATCGCCCAGGCCGGCGCGGTTGACATAGCCTTGCGCCTCCGCCGCCATCTCGGCAAGGTCCATCAAGATCACCGGCAGGCCCGGATTGGCGCGGGCAATCTCGATGCCGTAAACGCCCGATCCGCAGCCCACATCCATCAGGCATTTGAGGGTTGAGAACACCGGCTGCGCCGCCGCGCCCAGCGCCGGCGCCTGGCTGTGCGCGTGCATGAAGGCGGCAATGCCATGCGCGGCCTCCGCGCTCATCGTGCCGCGTTCCCATTCGGCGGGACGGGCAACAAACGCGCTGTCGCCCTCCATTGCCTCGCCCGGACGGCGGCCCGTGCGCAGCGATTCGAGCAGCTGGCCCTGCAAATGCGTATTGCGGTCGATCTGGCGGTAGAAATAGCCCCAATAGCCTTCGCCATCGGGGTGCAACCAGGTGCGCGCCAGATGCGTCGCGCGCCAATGGCCCAGCCGCTTTTCGGCAAGCCCCATCGCGCACAGCGCGGCCAGATGCATTGCCAGCGCGCGTGCATCCACGCCAAGATGCGCTGCCAGATCCTCGCACGTGCGCGGCCCTTCGGCCAGTGCGGCAAAAGTGCCGACTTCCACATTCACATTGACGATCGGCAGGCGGAACTGGCTGAGCCATATGTCCCAGATGGCGCAGTCGTCCGATGTCGGCGGCAAGGCGTTGGTGTATGCGGCGCTCATGCGCTCTCTCCCCGTGTTTCTCCCGCTCTCAGGTGTAGCGGGCGCGCTTGCCTCTTGCCAGTGGGCCGTGGCACAATTCTAACGAGCGATAGAGTCGCAGCGGGACAGGCGGCCACAGGGTAAGCGGGAGAAGGTGATGGCAACGCGGGTGAAGGGCGATATCGAGGACGGCGCGCGCCAGGTGCGCGCCACGCTGCGCTATGTCGATGAGGGCGATTTTGTAACGCGCCGCTATGTCAGTCAGGGGCGCGAGATCAACACCGGCACCTATTCCGATCACGCGGTAATCGTGCGGGACGGAATGCCGATCCGCGATCATTTCACGCTCGACACCCACGGCTTCATGATCGCAAAAGTGCCGAGCCACGTGCGCGATTTTCATGACAAGGCCGATGTTGATGCGCTCTATGAGCGCGAGGTGGAAGAGGCAGTCCTGGCTCTGACGGGCGCGGACAAATGCGTAGCGCGCGGGTGGATGCTGCGCACCAGCGCCGACCTGTCGCAGCACGCGGCGCAGAAGGTGGAAAATTACCAGCACAGCGGCGGCATTCAGCCCACTGCCGGCGAAGTCCATGTCGATATCAACGGCCCTACAGCGCGGCGCATGGCGGAGATGACCTATCGCCAGCATTTTCCTGATGGGCCGGGTTACAAGCGGTTCCTGATTTCCAGCTTCTGGCGCACCTTCTCGCCCCCGCCGCAGGATGTGCCGCTGGCGCTGTGCGACGGGCGCACCAGCTTTGGCGGGGAGGAGAAATCGAACACGCTGTTCATCGTGGACGAGTTTCCGGTGGGCGATGCGCTGATCGCTCCGGTGGAAGGGGAGGAACGGAAGCTGGCCGCCACCATCTTCAGCTATCACCCCGGCCACCGCTGGTGGTATTTTCAGGGAATGGAGGCAGACGATGCCCTGCTGTTCAAGTTTCACGACAGCGACCATTCGGTGACATGGCGCTGCCCGCACACAGCCTTTCACGACACCAGCCTGAACGGCGGCGCGAATGGCAGGGGCAATATCCGCGAAAGCATTGAATGCCGCAGCGTGGCATTCTGGGAATGAGAGCGGCAGTCAGCAAAGCGGTCGAAAAGCGCCCTCATTCAGCCGACTTCACTTGGCGTTCACCTGTGTGCTGGTTATAGGCACAGGCCATGAAGATCGCGAAGAACTCTGTCGTGTCGCCCAAGGCGGCGTTGATTGGCCTTGTGGCTGCCTCTGTCCTGGCGCTGCCCGGCTGCGCCTCGATGGGGGGGCGGGGCGGCGGAGGCACCGAAACCGCCTATGTCGCGCGCGACGTCGAAACGCTCTACAACGCGGCCAAGGAACGGCTTGACCGCGGCGATACCGCGATTGCCGCTGCGCTGTTTGACGAGGTGGAGCGTCAGCACCCCTATTCGCCTTGGGCGCGCCGGGCGCAATTGATGAGTGCCTTTGCCTATTATTCGCGCAAGCAATACAACCAGTCCATCCAGTCCGCTTCGCGCTTTCTGTCGATCCACCCCGGCAACCGCGACGCGCCCTATGCCTATTACCTCATCGCCATGTGCTATTACGAGCAGATCAGCGATGTGGAACGCGATCAGGCGATTACGCTTCAGGCCCAGCGCGCGCTCAATGAAGTCATCCGCCGTTATCCGACCAGCCAATATGCTGCCGATGCCCGGCTCAAGCTCGATCTGGTGAATGACCATCTGGCGGGCAAGGAAATGGAAATCGGCCGCGCTTATGAGCGTTCGGGCCATTGGCTGGCGGCGCAATTGCGGTTCCGCCGCGTGATCGACAATTACCAGACCACCAGCCACGCGCCCGAAGCGCTCTATCGCCTGACCGAAACCAGCCTGGCGCTGGGTATCCCGGAAGAAGCGCAGCGTTATGCCGCCGTGCTGGGGGCGAATTATCCCGGCAATGACTGGTATGCGCGCGCCTATGCGCTGATTGAGCGGCACGGCCCCGCCGTTGGGCTACCGGCGGTCGCTGCTGCCCGCTGATCCACGGGCTTTGCGCGGGGAGTGATTGCGATTCGGCGGGCGGCACCGTAAGCCTGTGCGCCTGCCATGCTGACCACTCTTGCGATCCGGAACATCGTGCTGATCGAAGCGCTGGACCTGTCTTTCGGGCCAGGCCTTGGCGTGCTGACGGGTGAGACGGGGGCAGGCAAATCCATCCTGCTCGACGCGCTGGGGCTGGTCTTGGGCAACCGGGCGGACAGCGCTCTGGTGCGGGCCGGGGCCGATGCCGCCGGCGTTACCGCCACTTTTGAATTTGCCACTTTGCCCGATACGGTCGCCGCTGCTCTTGCGGAGGCGGAAATTGCGCTTGAGCCGGGGGAAGCGCTGGTCATCCGCCGTAGCCTCAAGGCCGATGGCGGCAGCAAGGCCTTTATCAACGATCAGCCTGTTGGCGTGGCGCTGCTGCGCGAGATTGCACCCGCTCTGGTCGAACTGCATGGACAGCACGATGATCGCGGCCTTGTGAATCCGCGCGGGCACCGCAGCCTGCTCGATCGCTATGCGGGGGGCGATGCGGCCGGCGTTGCCGCAGCCTATGCCGGTTGGCGCGCGGCAGAGGATGCGTTGGAACAGGCGCGCGCGGCCATTGCATCTGCCAGGACGGAGCAGGATCTGCTGCTGGCGCATCTGGCCGAACTCACCGCCATTGCGCCGGAAGAGGGGGAGGAGCAGGTGCTCGCCCTGTCGCGTGCCGATATGCAGAAGGGCGAGAAGCTTTCGGGCGAACTGGAGGATCTGCGCGCCTTCTGGGACGGGTCGGACAGCGCACTGGCGCAATTGCGCGTGGCCGCCCGCAAGCTCGACCGGATTGCCGACCAGCACCCGCTCTTGGCCGAAGCGCTCGCCGCGTTGGACCGTGCCGTGATCGAGGCGGGGGAAGCGGAGGAGAGACTGGCTGCCGCGGCCGAGGCGATGCTGTTCGATCCCGCTGAACTTGACCGGATCGAAACGCGGCTGTTCGAACTGCGCGCACTGGCCCGCAAGCATGGCTGCCAGGTCGATGATCTGCCGCAGGTCATGCTGAAAATGCGCGCTTCGCTGGACGCGATCGAACATGGCGAGGCGGATATTGCCGCCTTGACGCAGAAGGTTGCGCAGGCGCGCGCCGCTTATGAAGAACAGGCGCGCCGCTTGCACGAATTGCGCGCGGCAGCAGCGGCGCGACTGGATGCGGCGGTAGCGGCGGAACTTGCCCCTCTGAAACTGGATGCCGCGCGCTTCCGCACGGCAGTCGCTTTGCTGGAGGAGGAGCGCTGGGGCGCGCATGGCATGGACGGGGTGGAGTTTCTCATCTCCACCAATCCCGGTGCGGACTTTGCGCCATTGGGCAAGATTGCAAGCGGCGGGGAATTGTCGCGTTTCATCCTCGCGCTGAAAGTGGCCCTGGCCGAACAGGGCGGGGCGGCCACGATCATCTTTGACGAGATTGACCGGGGCGTTGGCGGGGCGGTTGCCAGCGCGATTGGCGAAAGGCTGGCGCGGCTGGCTGCGGGCGGGCAATTGCTGGCGGTGACGCACAGCCCGCAAGTCGCCGCGCGCGGCAACCGGCATTACCTGATCGCCAAATCGTCCGAAGGCACCGTCACGCGCACATCTGTCGCGCTGCTCGATGCGGGCGGGCGGCAGGAGGAGATCGCGCGGATGCTGTCGGGCGCGGAAATCACCGCAGAGGCTCGCGCGCAGGCCGATCGCCTGCTGGAAGGAGTGTGATATGAAACGCCTTATTGCCGCCTGTGTGGCTCTATCCCTTGGCGGATGCACCAGCGCCGACAAGGAGGCATCCGACAGCCCTCCACGCCTCCCGCCGCTTGATAGCGAGATCGAAATGCCGCAGCTCGCCCTGGCGGATCACGTGCTGGGCACCTATTTCGCCAGCGATGTCGCCATGCGCCCCACCGTGTGTATTGCCACCACCGACGGGCGCGAGGAAGTGGCGCTGGAACAGGGGTGGGAACGCGAATTGATGGCGCGCTACCCGGCGCTGGCGCCGTTTTCGCGCTGTGCGCTGCTCGATGGCGTCTGGCAGGATGCCGAAACGGGTGAGCCGGCCATGGTATTCTCCCTGCACAGCTTCACCTGCACCACGGCCAACAGTTGCAGCGGATTTGGGCAGTATATGTTCGGGCAGACCACTTCCCCCACCAGCCGCTACAAACTGGATTGGGGCGGCAAGCGCTGGAATTTCACCCGCGATGATCGGTTGCTTGGCGAGCCATAATGGACGGCATTTCTGAAGCCGAAGCCGCCAATGAACTGATGCGGCTTGCCAAGGCCATCGCGCATCACGACCGGCTGTATCATGCCGAGGATTCGCCCGAAATCAGCGATGCGGCATATGATGCGCTGGTGCGCCGCAATGCCGAACTAGAAGCAGCCTTTCCGCATCTGGTGCGGCCCGACAGCCCATCGCAGAAGGTAGGGCACCAGATCGCCGCCTCGCCCCTGTCCAAAGTGGTGCACGAGGTGCGGATGATGAGCCTCGACAACGCCTTTGCCGATGAGGAGGTGGCGGAGTTTGTCGCCCGTGTGCGGCGGTTTCTGGCTTTGCCCGACCATGTGCCGCTGGCCTTTACGGCAGAGGACAAGATTGATGGCCTCTCCTGCTCGCTGCGGTATGAGCACGGCCGGCTGGTGCGCGCGGCCACGCGCGGCGATGGACAGGTGGGCGAGGACGTGACCGCAAATGTCGCCCATATCGCAGATATCCCGCAGCAATTGGCCGGTTCGGGCCTGCCCGCCGTGTTCGAGATACGCGGCGAGGTATACATGGAAAAACAAGCATTTGCTGCGCTCAACGCAAGCCAGGACGCGAGCGGCGGCAAGCTGTTCGCCAACCCGCGCAACGCGGCGGCGGGCAGTTTGCGGCAAAAGGATGCGCGTATCACCGCACAGCGTCCCTTGCGATTTCTGGCGCATGGCTGGGGCGCGGCAAGCGCGGTTCCCGGTGTCACGCAGATGGAGGTAATGCGCGCCATCGCCAGCTGGGGCGTGCCTGTCTCTCCCAATCTGATGCTGTGTGCCGGGGTGGAGGATATGCTGGCGCAATACCGCCGCATTGGTGCAGCGCGGCCTTCGCTCGGCTATGATATCGACGGCGTGGTCTACAAGGTTGACCGGCTGGATTTGCAGGCGCGGCTGGGCTTTGTCGCCAAGGCGCCGCGCTGGGCGATTGCGCACAAGTTCCCGGCAGAGCGGGCCGAGACCACGCTGGAACAGATCGACATTCAGGTGGGCCGCACGGGCAAGTTGACGCCGGTGGGGCGGCTGGCCCCGGTGCTGGTGGGCGGCGTCACGGTGACCAATGTCACGCTGCACAACCGGGACGAGATTGCGCGGCTGGGCGTGCGTCCGGGCGACCGTGTGGTGATCCAGCGCGCGGGCGATGTGATTCCGCAAGTGGTGGAGAACCTTACCCGCGATGCCGATCGTCCGGCCTATGTCTTCCCCGACCTCTGCCCCGAATGTGGCAGCGAGGCGGTGGCGGAGGAGGGCGAAGTGGATGTGCGCTGCACCGGCGGCCTCATCTGCCCGGCGCAGCGCACCGAACGCCTGAAGCATTTCGTCAGCCGCGCAGCGCTGGATATTGATGGGCTGGGCGAAAAGACCATCGAGCAGTTCTTCGCGCTGGGTTGGCTGGAAAGCCCGGCCGACATTTTCCGCTTGCGCCGCCGCCGTGCGGATATTCTCGCGCTGGATGGCTGGCAGGACAAGTCTGTGGACAATCTGTTGGCAAGTATCGAGGCGCGCCGCAGCCCCGACGCCGCGCGGCTGCTGTTTGGCCTCGGCGTCCGCCATGTCGGCGCGGTGACTGCGCGCGATCTGCTGAAGCGGTTTCGCACCCTTCCTGCGCTGCGCCAAACGGCAGAAGCTGCCCGTGCTGGCGATGCCGAGGCGCTGGCTGAACTCACCTCGATCGACGGAATCGGGCCCGCAGTGGTTGCCGCGCTGGGCGATTTCTTCCACGAGCCGCACAATGTCGCAGTGTGGGAGGACTTGCTCAGCGAAGTGACCCCGCCTGAATTCGTGGTGGAGACCAAGGCCAGCGCGGTTTCAGGCAAGACCGTGGTGTTTACCGGAAAGTTGGAAACGATGAGCCGCGACGAGGCGAAAGCGCAGGCCGAACGGCTGGGCGCCAAGGCGGCCGGTTCGGTGAGTGCCAAGACCGATCTGGTGGTGGCCGGGCCGGGCGCCGGAAGCAAGCTGAAGCAGGCCGCCGCGCTGGGCATAGAGGTGATCGACGAGGCTGCCTGGGCGAAAATTGTCGCGGCCGCGCAATAGCTTGGAAACCATGTCCTGCTAGATCGCGGGATGTGAACATCCTGCATCTTCTTGGCGGAATCGCAGCCGGTGCCGCGATTGGCTATTTCGGCGGCATGGCGTTGGGCGGCCCGACCTGGGCGATGGTGCTGGCGATCCTTCTGCCTGCGGGCGTGGTGATCGTCAGCGGCGGCTCGACCGATGCGGGAAGTCCGTGGAGCGGCGATTAGCCCGAAAAGCGGGTCTGGATATTTTCCGCAAAACCTGTATGGGCCCGCGCCGATGACTATATTCCGCGCATCCCGCCATGGCACTTTGCTGCTGCTGCTGGTTGCAGCCGCATTGGCGATGCGTGCGCTTCTGCCGGGCGGCACGATGGTGGCGGCTGACGGTCGGGGCGATCTGGTTGTCACGCTGTGCAACAGCGATGCGATGATGACCATACCGATGAAGGAAAAGGCGCCCCTCCCTGGCGATGAGGGTGGCGAAAAGACCTGCGCCTTTGTCCATCTGGCGGACAATTCGGTTCCGCCTGATCCGCTTGCCCGCCCAGCCTTGCCCCAGGTGGCCGAGGCAGTGTGGAATGCCACGCGCGAACGGGCGCTTTCGCCCGTATCGGCCCACGATCTGCCCCCTGCCACGGGCCCGCCTGCCAAAATCTGATTTGCCCATCCGCGTGCCTGATCCGGCACGCGCACCCAACCAGATTTGACAGGACCATTTTGCAATGAACCGCATTATTTTGTGCGCCGCCCCGGCGCTTGCTACCCTTGTTGCCACTCCCGCCGTGGCGCAGGAGGCCGCCGCTTCCCAGGACGTGATCGAAGTTACGCACCAATTGCTGACGCCCGCCGCCGGTCTGATGAACGACCATATGCATGAAGGCGGCGAAATCATGGTGGGCCTTCGGTTCGAGCGTCAGCGTTTCGGCGGGCTCAACCAACGCGGCACTGATACGCTTGATGATGCGCAGGTGCTGGCCGCTGGTTACAACACCAAGGTTGGCACCATGGAAATGGACATGGTCATGCTCGACCTGATGTTCGCGCCGACCGATAATCTTACCCTTATGGTTATGCCGCATTATATGTGGCACCGCATGACCATGGTGGGCATCGATCCGGCGAATACCGGGATGGGCGATGGTGGCGGCCATGACGAGGGGCATGGCAGCGGCCACGGCCATGGTGGTCTGCCCTTTGGCGAAACGCACGCGCACGGATCGAAGGGCTTTGGCGACACGCTGGTATCTGCCAGCTACAGGCTGGCGCGCACGGACAGCTTTCGTGCGCATGGCACAATTGGTGTGTGGGTGCCCACGGGCAAGGTTGGACTGCGCAATCCCAACGGCAGCTTCACCCATTACATGATGCAGCCGGGCAGCGGGACATGGGATATCGAGCCATCGCTTACCGTGTCGGGTCAGGCAGGCAGCATGGGCTGGGGCGGTCAGGCAAGCTACCGCTGGCGCACCGATGGCGAGAACAAGAGCGGTTACGCGCTGGGTGACAAGGCGCGGATCACCGGTTGGCTCAGCTATCTGCTTGGATCGGAGTGGGGCGCGACCGCGCGTGTGGAATACGAACACGAAGGCGCGATCCTTGGCCATTACAACGGCCCGCACAACCACAACACGCCGGTGGATATTCAGGCCAATTACGGTGGCGACGTGGTAAGCGCAGGCTTCGGATTGAACTGGCTGTTGCCCACCGGCACGGCGCGCCGCCCGCAATTGGGTGCCGAATTTGCCGTTCCCGTTTATCAGAACCTGAATGGCATCCAATTGCCGCGCGATTGGCGCGTGTCGATTTCGCTAGCGCAGACATTCTGAGGAACTGACGCGGGGCGCTGCTTTCTCCGCAGCGCCCCTTCAACAGGCGGTGCCCGGCACAATGGCACCTTCGCTTTGCCCCATCATTGCAGGACATCCCGGATGCCCATTCTTCGCTTCTCTTCCATTCTCGCGCTTGCGGCAGGACTTTGCACAGCACAGCCAGTTCTGGCCCAGAGCGGTGATCGTGACGACATTCTGACCGATATCATCCTTGTCACCGCCGCCACGCGATCCGAGGCTGTCGATACCGCAGAGCCGCCGCATCATATTCCGCTGCCGGCCGACACCGTGTCGCTTGCCGCGCGCGCGGCCGGGGGCGGGGCGGTGGGCAATGGTGCCGTGTCGGGCCAGTTCTCCTATCGCGGCCTGTTTGGCGAGCGCGTTCTGGGCCGGGTGAACGGCCAGCGCTTCGCCACGGGTGGGCCAAACGCAATGGACCCGCCCATGCATTACGCGCCGTCCATTCTTGTCGAGGTGCTGGAGATTGCCCGCGGCGTGGCTCCGGTCAGCCAGGGGCCGAGCCTTGCCGGCGCGGTCAATGCGCGGCTGGTCGAAACCGGCTTCACCCGCAGCGACAGGGTTGAAGCCAGCGGCTATCTGGCCGCGCAATACCGATCCGCCGATGACAGCGGCGCGGTGGGCGGCCGCGTGGGTCTTGCGACGCAGGATTGGCGCATCGGCGTCATCGCCAGCCGCGAAGAGGGCGATGATTACCGCTTTGCCGACAGCCGCATCGCGGGCGGCACGCTGTTCGAGCGCAATCTCTACGGCGTCCATGCAGGGCTGAAGGTGGCGGGAGGCGAAGTGTTCGCCGAATACCGCCGCAGCGAGACCGATCCTTCGGGCAATCCGCCCTTCGCCCTCGATATCGTCTATTTCGATACCGATTTCCTGCAAGGCGGCTGGCGTGGTGAACTGGCACCGCAAGTTGCGCTGGAAGTGAAGGCTGGCCATGTCGCGGTGCGGCACCTGATGGACAATGTCACGCTGCGCCGCCCGATCCCCGTGCAACGGCGGTCCACCTTCGCCTCCGCCGATACCTTCACTGCCGATGCGCGCCTGCGGTTCGGCTCGCCCACCCGCCGCATCGCCTTTGGTGCGGATCTGGAGGAAGCAGACCGGTTCGTGCGCATCACCGACCCGACCAACGCCAATTTCCATATCGATTCGCAGCCCGATGTGGAGGCGCAGCGGATCGGCGGCTTTGTCGAGGCGCGGCTGGGCCTTGGCGCGCTGGAAGGCGAGGCGGGCCTGCGGCTTGACCGAACCACGCAGAATGCGGGGGTGCCCACGCTGGGCACGGCGGTGCCGATGGGGCCGCGGGGTCTGGCCAATGCCTTCATCGCCAGTGCGCGCGAGGCGTCCGACACCACGCTGGATGCGGTGATGCGGCTGTGGCTTCCGGGCGATGTGATGACCCCGCGCCTGACGCTGGCCCGCAAGACCCGCGTTCCTTCGGTGCTGGAGCGGTTTGCCTGGTTGCCGACCGAGGCGAGCTATGGCCTGGCCGATGGCAATATCTATGTCGGCAATCCGGCATTGAAGCCCGAAGTCGCCTGGGTGGCCGAAGCCGGGATGGATCTCGACAGCGGGGGCTTCACCTTCCGCCCCACCGCCTTTTATCGACGGGTGGATGATTACATTCAGGGCACGCCTTTCGACGCGACACCCGGCGTGATCGACAGCACGGTCGAAATGGTCGCCAGCATGAACGGCGATTCCACCCCGCTGATGTTCCGCAATGTGGATGCCGAGCTTTACGGCCTCGATGCCGATTTCAGCGCGATGCTGGGCGCGCGGATCATGCTGGAAGGCACGGCCAGCTATGTGCGCGGCAAACGGCGCGATGCGGCCGACAATCTCTACCGCGTGCCGCCCCTGTCCGCCCGGCTGGCGGCGATGTGGCACGGGCAGGGCTGGTTTACCGGGGCCGAGGTCACGGCGGCGGCGAAGCAGGCCAAGGTTTCGGCGACGAATGGCGAGACGGCGAGCGTTGGCTATGCCGTGGTCAATCTGTTCGCCAGCGTCACTATTGCTCCGGAAGTGGAGCTGGATGCAGGTATCGAGAACCTGTTCGACCGGTTCTACCAGCCGCATCTGGCGGGGCTCAACCGCGTGGGCGCATCCGATGTGCCGGTGAGGCAGCGCCTTCCGGGGGCTGGGCGCGGCGTCTGGGTGCGCGCCAGCCTGCGCTTCTGATCCACTCTGCGGGGCGGTTGGCGGGGTGCGCTACAGCCCGGCAAACCGCTCCGCATGGTCGTAAAAATCGGCGTAGGCGGGCCAGGGCACATGGCCTTCGCCGTGCTGGAACCATCCCAGCGGAAAGGCCTTGTGCTCGCGGCTTTGCGCCACAGGCATGGGGGTGCGCGGCGTGGCGGCTCCGTGCAGCTCCCACGCTGGCTGCGCTGCGTCAAAGGCGGCCCACATTCCCACCGGATCGACCCAGCTTTCCCCGCGTTCGGCAAGGCCGCTGGTGATGAACAGCGGGCGCGGCGCGCGCAGCGCGATCAGCATATGCGCATCCACCGGCAGATCGTGCACGGTGAAGGGATCGCGCGCATAATGCATGATATGCGGCGTGAACCAGTGGAACGCGCCGCTCGATGCCATATTTTCCCAACGCTCCCCAAAATCGCGCCGCATCAGCTTGGCCCCTCCTGCGCCGCTGCTGGAGACGTGGGCATCGTGAAAGGCATGGTCGAAGGCGGCGGCGACCAGCACGCCCTTGCCAAAGCGCGAATGGCCGGTGAGTGATACCAACTGGCCGTTGATGCGCGGATCGCGGGCGAGTTCCTCGCGCAGGCGGCTCGCGCCCCAGGCCCAGGCACGCAGCGCCCCCCAATCGTGCTGCGCGCGCGGCCAACGCGCAAGGCCGATCACGCCAGCCCGCATCTCCCCCGCATTGTCCGCCTGAAGCGCCTGCGGGCGGTAGGCGATATAGGCCCAGCCACGCGCGTGCGCCTGCGCTTCGGCGTCGGGCGGAGGAGGGCCGCCGAAATCGGGCGTGCGGCCATTCGGCCACACATAGGTGTAATTGATGATTGCTGGCACGGGCTGTGCGCGTTGCGGCACGGTCACCGTCGCGCTGATGACAGGGCCGCTGCGGCCATCGGGCGCGATTACGCGGCCCTCCCAGTCCTCTGCCAGCGCAAGGCCGGGGCGGGCAGGCAGGATCGTCTTTCGCCATTCGATGCGAAAGCTCTCCACCACGGCGGGGATGCGGCCCACCCAGTTGTCTTCCACCAGCCGTGCGATTTCAGCGCGGCGTGCAGGCCAGCCTTGCGGGGTCTGCTGCCATGCGCTCTCGAACAACGGGGGCAGGGTATAGCTGCCCACGCGGTCCTCGCGCGTGTTGGCGGCATTGGGTGCGGCCGGGTTGTTGCCATCGGCGCCTTGCCGCAGCGTGCCGAAATGGAAAGCGGCGCGCTCGGCCGTGTGGACATCCTCGGCCGTTTCCTGCGCAGCGGCGGCCGAAGCCAGCAGCACCAGCCCTGCCATCAGGATGCGGAAGGCGGATCGATCCATTTCATCACTCCTCCGGCAAAAGGCGTCCAGCGGCCCATCTTTACGCCGCCATGCGCCAACATATCGCCCACCCAGCTGTTGCAGGTTTGGGCCAGCGTGTAGGTTCCGCGCGCCGGGTAATAGGCATCGTGCGGGTCCACGCCGCGCAAGGGCGCGTGTGGGCCATCGGCCGGCGCAAGGCTGGCGGCAATCGCTTCGGCCATGCGGGCATAATCGGCGCGGGACAAGGTCAGCGGGCGGAAATTCTCTCCCGTCGCGGGGCGGACATAATGGCTCACCCGCATCACCGGCTCACCCCCTGCCAGCGCAATGCGCAAGGCGGTGGAGGCTTTGAGATCGGCCCATGTGGGGGTGCTGAGGAACACTTCCCGTTCGCCCCAGCCCACCGCGATATGGGTGGGCACGCGTCCGTTGACAGGCCAGCCTGCGCTGGGAAACACCGCGCGCCAATCCATTTCGGGCGAGACGATGGGCATGATGATGCCGGTATGCACACCGTTGGTTTCGACCATGATGGTGATGCCTTCGCCCGCCGACGACTGTGACACCTCGCGCGGCAGGCTGCTGCCGATCCAGGCGCTCAGCAGAAAGACCAGCACTGCCCCGGCCAGCACGGCCAAAGCCGCGCCCGCTGCGAGCAGTATCCGCTTCAGAAAAGGTAACGCTGTCGCAGCCACAATATCGACCAGTCGCCATTGGTCAGCCGCGCCTGAAGCCGGAAGCCCACCTTGCGGTAAGCGCGGCGCACGGCGGCTTCCTGCGTGGTGAGCAGGCCCGACAGCACGATATGGCTGCGCGGCGCCATTGCGGCGGCAAAGGAGGGGGCCAGATCAATCAGCGGCCCGGCAAGGATATTGGCGATCAGCAGATCATAAGGCGCGCGCTGCTGGATCAGGCCGTCGTCCATCCCCTCGGCAATCACCATTGCCAGTTCACCCGGTCCAGTGCCGAGCGGCACACCGTTGCGTTCCGCATTGTCGCATAAGGCTGGCAGACAGACCGGGTCGATATCGCTGGCGGTGGCGCGGGCGCGCGGCCACAAATGCATCGCGGCAAAGGCCAGCAGGCCGGTGCCGGTGCCGATATCCGCGAGGTTGCGCGCCACCACGCCGCGGCGCTTCATCGCATCCAGCATCACCAGACACCCGGCAGTGGTTGCGTGTTGTCCGGTGCCGAAGGCCTGCGCGGCGGGAATGCAGAAGCTGCGCACACCTTTTTCCGCATAGGCCGGATGATCGGGCGTATGGACGAAGAACCGGCCCGCACGGATCGGGTCCATGCCCTTCTGGCTTTCGGTCACCCAATCGGCGTCGGGAAGTTCCTCGGCGCGGATATGCGGCGCGGGGTCATCGAACAGCGCCTTTACCGCATTGCGCTGCCGCTGGCTTGGCCTATCGGGGCAATAGGCGTCGAGCTGCCAGATCTCCGGCTCCTTCGGGTCAACTTCGAACCCCGTCACGACCAGATCGGGATCCCAATCGGCAGCGGCTTCCTGCCGGGCCAGCGCGGCCTCCACGGCAAGGCGCGGGGCGGTAACGGCCAGCTTCCAGCTCACTGCGCGGCCTCCTGCGCCAGCCGGGTATCGAGCCGTGCGGCCATCAGGGCGGAAAGATCGCGGCAGGCGGCATTGTTCATCAGTGGTTCGCGTCCTGCCAACCGGTCGAACAGATTGCTGAACGAGGGATGCGGCGTGACCATGATGTCACAGGGCATTTGTGCCACGGTGGCAAAAGTGGTGCGGAAAGGCGCCACGCGCTGCGGATTGTCGGTGAAGCGGTATCCGTCGCGGCTTACCGCGCTGAGGGAATCGACATAGGCAAATGTGGCGCATTCGCCGCCTTCGCACGATTCCCATGTCCAGCTTGTGCCGCCCGCCGTGTGACCGGGGGTGGGCACGGCGGTTACGGCGACATTGCCCGCCGCGATGACGTGTCCCGGCGCGAAAGTGTGCGTGACACGCACCGGCGGAGCGCCGTCGATCAGGCCGAATTGCGGATCACCTGCATCGACGGTGCCTGCTTCCAGCACGTCTTTTGCCACTGGCGCGCTCCACACATTCGCGCCGGTCGCCTGCGCCATGGCAGCAAGGCCGCCCATATGGTCGTAATGTTCGTGCGTGTAGAGGATGTGGCGGATGTCGCGCGGGTCAAAGCCGAGGGCGGTGATGTTGGCAAGGATCGACGGCACTGCCTCGTCAACTGCGGCATCGATCAGGATATGGCCGTCCTCGCCCGCGATCAGCAGCACGGCGATGCCGCAGGTGCCGACATAATAGGTGCTGCCGTGGATCCGCGCGGGTGGTGCAGCATCGCCCCACCCATCGCGTCCCTCGCAGGCAGAGGCCAACGCGGCGCCTTGCGCGCGGGCATCGCTGGCAGGGGGCAGGGTGATCGCGGCCGAGGCTCCCTCTGTTCCGCCTGAACAGGCGGACAGGAGCAGAGCGAACAGGGGAGCAGCGGCAATTTTGGCTAACGGTGTGGTCATCACCGCGCCTCATGCCAGCGCGCAGGCGCAAAGTCATGCCCCATTACGGTCCATGGTCCGCTTGCCTCTGCGTTTACAATCGCTAAGTGGAGCGCAACGAAGGACTCAAGCGCAGGACCGCGATCATGGCGAACAGACCCTTATCCCCGCATCTGGGCATCTGGAAATGGGGGCCGCATATGCTGGTGTCCATTCTCCACCGCGTTTCGGGTGACGGGCTGGCGCTGGTCGGCTTGCCGGTGCTGGTATGGTGGATTGCCGCCATGGCATCCGGCCCGGCGGCGTATGACAGCTTCCTGTCCCACGCGACGGCTCCGTATGGCATGGTGGTGCTGATTGGCCTTAGCTGGGCCTTTTTCAACCATTTGTGCTCGGGCCTGCGGCACTTCGTGCTCGACATGGGCGCCGGGTATGAACTGGATGCCAACCGCCGCTGGTCGATTGGCTCCATGATCGGCGCGCTGGTGCTGACGGCGGCCTTCTGGGCCGCGATCTTCGCGTTTTGACAGGGGACTGGGACAATGGGTAACGGAACCTCCATCGGCCGCGTGCGCGCATTGGGCGCGGCAGGCCACGGCACGCACCACTGGCTGCTGCAACGCTTTACCGCGGCTGGCAATTTCCTTGGCGGCGTATTCCTGGTGGCCAGCTTCCTGTTTCTGCCTGACGCGAGCTTTGCCACCATGCGCGATTATTTCGCCAGCCCGGTGCCCGCCACGATCCTGGCGCTGTTCCTGATCAGCGTATTCTGGCACGCGCGTCTGGGCCTTCAGGTCCTGATCGAGGATTACGTGCACGAGGCAGGAAACAAGTTTGCCGCGCTGGTGGCGCTCAATCTGTTTACCTTTGCCGGCGCAGGCTTTGGCCTGTTCGCCATTCTCCGCCTTGCCCTTGCCACCACTTCGCTTGGAGGAGCAGCCTGATGGCCGCCACTGCATCCACACAGCCTGCCTACAAGATCATCGACCACACCTATGATGTGGTGGTGGTGGGCGCGGGCGGTTCGGGCCTGCGCGCCACGATGGGCGCGGCCGAGGCGGGCCTGAAAACCGCGAACATTTCGAAGGTCTTCCCCACGCGCAGCCATACGGTGGCCGCACAGGGCGGGATTGCCGCATCGCTGGGCAACAATTCGCCCGATCACTGGTCGTGGCATATGTACGACACGGTGAAGGGCGCGGACTGGCTGGGCGATCAGGACGCGATCGAATATCTCGCGCGTGAAGCCCCGGCTGCGGTTTATGAACTGGAGCACGCGGGCGTACCGTTCAGCCGCAATGCCGATGGCACGATCTACCAGCGCCCGTTTGGTGGCCATATGCAGAACATGGGCGAAGGCCCACCGGTGCAGCGGACGGCTGCGGCGGCTGACCGCACCGGCCACGCCATGCTCCACGCGCTGTATCAGCAGAGCCTGAAATATGCGGCGGATTTCTTTATCGAATATTTCGCCATCGACCTGATCATGGCGGGCGAAGGGCCGAACAAGCGCTGTGTTGGCGTGATTGCCATGTGCCTGGATGACGGCACGATCCACCGTTTCCGCGCCCATGCCGTGGTGTTGGCGACGGGCGGTTATGGCCGCTGCTATTTCACCGCCACCAGCGCGCACACCTGCACCGGCGATGGCGGCGGCATGGTGCTGCGCGCAGGCCTGCCGTTGCAGGACATGGAATTCGTCCAGTTCCACCCCACCGGCATTTACGGCGCGGGCGTGCTGATTACCGAAGGCGCACGGGGCGAGGGCGGATACCTCACCAATTCCGAAGGCGAACGGTTCATGGAGCGCTATGCCCCCAGCGCCAAGGATCTGGCCAGCCGCGATGTGGTGTCACGCTCGATGGCGCTGGAAATGCGCGAAGGGCGCGGCGTGGGGCCTGAAAAGGACCATATCTACCTCCACCTCGACCATATCCCCGCCGAAACGCTTGCTGCACGCCTGCCGGGCATTACCGAAAGCGGCAAGATCTTTGCCGGCGTTGACCTGACGCGCCAGCCGCTGCCCGTGACGCCCACGGTGCATTACAACATGGGCGGCATCCCGTGTAACTATCACGGCGAAGTCGTGACCATCGGCCCCGATGGAAACCCGGACCATGTGGTGCCCGGCCTGTTCGCCGTGGGCGAGGCGGCCTGCGTGTCGGTCCACGGGGCGAACCGTCTTGGCTCCAATTCGCTGATCGACCTTGTGGTGTTCGGCCGTGCAACAGGTTTCCGCCTGAAGGAAACGATCAAACCCGGCACCGCGCATGACGAACTGCCCGGCGGCAGCGCGGACATGGCGCTGACCCGGCTCGACCATTTCCGCCACGCCAAGGGCGGATCGCCCACCGCGCAGGTGCGCGCCGAGATGCAGAAGACCATGCAGAAGCACGCGGCCGTGTTCCGCGACAGCGCGCTGATGGCCGAAGGCGTTTCGCTGCTGGCGGAAACCAACAAGCGTATGCAGGACATTCATGTCACCGACCGCAGCCTGATCTGGAACAGCGACCTGATCGAAACGCTGGAACTCGACAATCTGATGGCGCAGGCCGTGGTGACGATGAACAGCGCGGAAAACCGCAAGGAAAGCCGCGGCGCCCACGCGCACGAGGATTTCCCTGAGCGGGACGACGTCAACTGGATGAAGCACACCGTCGCCTGGTTCGAAGGCTGGGGCGGAAACGGCGGCATGGGCCGGATCGATTACCGCCCGGTGCACGAATACACGCTGACCGACGATATCGAATACATCAAGCCGAAGAAGCGGGTGTATTGAGCAGCCGAAAGGGGGAGGCCTCGCAGTCGCCCCCTTTTTTGACGCCAGCGGCTATCAGGCGACTTCACCTTTCCACTTCATCAGGGCGCGCACCAGCTTCTCGGAACGCGGGACAAAGTCGGATTCCATCAATTGCTTGGCGGCCTGGTTCTGACCGCATTCGACCGCCTGCACCACGCGTCCGGCCGAATGATGAAACTCCTGATGCAGGCGTTTCACGACCTGATAAGGCATACTTGCGCGGGTGCGGGCATCGATTTCCGGCCCGTACAGCCATTTGCCAAAGGCGCATTCGCAATCCTGGCTGACCGTGCGTGAATCGAGGTCCTTCGCTCCGCTGGTGATCGCGGTTTTCAGCCGCAGCTTCCACATTCCGTGCGCTCCGATGGCGGCGTTGATCTGTTCGGCGGTGGAAGACATGGGGGCGGCACCCTTGCGTGTGGATTTCAGGACAAGGTCCCTGTGGCAGGAGGCACTTGATCCTTCGTGCGGCGACCTTTCCGCAAAACCGCCTAAGCTCAGGTTTTTGCGGATTAAGGTTGCGCCCGCCGCGCCCGCACGATCACCACCGGCTCTGCCAGCATTTCGCCTTTCATCCAGCCTTCGCCCTTGTCCGGATCGCGCGGGGCGGCGTGGATGGCTTCGACCACATCCATCCCTTCCACGACCGTGCCGAACACGGCATAGCCGAGCGGATCGGGGTTGTTCGGCCCGGCATCCATGCTGGGCTGGGCCTGCAGCAGGATCGAGAAATCGCCCGTGGCGCTGCCCGGATCGTGCCGCGCCATGGACAGCGCCCCGCGCGCATGGGTGAGGCCGGTCACGCTGGTCGGTTCATGCGCGATCGGCGGCAGGATGCGGGCGGGATCGAATTGCGTGCCACCCTGAATCAGGCCGTTGGGGCGTGGTTCCCAATCGAGATGCATGGCGCGGTAGAACACCGTGCCGTCCATCCGGCCTTCATCAACATAGCGCAGGAAATTGCCCGCCGTGATCGGCGCGCGCTGGGTTTCCAGCGCCACGGTGATGGTTCCCATGGTGGTTTCCAGCACGACCGGCACGGTTTGCGGCGCGTCCTGCGCGAAGGCAGGGGTTGCAATAGAGAGGGCGAGGGCCGCGAATCGTTTCAGCATCAGGCAAACCTATCCGCCGTGGCCGCGTGAAGTCGAGGCATGGCGGCACGCAGTCTCGCCTGCGCTCCACCCGAGCGGGGGCGTGAAGCACCTAACGCCAGCGCAGATGATCGCGGCTCAGCTGGTCCAGCCGGGTGACGCCCATCAGCTGCATCCCCCGCCGGATTTCCGCATCCAGCAGGCCCACCGCGCGGTCCACCCCGGCCTGCCCCGCCGCCGCCAGCGCATAGAGGTAAAGCCGCCCGCCGCTCACGCCCTTTGCGCCCAGCGCCATGGCTTTGAGGATATGCGAACCGCGCCGCACGCCGCCATCCAGGATCACTTCGACCCGGTCGCCCACCGCCTGCACGATCTCATCCAGCTGGTCGAACGGGGCGCGCCCGCCATCCAACTGCCGACCGCCATGGTTTGACACCATGATTGCATCCGCGCCCATATCCGCCGCGCGCCGGGCATCGCCCACCGACATGATCCCCTTGAGGCAAAATGTGCCGCTCCACTCGTCGCGCAGCTTCTCCGCCGCTTTCCAGTCCATCGACGGATCGAGCATGGTGTTGAAATAGTCCTGCACACTCAAGGCCACATTGCTGCCCGCCGCCACATGGCCCGACAGATTGGGCAGGTCGAACTTCTCCCGAAACAGATAATCGAGCGCCCAGCGCGGGCGGGTGGCATAGGACAGGAAGCTGGCGGGCGTAATGCGCGGCGGGCTGGTGAAGCCGGTGCGCTTGCACCGTTCACGATTGCCCGAAACGATGGTGTCCACCGTCAGCGTGACCGCGTCAAACTTCGCGGCCTTCGCCTGTTCCAGCAGTGCCGCGTTCAGCCCGCGGTCCTTGTGGTAATAATATTGCAGCATCTTCGGCCCGGAATAGCGCGCGCCGATTTCCGCAATGCTGACCGTGGCAAGGCTGGAAATGCCGAACCAGATGCCGAACCTCTCCGCCACGGCGGCCACGGCGCGCTCCCCCTGCCAGTGGAACAGGCGTTGCAATGCAGTGGGCGACAGCATCAGCGGCAATGCGGATGGGCGGCCCATGATGGTGGTGGAGGGGTCCACGCGTTCCACGCCCGCCAGCACATCGGGCACAAGATCGACATCGGCAAAGGCGGCGGTGTTGCGGTCTTTCGTGATTTCGTCATCGGCCGCCCCGTCGATATAATGGAACACGGGGAAGGGCAGGCGGCGGCGCGCCAGCTCGCGAAAATCGGCGATGTTCTGGCAATCCTCCAGACGGCGCACGGTATAGGGAAAGGGCTTGACCATGCGCGCGTGTGTAAAGCGCGGCGCGCCTGCTGACCAGATCGTCGCCCCGATGCCTATTCACAGGCAGTTCAGTTTACATCCGTAGTCCTTTGGCGCGAGGTCAGAGAGTGCGGGGACATCAGCGATGAGCGCGGATCAGGGCAGCGCGGCAGCCGAAGCGCCGGCCGAACGTATCAGCGAGGCGGAACTCGCGGTGATGGAAGTGCTGTGGGAAGAAGCTCCGCAGAGCGCCGCCGATGTCTGTGCGCGGATTGGCAAGGCGCGCGGCTGGTCCATGCCCACGGTCAAGACGCTGCTGGCCCGCCTTGTGGCCAAGGGCGCGCTGGCCACCACGCCTGAAGGCCGCCGCTTTCTCTATACACCGCTCATTGCGCGCAGCCATTATGTGGGCAGCGAAAGCCGTCGCCTGGTCGACCGGCTGTTTGGGGGCCGGGCCGCGCCGCTGTTTGCCAATCTGGCTGCGAACGAACAATTGAGCGACGAGGATATTGCCGAGATCGAGCGGCTGCTGAAGGAGCTGCGCAAATGATCGGCTGGCTGGTGGACAGCTTCGTCTGGACGGGCGCGCTGATCGCGGCGGTGTTGCTGCTGCGCCGTCCGGTGGCGCGGCATTTCGGGCCGCAGGTGGCTTATGCGCTGTGGGCCTTGCCGCTGCTGCGCCTGTTCCTGCCGCCGGTCATCTTGCCCGCGTCAATGGCTCCTTCGCCGGAAGTGGCGCGAGGCGGGACGCAAGGGTTTGGCCTGCTGGGGGAACCCGCTTCGCAGGGCAGTGCATGGCTGCTGGGCGCGGTGCTGGCGCTGTGGCTGGGCGGCGCACTGCTGTTTCTGGCCCTGCGTCTGCGCGATTACCGCGCCATGCGTCGCACCGTCCTGCGCGATGCGCGCCCCATGGGCGAGGCGGGCGATGTGCGGCTGGTGGAAACGCCCGCCGTATCCTCACCCGTGGCGTTCGGCCTGCGTGACAAGGTGGTGGCGCTGCCGCCGGGTTTCATGGCGCAGGCTGACCTTGCCGCGCGCGACATGGCGATTGAACACGAACTGGCGCATCACCGGGGCCGTGATCTGTGGGCCAATGCCGCCGCGCAATTGCTGCTGGGCTTTCACTGGTTCAACCCGCTCGCCTGGGCCGGCTGGTATGCGATGCGCAGCGATCAGGAGGCGGCCTGCGATGCGCGTGTGCTGGCGGGGCGAGGCCGGGCCGATCGGGCAAGTTACGGCCAGTTGATTGCCGAATGTGCGGCAGGCGGGCGGCTGGGCCAGCGGCTGACGATGGTGGCGGCGATTGCCTGCCCGGTACTGGGCGAGAAATCGATCATCCACCGTTTGCGCAGCCTGACGCGGGGCGAGGTCTCATCACGGCGGCACAGGCTGGGCTTGGCAGTCATCGGCGGGGCCGCCTTGCTCGCCTTGCCGCTCACCGCCTCGCTGCGCTACGCGTCGCCGCCGCCCTCTGCTGCCTTGGAACGGGCCGATCGTGCGGGGGTGGGCGCGCCTGCCGTTGTGGCGGTTGCAGAAGTTGACGAGCCCCAATCTCCCGCTCCTCCCCGCATCGAACGGCCGGACGTCGCTTCGCGCTCGCCCGACTGGCCTGCCCTGCCGCGCGATGCGCTGGCCGCGTCTCCTTCACAAGCCGACGATACTGCGATCTTCCCCCTGTCCGATGGCGAGCGCGCGCACGTGCATCTGGTCGGCTGGCATGAAGAAGCCGCCTACAGCCTTGCGGGTGAACTGGTGATGGTGCGCGCCAGCATCCTGATCGTAGCCGTTCCACATGATGCCGCTGCCCACGCCTTTGGCGAGGCACCTCTATCTGTTGCCGAAGCGGCTTCGCTGGGGGCAGCCGTGGCGCACGAAAGCGTAAAAGCGGAGCCTGCGACCCCTGCGGAAGTTCCCCGCACGATCTAGTTGATGTCCTGCACCACCGGGCTGGAATAGAACCCCTCTGCCGATGCCACCGGTTGTGGCGGCGGTGCCTCTGCCTTGGCCGGTGCGGCGCGCAGGCGTGCAACCATTTCGGGCGTCGCCGGGCTGGCGGGATAGGGGCAGGCCATTTCCTGGCCGATCCCCTTCAGATAGGCGCGGCGCATCAGGCCAGCAGCAATGGCCTCGCGGAATTCGAATTCGTGCGCATTGGCGCCTGAAATCTCGCGGATGATACCGCGAAAGGGGATGAAGCTGCCGATGACGCGCTGGGCAAGATTGGTGACCGAAACGCCGCGCTCCTCAGGCGCGACAATGTCAAAATCTTGGCCCAAAATCGCGTCGAGGCCGGCCACGGCGCGCAGGATATCGTCGCATCCGGCGATGCCACGGCGCGAATAGGGTTCGGCCCGCGCGGCCAGCAGAATGTCGGGAATGGGATCGCGGCTGATATTGAGGTCGGACAGCGGCGTCATTGCCACATCGCGCACGCTGGCGTCGGGATCGGTTACGGGCCGGCGCTGGGCTGCGGCAGGGCTGGAAGCGAGCAGCGCGCCGATCACGCAGGCCGCAATCGCGGCCTTACCGCCGGAGGTCTGCAAATGTGTCACACTGGTTTTCATCGCCGGTCTGTATCCCTCGTCTCAGCCATTCCATACGCTGCGCGCTTGAACCGTGGGTGAAGCTCTCCGGCTGCACGGCCTGACCTGCGTTGCGCATGAGCGTATCGTCGCCAATAGCGGCAGCGGCTGTCATACCTTCTTCAAAATCCCCAGGCTCGATAAGGTTCCGGTTGCGGCCCGCCCACACGCCCGCATAGCAATCGGCCTGCAATTCCATGCGCACCTGCAGCTGGTTGGCGAGGCGGGCATCGCGCTGCTGCATCTGGCGCACCTGGCTTGCCACCCCGGTCAGCGTCTGGATATGGTGGCCGTATTCATGCGCCATGACGTAATAGCGCGCAAAATCGCCGCCTGCGCCCATTTGCCGGTGCATCACGTCAAAGAAGCTGGTGTCGATATAGATGCCCATGTCGGCCGGGCAATAGAACGGCCCCATCGCGCTGGACGCCGCGCCGCAGCCCGATGTGACGCGGCCCGAATAATAATTCAGCGTCGGCTGTTCGAAGGCCACATTGGAAGCGGCGAAGATCGGTTCCCACGTCTGGTTCAGGCTGGCGAGCGCGTTGCACCCTTCCATCGCGTATTGGTTATCGTCGCAGATCTCCATCGCGCTTTCGCTGCTGGCGGCGGGGGCCTGTGTCTGCCCGGTGGTCTGCTGCACGCCTTCCACCAGGCCGACCATCTGCCCCGGGTCAATGCCGAACACCAGCGAGCCGATCAGCACGATCACGATGCCTCCGCAGCCCAGGCTGCCCGCACCGCCAAGCGCGGTGCCTCCACCCCCTCCTCCGCCGCGCCTGACCTTGATGGAACGCGGATCGAACTGGTTGAGGCGCATGGATAAATCCCCCCGGATGTGCGGCCGATATTGCAATTGCGAAATGGGGCTGGACCTTGGCGCCCCGATCATGGGAAACCTATGCCAGACAATTCAGGCCATACAATAGACGGGATTCGCAAATGTTCCTTGCTGGCAGACGCGCGCTGATCACCGGCTCCACATCGGGCATCGGTTTGGCGATTGCCCGCGCGTTGAAAGCTGAAGGGGCCGATATCGTGCTCAGCGGCTTTGGCGAGCCAGAGGCGATCGCGGCGCTGTGTCAGGAGCTGGCGGCTGCGCATATTCCGGCCGATTTGACCACGGCGGCAGGGGCGGAAATCCTGATGGCGGGGGCGGGGAAGGTCGATATCCTCGTCAACAATGCCGGGATGCAGCACGTCGCCCCGGTGGAGAGCTTCCCGCCGGAAAAATGGGACGCGATCATCGCGCTCAACCTGTCGGCCGCGTTTCATACCGCGCGGCTGGCCGTGCCGCAGATGAAGGCAGCGGGCTGGGGCCGCATCATCAATGTTGCCAGCGCGCATTCGCTGGTCGCCAGCCCGTTCAAGGCCGCCTATGTCGCCGCCAAGCACGGTCTGGCGGGGCTGACAAAGGTGCTCAGCCTGGAACTGGCGGAGGCGGGGATTACCGCCAATTGCGTCAGCCCCGGCTATGTCTGGACGCCGCTGGTCGAAAACCAGATCCCGGACACGATGGCCGCGCGCGGCCTGACGCGCGAGGAGGTGATGCGCGATGTCCTGCTGGCCAAGCAGCCGACCAAGAAGTTTGTTACCGTGGAGGAGGTGGCCGCGATGGCCGTGTTCCTGTGCAGCGATGCGGCGCAGAATATCAACGGCGCGAATATGAGCATTGACGGCGGCTGGACAGCGGAATGAACTGGACCATCCCCGCATTCATCGGCGCGGCGATTGCCGAGATTGCGGGCTGCTTTGCTTTCTGGGCATGGGCGCGGCTGGACAAATCGCCGCTGTGGCTGATCCCCGGCGTGGCGAGCCTGTGTCTGTTCGCCTGGTTGCTGACGCTTGCCGAGGCGGCCAATGCCGGGCGCACCTATGCGGCTTACGGCGGGATCTATATTCTTTCCGCGCTGGTGTGGCTGTGGGCGGTGGAAGGCACTCGGCCTGACAAATGGGATGTGACCGGGGTCGCCATCTGCCTGATCGGGGCGGGCGTGATCCTGTGGGGTCCGCGCGTGGCGTCCTGAAGTGCCGTTACTTATGTCCCGCTGTTGTCCAGTTGCTCGTCGCCCCGTTCGTCTTTGGGCCAGCCGGTTTCGGAAAGGTTGTTGGCGCGGCGAAAGGCGGTGATGCGCGCGCCATGATGTCCCACGCGCTGGTCTGACAACTCGCGGCTTTCCGCCGTATCAGCGCTCTCCGCCTCAATCAGCGCGGCCTGGTGGTTGTAGAGCAACTGGTTCATGTCCATGGCTGGTTCTCCTGATGGCGAGAGCGGCGCGAACCGGCCGGGGTTGGTTTTTCCCCGGCCGCGCGTCCAGTCAGCCTTTTTGCTGACGCGCCTGATCCCGCACGAGATTTTCGTGGCTTCCAGCGGTTGCCGGCCCCTGGCTGACTTGTCCCTGATACACCTGGCGCAGGTTCACCGCGCGCATACGCCCGACATCAAGGTGGACGGTTTCATAGCGGTAGCGCTGCTCCAGTTCAGGATCGCGCGCCTGCTGTTGAAGATCGCCTTTCTTGAAAGCCAGATCCTCCCCCCCTTTTTCGGGTGAGATAACGCCGACACCCTTGACGCTGTCATACGAAGTAATGTTGCCGAACAAGACCATGGCTGTTTCCAATGCATATTATGCGCGCGCCAGAATTGACCGCGGCCGCAACCGGAAGATGCAATGAAAAGGAAATGGCGTACCTTGGCGGACGCTCTGAACCGTCTCAATTTCGACTGGCCGCAGTCTTTGATATGGCTACCATAAGCCCCGATTACAACCAGCGCGGCAAAGAACACACCGGGGTGTGCCGCGGGGCGCTGTCGGGGCGCAAAAGCGCTGGTAATGCGGGGACAGGAATGTTTGCCGTCCCCCTAGCGATTGTCACAGGGTGCGGTTACATGGGCCGCCACGAATCGACACGCGCGCAACACTCAGGTGGCACCCATGGAAATCGAAACCGGCCTTACTTTCGACGACGTCCTTCTGCGGCCGGGCGAGAGCGATATTGTGCCCAGCCAGGCCAGCACGCGGACACGGCTGACGCGGGGGATCGCGCTCAACATTCCGGTTCTTTCCGCTGCGATGGACACCGTGACCGAAGCCGAGATGGCCATCGTCATGGCGCAGCTGGGCGGCATCGGCGTGCTCCACCGCAATCTCACGATCGAGGAGCAATGCGCTGCGGTGCGCCGGGTGAAGCGGTTTGAAAGCGGGATGGTGATCAATCCCATCACCATTCACCCCGATGCCACGCTGGGCGAGGCGCAGGCGCTGATGATGCAGAACCGCATCAGCGGGATTCCGGTGGTCGATGCGAGTGGCAAGCTGGTGGGTATTCTCACCAACCGCGATGTACGCTTTGCCGACAATCCGATGCAGCCGGTGCGCGAGCTGATGACGCGCGAGAATCTGGCCACGGTATCCGAAGGTGTCAGCCAGGAGGAAGCACGCCGCCTGCTCCATGCCCGCCGCATCGAAAAACTGCTGGTGGTGGACGATGCCTATCACTGCGTGGGGCTGATCACGGTGAAGGACATCGAAAAGGCGGTGCTGCATCCCGATGCCACCAAGGATGGCACGGGGCGCCTGCGCGTTGCGGCGGCGACCACGATTGGCGACAAGGGCTTTGCCCGCACCGAAGCGCTGGTGGATGCCGAATGCGATGTGATCGTGATCGACACCGCGCACGGCCATAACAAGGACGTGGCCCGTGCGGTGGAGCGCGTGAAGAAGCTGTCCAATGCCGTGCAGGTCATCGCCGGCAATGTCGCCACGGCCGAGGCGACCAAGGCGCTGGTGGATGCAGGCGCGGACGCGGTAAAGGTCGGCATCGGGCCCGGCTCGATCTGCACCACCCGCATCGTCGCGGGCGTGGGTGTGCCGCAGCTGACCGCAATCATGGAAGCGGCGAGCGCAGCGGGCGATGTGCCGGTGATCGGTGATGGCGGTCTGCGCACCAGCGGCGATGCCGCCAAGGCTCTGGCCGCCGGCGCCAGCGCGGTGATGATCGGCAGCCTGCTGGCCGGAACCGAGGAAGCGCCGGGCGAGACGTTCCTGTATCAGGGCCGCGCCTACAAGGCCTATCGCGGCATGGGCAGCGTGGGCGCGATGGCGCGCGGCAGCGCCGACCGTTATTTCCAGCAGGACATCAAGGACCAGATGAAGCTGGTGCCCGAAGGGATCGAGGGGCAGGTGCCTTATAAGGGCCCGGCACGCGATGTGGTGCACCAGCTGGTGGGCGGGATCAAGGCGGCGATGGGCTATACCGGCAGCGCCACGATTGCCGAGCTGAAAGAGCGTGCGCGCTTTATCCGCATTACCAATGCGGGCCTTTCGGAAAGCCATGTGCACGATGTCTCCATCACGCGCGAGGCGCCGAATTATCCGACGCGGTAACGGGGCGTGACCCCCGCCGCCCGCCTGCAATCGGCCATCGAGATACTCGATGCGGTCATCGCCGCTGCGGCGGCGCAGGGCGCTCCGGCCGATCGCATCCTGGCGGATTGGGCGCGCGGCAACCGCTATGCCGGATCGAAGGACCGGCGCGCGATCCGCGATCTGGTCTATGCCGCGATCCGCACCTGCGGGCCGATTCCCGCCAGCGGGCGCGCGGCCATGCTGCTTTTGGCGCAACGCGATCCACAATTGGCAGCTCTGTTCGACGGATCGGCCCATGCGCCTGCGCCGATTGGCAGCAACGAAGTGGCCGCGCAGCCCGGCATCGCCCCGGCTTGGCTGGAAGAAAGGCTGGCAGCATCAGGCATCAGCGGGGACGAGGCCGCTGCGCTGCTGGCTCGTGCGCCGCTCGACATTCGGGTGAACCGCCTTCAGGCCGATCCTGCTGCACTGGTGCTGCCGGTAGAGGCGGAGAGCCTGCCGGTGCCCGGCGCGCTGCGCTTGCCCGCAGGCACCATGGTCGAACAATGGCCCGCCTTTGCCCAAGGGCTGATCGAAGTGCAGGATGCGGGCAGCCAGCTTGCCTGCCTTGCCGCAGGGCCTCAAGCTGGTGAAACGGTGATCGACCTGTGCGCAGGGGCAGGAGGCAAGACGCTGGCGCTGGCCGCCGCGATGGGCAATCAGGGCACGCTGATCGCCTGCGATACCGATCGCCGCCGACTGGGACAGCTGGCCCCTCGTGCCGAACGCGCAGGCGCGCAGATTGCGCACACGCTGCTGCTCGATCCTGGCCGCGAGGCAGAGGCGCTGGCGGACTGGCAGGGCAAGGCCGATCTCGTGCTGGTGGATGCGCCGTGTTCGGGCACGGGCACATGGCGCCGCAATCCCGAAAGCCGCTGGCGGTTGACCCCGCGCGAACTGGAGAGGCTGACCGCCCTGCAGGCCCGCTTGCTCGACATCGCAGCCGCGCTGGTGAAGCCCGGCGGGCGGCTGGTCTATGTCACCTGTTCGCTGCTCGACGAGGAAGGGGCAGGGCAGGCGGCCGCCTTCCTTGGGCGTAATTCCGCATTCGAGGCGACAAGGCCCGATGTGCCGCTCGGAATGCCGCGCGGGCCGGGCCTGCGCCTGACGCCGCACCATGACGGGACGGACGGATTTTTCATCGCCTGTTTAGCGCGCGCATGATAATTGGCCCGGATATGTCCTTTTCGGTTTCGCCCGATTGGCCAAAGATCCACTGGCCATCAATCAAGGAGTTCGTGATGCGCCACACCCCCGCCGCCCTTGCCGTGGCGCTGTTGTTCGCGGTGAGTTCCAGCGCGCTTCTGGCGCAGGGGCCGCAGCCCGATCCGCGCGCCGTGGCCTTGCAGGCGGATGGTCGCGCTCTGCTGGATGCAGGCGATGCACAGGGCGCGATTGATGCGTTCGAGGCGGCGCTGGCGATCGATCCGGCATATGGCGCGCTCTATATCGACCTTGCCGATGCGTCGCGCAGCGTGGGGCTGCCGGGCAAGGCCATCATGTATTACCGCCGCGCGCTTGCCCGCGATCCGGATAATCTCGCTGCACTGGCTGGCGAGGGGGAAGCGCTGGCGGAAAAGGGCGCGCTCGCCAATGCACGCGAAAATCTGTCCCGGCTGGAAACGCTCTGCGGCGCGGAATGCCCGGAGACGGCGAGCCTTGCCGCAGCCATCGCGCGCGGCCCGCTTCCGCGTGTGCTGACCGCCGAGGCGGTCAATCCCGATGCGGGCGTGACCGCGAACTGAGCGTTCAGATAAGGTTGCGAAAGCCCGCCAGCACTTCCTCGTAAACCGGGCGCTTGAACGGCACGATCAGGCGCGGCAGCGCGTCGGGTTCTACCCATTTCCATTCGCAGAATTCCGGGTGCTTGTGCGCGGCGATGTCGATATCGCTGTCCGCGCCGGCAAAGCGCGCCAGATACCAGCTTTGCCGCTGGCCGATATAGCGGCCCTTCCACAGCTTGCCTTTCAGTTCGGGCGGCAGGTCGTAAAACAGCTCACGCCCCAGATTGCCCAGGATGGAAAGAAGGCGCGGCGCAACGCCGGCTTCCTCCTCCAGTTCGCGCAGCATGGCCGCTTCCAGATCCTCGCCCGGATCAACACCGCCCTGCGGCATCTGCCAGAAATCGGTATCGGCCCCGTCGATCCGCTTGCCCACAAAGACAAGTCCGGCAGGGTTCACCATCATGCAGCCAACGCATGGACGGTAGAGAGCAGGGTCTGGATTGGTCATGCGGGGTGCGATAACCAAAGCGGAGCGGCAATTCCATCGCCCGATTGCGGGCCGAACAGAAAAACTTGATTGCCCCGGCAAAGGCTGGCCCATAGGGGGCAGGACCATAGGGCAGCGCGACAGGAATCTGCCCCGTGGTAGATGAAACCGGCGCGCAGACGCGCAAGCAGGAATTGATAATGGCAACCCAGATGGCCGAACCCGCGCTTTCCGCAACTCAGGACACCGCTCCGGACAGCGTCGTCGTGCGCTTTGCCGGGGATAGCGGCGACGGTATGCAGCTGACCGGCGGGCAGTTCACCCTGTCCACCGCGCTGGCGGGCAATGACCTTGCGACCTTCCCCGATTTTCCGGCGGAAATCCGCGCGCCGCAGGGCACGCTGTTCGGCGTGTCGGCCTTCCAGATCAATTTCGGCAGCCGCGAGATCAGCACCGCCGGTGACGCGCCCGATGTGCTTGTGGCGATGAACCCGGCGGCACTGAAGGTGAATGTGGGCGCGCTCAAGCCCGGCGGCCTCATCATTGCCGACAGCGGGGAGTTTACCAAGCGCAACCTCGAAAAGGCGAAATACGATACCAACCCGCTGGAAGACGGCAGTCTTGCCCAGTGGAACGTGCTGGCCTTTGACATTTCCGCGCTCACGATTGAGGCGGTGAAGCCCTTTGGCCTTGGCAACAAGGATGCGCTGCGGTCCAAGAATATGTGGACGCTGGGGCTGGCGCTGTGGATGTTCGACCGCGACCGGCAGCCGCTGATTGACTGGCTGAACGCCAAGTTCAAGACCAAGCCCGATATCGCCGCCGCCAATATCGCGGCGCTCAATGCAGGGCACGCCTATGGCGAGACGGCGGAATTGTCGGGCCCGCTGAAGAAGCTGCATATCGATCCCGTCCCCGCCGCGCCGGGCCTCTACCGCACGATCACAGGCGCGGAATCGGTCAGCCTTGGCCTTGTGGCAGGCGCGCAATTGGCGGGCCTTGAGATGTTCTTTGGCGGCTATCCGATCACGCCCGCATCCTCGATCCTGCATTATCTGGTGCGGCTGAAGGAGTTTGGCGTCACCACCTTCCAGGCCGAGGACGAGATTGCCGCGATCTGCGCCGCGATTGGCGCCAGCTATGCGGGCAGCCTTGGCGTGACCAGTTCGTCCGGCCCCGGCATCGCGCTGAAGGGCGAGGCGATGGGCCTTGCCATCATGACCGAGCTGCCGCTGGTCATCGTGAACAGCCAGCGCGGCGGGCCGTCCACGGGCCTGCCCACCAAGACAGAACAGAGCGATCTGTATCAGGCGGTCTATGGCCGCAACGGCGATGCGCCCATGCCAGTGATTGCCGCGCGCAGCCCGTCCGATGCCTTCGAATGCGCGATCGAGGCGTGCCGCATTGCGGTGGAATACATGACCCCGGTGATGCTGCTGACCGATGGCTATATCGCCAATGCGGCCGAGCCGTGGAAAGTGCCCGATCCCGAAACGTTCGCGCCGTTCAAGGTCAAGTTCCTGCAAGAGAAGAATGCGGGCGATGTCCTGCTTCCCTACAAGCGTGACGAAAAGGGTGCGCGGCCGTGGATCAAGCCGGGCACGCCGGGCCTGATGCACCGCATTGGCGGGATCGAGAAGAAGGTGGATACCGGCAACATCGATTACTCGCCCGAAAACCACCAGGCGATGACCGATGCCCGCAAGGCGAAGATCGACAATATCGCCGTGCCCGACCAGCAGGTGACGCTGGGCGAGGAAACCGGCGCGCTGGCGGTGGTGGGCTGGGGCAGCACCTATGGCCCGATCCGCCGTGCCGTCGACAATGCGCGCAAGAAGGGCCGTGCGGTCAGCCATATCCATGTGCGCAATATTCATCCGCTGCCCGCAAATCTGGGCGATCTGCTGCGCGGGTTCGACCATGTGCTGATGCCGGAAATGAATACCGGCCAGTTCAAGACCGTCATCCGCGACCAATTGCTGATCGATGCGGTGAGCCTGACCAAGACGAGCGGCCAGCCGTTCCAGATTGCCGAACTGGATGCGGCGATTGACCGCTTCTTCGATGGGATTGCCAATAACGAAGGCGGCGAAGTGCCCGCCAATCGCCAACAATTGCCCACGCCCGAAAGCGGGCACGACGATGGCTCGCTGAAGGCGGGCGGAGACGCGCAATGAACGAGATGACCAAGGTCGAAACCACGCTGAAGGATTGGGAAACCGATCAGGAAGTGCGCTGGTGCCCCGGCTGCGGGGACTATGCGATCCTCAAAGCGGTGCAGCGCACCTTGCCGCAACTGGGCGCAGATCCGAAGAACACCGTGTTCGTGTCCGGCATCGGCTGTTCCAGCCGTTTCCCCTATTACATGGAAACCTACGGCTTCCACACGATCCACGGCCGCGCGCCGGCCTTTGCCACCGGCATCAAGCTGGCCAATCCGGCGCTGGATGTGTGGCTGGTGACGGGGGACGGCGATGGCCTGTCCATTGGCGGCAACCACATGATGCATGTGCTGCGCCGCAATGTGAATATGCAGATCATGCTGTTCAACAACGAGATTTACGGCCTGACCAAGGGGCAATATTCGCCCACCAGCCGCATCGGCACCAAAAGCCCGTCGACGCCGATCGGCTCGGTCGACCGGCCTGCCAACCCCTGCGCCTTTGCGCTGGGCGTGGGCGCGCGGTTCGTGGCGCGCGGCTTTGACGTATCGAAGAACCTGCCCGATGTGCTGAAAGCCGCCCATGCGCACCAGGGCGCGGCCTTTATCGAGATTTTCCAGAACTGCATCGTCTACAACAAGGATGTGTTCAACGATTTCGCCGCGCCCAAGGGGGCGGAGGATCGCCAGTTGTGGCTGGCCGACGGGGAGCCGATGCTGTTCGCGGGCGGCACCAAGGGCATCGCGCTTGACCGTGATCTGCTGGAACTGAAGGTGGTCGATGTGGTGGACGGGGATTGGCAGGCGGCGGGCGTGCTGGTGCACAATGTCCGCAACCGATCGATCGCGCATATGCTGGTGGAACTGCCGTTTGGCCCCTTCCCGATGGCGCTGGGCGTGATTTACGACGATCCGCGCCCCACTTTTGAAGAAGCCGTGGCCGACGAACGCGCCCGCGCCAGCGAAGGCAAGGTGCCCAGCCTCGCCAAGCTGCTGGCCAAGGGGCAAACCTGGACAGTGGAAGAAAAATCCCGCGCGAATGAAGGGCATCCGGCCTGATCTGACGGACGCGCGCCGGAATGGATAATCTCACCCATTCGCTCACCGGCGCGCTGCTTGGGCAGTGCGGGCTGAAGCGCAAGACCGGGCTTGCCATGCCCGCGCTCATCATCGGGGCGAATTTGCCCGATGTGGATGCGGCGTGTTTCTTCTGGCTCGACGGGGTGGAGCATCTGGCCTTCCGGCGCGGCATTACGCACGGCCCGCCGGCGTGGTTCCTGCTGCCGCTGGTGCTGGCGGGGCTGCTTTACGGCTTTGATCGGTGGCAGGCGAAGCGTGGCAAGCGACCTGAGAGCCGCCTGCCGGTCAACTTTGCATGGCTCTACATCCTCGGCCTGATTGGCTGCCTCAGCCATCCGGCGCTCGACTGGATGAATGTCTACGGCATCCACCTGCTGGAGCCGTTTTCGTCGCGCTGGTTCTATGGCGATGTGCTGTTCATCATCGACATCTGGCTGTGGGCGCTGCTGATTTTCGGAGTGTGGTTCTCGCTGCGGCGGGAAAAGGCGGGCGGCGCATGGCAAAGCCCTGCGCGCGCCGCAATGGCGGTGATGCTGGCCTATATCGGCCTCAATGCCGGGATTACCCATGCCAGTGAACGCGCGCTGGCAGGGCAGGGCGACGTAGTGATTGCCAGCCCGCCGCCAGTGATGTTCTGGCAGCGCGAGATGATCGTTGGCGGCAGCGGCCGCTACAATGTGGGCGGGCAGGAGGTGGGTCTGCTCACCCTGACCGATGCAGACAAGCCGGTGCTGGCGGCGCTGGAGCCCAGAGCTGCACCTTTCCTGTTCTGGTCGCGCACGCCTTTGGTCCGTGTTGCCGAGGACGGCACCTGCACTTTAACCGACGCGCGCTATATGGGGCGCGCCTCAGGCGGGTTCACGGTCGTTCTGCCCGATCACGCCTGCGCCCCGCCACCGGCGGAGTAGTGTCTTGAGCAAGCCCCACATCGTCTGGCTGCGGCGCGATCTGCGTCTGGCCGATCAGGCCGCCTTTCATGCCGCCGCCGCGCTCGGCCCGGTGATACCGGTCTATGTGCTGGATGATGAGACCCCCCGGCACCGCCGCATGGGCGCGGCGAGCCGCTGGTGGCTGCATCATTCGCTTGAAGCGCTCGCGAAGGAGCTGGAAGCGCAGGGTTCGCGCCTCATCCTGCGGCGGGGCAAGGCGGCAGATGTGCTGGCGGCGCTGACGCAAGAAACCGGCGCTGGTGCCATCCATGCCCTGCGCCATGTGGAGCCGTGGTGGCGCATGGCCGAAAAGGAACTGGCGAAGGCGGTCGATCTGCGCCTCTATGACGGGCTGTATCTGCTGCCGCCCGGTTCGCTGCGGACGGGCGGGGGCACGCCCTACAAGATCTTCACCCCGTTCAAGAACGCGCTGATGGATGCGATTGGCGATGTCGATGTGCTGCCCGCGCCCAAGCTGTCCGCACCCGAAAGCTGGCCTGTCTCGGACAAGCTGAGCGATTGGGCCTTGCTGCCGACCAAGCCCGATTGGGCGGGCGGCTTTCACGAGGCATGGACGCCGGGCAGCGCCGCCGCGCTGGCACGGATGGAGGCGTTCAAGGCGATTCTCGGCCCCTATCGGCAGGACCGTGAAATGCCCTCCATCGACGGCACATCGCGCCTGTCCCCGCACCTCCATTTTGGGGAAGTCTCCCCGCGCCAATTATGGCACGCGATCGCGGGGATGGAGGGGCAGGGGCCGGGCTTCTTCAAGGCCGAACTGATCTGGCGCGATTACGCCGCCAATCTGGTGCAGCAATTCCCCGATTACGGCGCGCGATCCTACCGCGATGGCTATGATGACGGCCTGTGGCGCAATCCCGATACGGACGATTCCGCCGCCGCAGACCTGGCCGCGTGGCAGCAGGGCCGCACCGGATACCCGATTGTCGATGCCGGGATGCGCCAGCTCTGGCACACCGGCTGGATGCACAACCGCGTGCGGATGATCGCGGCCAGTTTCCTCGTCAAACACCTGTTGATCGACTGGCGGCAGGGGGAAGCGTGGTTCTGGGATACGCTGGTCGATGCCGATTACCCCAGCAACGCCACCAACTGGCAATGGGTTTCGGGCACGGGCGTCGACAGCAATATGTTTGTACGCATCATGGCTCCGCTCAGCCAGAGTGAGAAGTTCGATGCGGGGGCCTATATTCGCCAATGGGTGCCTGAACTCGCCAAGCTGTCAGACCCCTATGTCCACGATCCCGAAAGCTTCCACTGCCGCCCGCGCGATTACCCCGCGCCGGTGATCGGCCACAGGGAAGGGCGCGAGCGGGCACTGGCTGCCTATAAGGCGATGAAGGGCTGATCTTGCCTCTGCCAAGGGGCGGGCGCATAAGCAGATCATGGCATCGAGGGGAGCGGAGCTGCTGGACGCCGGAAGGCATTTCGGGGCGCGGCCCGGCCCTTTGGCGCGTCTGCTGTCGCCCGGCTTTTCCGCCATGCTCGACCGGATCGATGCGGGGCTGGAAACCGGCGCGATCCATGCCCGCCTGCCCGATGGGACGCACCGCACGCTGGGTGGTCGCGCGCCGGGTTTCGAATGCCGCGTCGATCTGAAGGACTGGCGCGCGCTCGTGCGGCTTGCCACCGGCGGATCGGCCGGCTGGTATCAGGCGTGGGAAGCGGGTGAATGGGACAGCCCCGATCCTGTGCCGCTGTTCGCGCTGTTCATGGCGAACGGTGTAGCGCTGGGCGAGACGGGCCGCGCCAAGGGGCCGTGGCGCGTGGCAGGCGCGGCGCTGCATTGGCTGAAACGCAATACGCGGGCGCAGGCGGCGCGCAACATCCATGCACATTACGATCTGGGCAATGATTTCTACGCCACCTGGCTCGATCCGACGATGAGCTATTCGAGCGCCTATCGGATGGCGGATGACGGTCTGGAAGCGGCGCAGCGGCGCAAATGGGCGCGGCTGGCGGAGCGAGTGGGCCAGCCGGACTCCATGCTGGAAATCGGCTGCGGCTGGGGCGGGCTGGCGGGCCATTTTGCCGGGCGGGGCACCCGTGTCACCGCGATCAGCCTGTCGGACGAACAACTCGCCTTTGCCCGCCGGCACCATCCGGGCGTGGATTTCCGCAAGCAGGATTACCGCGATGTCTCCGGCCAGTTCGACGCCATTGTCAGCGTGGAAATGGTGGAGGCGCTGGGCCGCGAATACTGGCCCACCTTCATGGACTGCGTGGCGCGCAACCTGAAGCCTGGCGGACGCGCCGCGATCCAGTTCATCGCCATGCAGGAGGAGCTGTTCGACGGCTATGCCCGCAACGCCGATTTCATTCAGGCTTATGTGTTCCCCGGCGGCTTGCTGATACGCACGTCCGAGTTCCGCGCGCTGGCCGAGGCGCGCGGGCTGGAATGGCGCGATTCTGAGGATTTCGGTCTGGATTATGCCGAAACGCTGAAAAGCTGGCGCGAGCGATTCGACGCGGCCGCGAGGGAAGGGCGCCTGCCCGCAGGGTTCGATGCCCGCTTCTGCCGGTTGTGGCGCTATTACCTGCAATATTGCGAAGGCGGCTTTCGCGGCGGTGGCATTACCGTCAGCCAGGTGACGCTGGTGAAGGCGGCATGAAACGCGCGCTGATGGTGCTGGCGGCGCTGGCCGCATTGGGCGGCGTGGGCTGGCTGTCGCTCGACCGCGATATGCGCGCCTTGGTGGCGAGCGCGCCGACCGACACCGATATCCTGTTCTGGAGCGATGCGCAGCGCGACGCGGGTTTCCGGATGCTCGACCGGCTGGGCTGGCTGGTGGACAGCCGCGTGATTTCGCGGGGTGACGGCCCGGTGCGTGCGCTTCCACCGGGCGATCCGCTGGCGCTCGATTTCGACCTCGACGCCTATTTGACGCGGCAACGCGTGGCGGCGCTGGTGGTGCTGGTGGATGGGAAGCTCGTTCTCGAACGCTACGGCCTCGGCTTCGGGCCGGAAGGGCGCTGGACGAGCTTTTCGGTGGCGAAAAGCCTTACCTCGACTCTGGTGGGAGCGGCGCTGCAGGACGGCGCAATCCGCAGCCTTGATGACAAGGTCAGCGCCTATATCCCTGATCTGCAAGGCTCGACCTATGACGATGTGACCGTGCGCCAGCTCCTCACCATGACCAGCGGCGTGGCCTGGAACGAGGATTACGGCGATCCGCAATCGGATGTCGCGCGGTTCAACGCGCACGATCCCGCGCCGGGAATTGATGCCACGGTCAGCTATATGCGCAGCCTTCCGCGTGAGGCGCCGGCGGGGGAAAAATGGCTCTACAAGACGGGCGAGACCAATTTGCTGGGGGTGCTGGTCAGTTCGGCCACGGGCAAGCCATTGGCGGAATATCTGTCCGAAAAGATCTGGGCGCGCGCGGGGATGGAGCAGGATGCCACCTGGTTGCTTGGCGCGACCGGGCACGAGATAAGCGGCTGCTGCATCCAGGCCGCCACGCGCGACATGGCGCGGTTTGGCCTTTTCGTGCTGGATGGCGGGCGAATCGGAAGCGATCAGGTGGTGCCCGCCGACTGGTTTGCCAGCGCGGGAACAAAGCAGGCCGATATTGGCGAAGCGGGCCGCGGCTATGGCTTCCAGTGGTGGACCTATGACAATGGTTCGTTCGCTGCGCAGGGCATCTTCGGGCAGGGCATCTATATCGACCCCGCGCGCCGATTGGTGATCGCCACCAACGGCAATTGGCCTGTCGCCAGCGCGCGCGAATATTGGGCGGGGCGTGAAGCCTTTTATGCGGCGGTGCGCGCGGCAGTGCCCGTTACCCCGCCTTAGCGGCGATAAACCCCATCGCCGCGATACCGGGCGAGGATGTTGTCGTGCACGATGGGCGACAGCAGATTGGCAAAGGCGCAGCCGCACTGGCTGTCTTGCCACCAGATCACCTCCGCCTGCAGCGATTCGAGGCCGGGCAGTGTCAGCCAGCAGATCGATCCGGGGTGCATCCGGGTGAGCGCGGTGGCGGAAAAGCCGGAAAGCGACAGGTCATTCACCACCGTCTGAAACGCACGCATCCCGCTTGCCCGCAATTGCGCGGGAATCAGGATGCGCGTGCGCGGGGCAGAGCGGTCTTCCTGCGCCGCCATGTCATAGCGACTGCGAAGCTCGTGAATGGGGTTCATGCTTGGTACTCGCTCGTTAACCTGTCTGCTTTGCACAGGATGATCGAGGCTGCTTACCGCGCGCTTGCCAAATGTGGTTAAGCCGGGATTCCCACTCTTTCGCGCACCAGATTGGCGAACCCGTTTTGTGCAAGTTCCACAATCCTTTGCGCCACCACTTGCGGAGGTTTCACGCTTTGCGGATCTTCGCCCGGATAGGCGCGCGCACGCATGGCGGTGCGGGTTGCGCCGGGGTCGAGAATGGCAACGCGAATGTCCGAAATCCGCCCCACTTCCTGCCCATAACACGACAGCAGCGTGTCAAATGCCGCCTTGGTCGCGCCATAGGCGCCCCAAAAGGCGCGTGGTTCCGCGCCCACCGAACTGGTCAGGCCGATCACGCGCGCATTCTTGCTGCGCTTCAGCAGCGGATCGCAATTGGCGAGCAGGGCCTGTGTGGCGAGCACGTTGAGCGTGATGGCGGTGCTGAACTGCTTGGGATCGATCTGCGTCACCGGGGTGAGCGAGGGCAGCATGGCGGCGTTGATCACCAGAATGTCCAGCCGGTCCCACCGCTGCGCAATCGCCTGCGCCAGCCGCGCAATCGAATCGCCTTCAATCAGGTCGAGCGGCGCGATGGTGGAGGTGCCGCCCGCCTCGTGAATGGCGTCCTCGACGGCTTCCAGATCCTTCACCTTGCGCGCGGCCAGCACGACGTGCGCGCCCGCCGCCGCCAGCGCCTTCGCGGTTTCGGCCCCGATCCCGCGGCTTGCGCCAGTAACAAGCGCGACCTGGCCTTCCAGCGGCTTGGCAATACGATCGGTCATGATCAGGCCACCTTGCCCACTGGCAGGTTGAGCTGCGCTTCCTCGTCCTGGCGCAGGGCAAGGTCGGTCAGCGAGGTGGGGTAATCCCCGGTAAAGCACGCATCGCAATATTGCGGGCAGCCATTGTCGCGCCCCGCAAGGCCTACCGCGCGATACAGCCCGTCAATCGAGATGAAGGCAAGGCTATCCGCCTGGATGAATTCGCGCATGGCGGGCAGATCCATCCGGCCAGCCAGCAGCTTGGAGCGTTCGGGCGTATCGACCCCGTAATAGCAGCCGTGGCCCGTAGGCGGGCTGGCGACGCGGAAATGCACTTCCTTGGCGCCGGCATCGCGCATCATCTGCACGATCTTGAGGCTGGTGGTGCCGCGCACGATCGAATCGTCGATCAGCACGATGCGCTTGCCTTCCACGATCGCGCGGTTGGCGTTGTGCTTGCGCGCCACGCTGGAATGGCGTGCGCCATCGCCCGGCTGGATAAAGGTGCGGCCGACATAATGGCTGCGGATAATGCCCAGTTCGAACGGGATGCCCGATTCCTGCGAATAGCCGATGGCCGCCGGCACGCCGCTGTCGGGCACCGGCACCACCAGATCGGCCTCCACCGGCGCTTCTTTTGCCAATTCCATGCCGATGGCGCGGCGGCTGGCATAGACCGAGCGTTCGTTGAAGATCGAATCGGGCCGGCTGAAATAGACGTGCTCGAAAATGCAGGGGCGTGGGCGCACGTCGCCAAAGGGGCGGCTGGTGCGCAAAGTGCCGTCAAAATCGACCTCGACGAATTCGCCCGGCTCGATCTGGCGGATGAACTGCGCGCCCACCACGTCAAACGCCACGGTTTCGCTGGCGAAGACGGTCGCGTCACCCAGCCGCCCCATCACCAGCGGGCGAATGCCCAGCGGATCGCGGCAGGCCATCATCCCGCGCGGCGTCATCACGATCAGCGCATAGGCGCCTTCGAGCAGACGCAGCGCGTCCACCAGCTTGTCCATCATGGTGGGGTAACGGCTGGTGGCGACGAGGTGGATGATGACTTCGGTGTCAGAGGTCGACTGGAAGATCGCCCCCTTTTCAACCAGTTCCTGCCGCAATTTGCGCGCATTCGAGATATTGCCGTTATGCGCAACGGCAAAGCCGCCGCTGGCCAGATCGGCATAGAGCGGCTGCACATTGCGCATATTGGAACCGCCGGTGGTGGAATAGCGCACATGGCCCGCCGCCATCATGCCCGGCAATTCAGCCACCGATTCGCCGCTGGCGAAGTTTTCCGCCACATGGCCAAGCCCGCGCCGGGTGAAGAATTCGGTTCCGTCAAAGCTGGTGATGCCGACCGCTTCCTGCCCGCGATGCTGCAATGCGTGCAGCCCCAACGCGCAGGTGGCTGCCGCATCGGCAAGGCCGATAACACCGAAAATGCCGCATTCCTCGCGCAGCTTGTCGCCGTCGAGGTCGAGGAAGGGATGGGTCAGATTGGTCATGAACTGGGTGCTGCTTTTCGCAAGGGTGGGCAGGCGCTGCCTCCAATGGCAATCGCAGGGCACAAAGACAAGGCGTGATCCACCCTTTTGCGACGGAATTGTTGCAGCCGTTACGTTCCAGCAGCGCCGCTGAAAACCCAGCGGGCCTGCGTGTTTCGTGAAAATGGCAGGAAAATGGTCGGGGAGAGAGGATTCGAACCTCCGGCCCCTGCCTCCCGAAGACAGTGCTCTACCAGGCTGAGCTACTCCCCGACCGGACTTCCAAATGGCCCGGCTCAAATGACCAGGCCCCCGGAGGCAGGCGCGAGCCTATAGAGAGCAAGATTTGCACTTGCAAGGAGGTATTGGAAGGTTCGGGGAATAGATTGTCCGCAGGGTGGAAAGGCCGCACGCGCGGTGTTAGCCCCTTGGCCCATGACACACGCCGACCGACCTGATCCCATGCACTTCGAATGGCAATATCTGGACCTGATGCGCCGCATCTGGGCCGAAGGTGACGAGCGGATTGACCGCACGGGAGTTGGCACGCGCGCGATCTTTGGCACGCAATTGCGGTTCGACCTTTCGGACGGCCGGATTCCCCTTCTCACCACCAAGCGCGTTTTCTGGAAAGCCGCGGCGCGCGAGATGCTGTGGTTCCTGACCGGCGACACCAATATCCGCCCGCTGCTGCAACAGGGCGTCACGATATGGAGCGATTGGCCGCTGGCGAAATACCGCAAGGCAACCGGAGATGATATTGCGCAAGGCGATTTCGAGGCGCGGATTGTGGCGGACGAGGCGTTCGCCAAACAATGGGGCGATCTTGGGCCGGTTTACGGCAAGCAATGGGTGGACTGGCCGACTTACCAGTATGGCCCCGATGGCAAATACACCCGCGGCCCTGGAATCAACCAGGTGGCGCAGGTGGTGGAAAGCCTGCGCAGCAATCCGGGCAGCCGCCGCCATATCATCGAAGGGTGGAATGTGGCGGAGCTTGACCGGATGGCCTTGCCGCCGTGCCACAAGACCTATCAGTTTCATGTTTCCGGCAATCGGCTGAGCTGCATTTTGTATCAGAGGAGCTGCGATGTGGCGCTGGGCCTGCCCTTCAATCTGGTGGGGGCGACGATTCTCACCCGCATGATGGCGGCGCAGACGGGGTATGAGCCGGGCGAACTGGTGTGGATGGGGGGCGACACGCACCTCTATCTCAACCACGCGCATCTGGTGGAAGAACAGCTTTCGCGTGAACCTTCGGGGCAGCCGACGCTGCATCTGCTGCGTCAGCCGGATTCGATTTTTGGCTACCGTGCGGACGATTTCGAGGTGCGCGACTATGCCCCGCAGGGGGTTATCCGCGCACCGGTGGCGGTGTGAGGGCAGGTTTTTCGAAAGCGGCGTTTCAGCCGGTTGACAGCCCGAAAAGCAGGCCTTAGAGGCGCGTCTCCCAAGCGGTGCTATCGCAAAGATGCGCGGGTGTAGCTCAGTTGGTTAGAGTATCGGCCTGTCACGCCGAGGGTCGCGGGTTCAAGTCCCGTCACTCGCGCCACTTGGGAAATTTCGGACAATCCGGGGATGATTGGTTGCTGTTGCAGCCCATTCCCGGTCGTCCTTTTTCTGCCTGAAAGGGTCAGCCCCAGCGGCCGGTTTCCATCCAGATCAGGAAACGGCGCAGCGGCAGCAGCCAGGCTACGCCCAGCACCAGATAGATCACCGTTTGGAATGCAACGTGCAGCTGCCCGATCCAGTCGGACGCCCACATCACGGCCAGCGCATAGATCAGGATTCCCGCCAGCAGCGCCAGCATTCCGATGGGGATTCGCCAGGTCGGCTCCTTGCGCATCAGAATGGGCCCAATATGCGAGTCGGCGTGATGATGGCGGCTAGCGGCATATCGTGATCCTCCAGCGGCAGCGAATCGACTTCCTGCACGTCCCACGCCATGCCAATGGCGAGCGTGGAAGGGTTGGCAGCCAGCCAGCGGTCGTAAAATCCGCCGCCCTGCCCAAGCCGCTCGCCCCGCGCCGTAAAGCCGACCAGCGGCATGAACAGCACGTTTGGCACCAGTTCGGGCGCGCTGGCGGCAGGCTGGCGCAGGCCCAGCGGGCCTTCCTCCAGATCGCTTTCCCCGAACGGGTCGGTGTGGTGATGGAACCGCATTGGCTCGGCAAGCGTGGTGATGCGGGGCAGGGCAATGGTGTGCCCGCCCTCGAAGAAATGCCGGATGTAGCGGGCCGACGGCGCCTCGCCCGGATCGGCGCGGTAGAGGCCGATGGTGGCGCCTTGGGGGATCATATCGAGCACGGGGCGCGGCGGGCGGTTGAACACCAGCGCTCTCACTTCGCGCGGCAAGGCTGCGGCATGGGCACGGCGACGCGCGCGCAACTCCTTGCGCAGCGCGGCCTTTCGGGCGGTGATGTCGGGGGAGGTCGTCGTCATGCCCTGTTCCTTGCGCCCGCCGCTGCGTAGGGCAGGGGCAGGAAGCGGAACCACCATGGGTCGTTTGCCGGGAAATCCTCTGACGCCTGACGTCAGGTGGGCACCGTATATCCTGAACCAGGGTTCAGGTAGGGACAGCTCCCATGGATTGCTTATAGCCTCAGGGATGTTCGAAGGCTCGTGCCGGGCAGCTCCGCCATCGCCAATCTAGGAAGCCGCAGCTGATCCCTCAAGTCTGGCGGCGAGCAATTCGAGCCTTTCAGCCAGATTTTCGAGCGGTTCGGCCATGTTCGGGGCCGTTTGGTGCCCTTTGGTCGCTTTCTGTCCTTCTGCCACTTCATCGGCCAGCAGCAGCGCGGCATAGAGCAATGTGCGCACCTCGGTCTGCCCGGCAAGGCCCGGCGTTTCGGCCAAACGGGCGTTGATGAGCGCGCCCAGCGCTTCGATATGCGACTCCTCACCGGGCGCGCAGGCAACGGTGTAGCGCCGTCCGCCGACATCGAGAGTGACATTGCTCATGAGTCGAGCGCCTCGATCAGCGAATCGATTTCCGCCAGCGCAGCCCATGCCTCCTCGCGCAATTTTTCGTGGCGCTGAACCAGATCGCTTTCGAACAGGGTAGGGGCGGGGGGGGATGGCGGCGCGGCTTGCCCTTCCAGCGCCGTCTCGATGCGGCGGGCGGCGGCCTCGATCCGGGCCATTGCGGCCGTGATGCGCTCCTCTTCCTCCATGCCGGACAGCCTATCGCAAAGCGGCAAATGCGGCAAAGCGGTGTCCTGCGAAGCTGTGAATAAGCGCCGTCCGCTGGGACAGGGGAGCGCTTGGGGAGGGCTTGGGGCGGGCTTTGCTTGACGCCTGCGGCCACGCTGCCCAATGAGCGGGCAACCGAATCGTGCCGAAGAATTTGAGTGGAGAGAACCCGACCATGAGCCAGGACGCCGCCCGTTTCACGCAAATGGCCAATGCCATCAGGGCGCTCACCATGGATGCGGTGCAGGCCGCGAATATCGGCCACCCCGGTATGCCGATGGGCATGGCCGATGTGGCAACGGTTCTGTGGTCCGATTATCTGAAGTTCGATCCGGCCGATCCCAAATGGCCCGATCGGGACCGTTTCGTGCTGTCCGCCGGCCACGGTTCGATGCTGATCTACGCGCTGCTGCACCTCACCGGCTATGCCAGCCCCACGCTGGACGACATCCGCAATTTCCGCCAGCTGGGCAGCCCCTGTGCGGGGCATCCGGAAAATTTCCTGATCGACGGGGTGGAATGCACCACCGGCCCGCTGGGGCAAGGCCTGGCGATGGCTGTGGGCATGGCGATGGCCGAGCGGCACCTTAACGCGCAGTTCGGGGATGATCTGGTCGATCACCGCACTTGGGTAATCGCAGGCGATGGCTGCCTGATGGAAGGCATCAACCACGAGGCGATCGGCCTTGCGGGCCACCTCAAGCTGGGCAATCTGATCGTGCTGTGGGATGACAACAAGATCACGATTGACGGCGCGGTCTCGCTCGCCTCGTCGGAGGATATTCCGGCCCGCTACCGCGCAACCGGCTGGCACACGGTGGAATGCGACGGGCACGATCCGGCGTCCATCCGCAAGGCGCTGGACGAAGCGCTGGCCGATCCGCGCCCCTCTCTGGTCGCCTGCAAGACCGTGATCGGCAAGGGGGCGCCCAACAAGCAAGGCACGCACAAGGTGCACGGCTCGCCGCTTGGCCCCGACGAAGTGGCCGCCGCGCGCGAATATATGGGCTGGCATCACGAACCTTTCGTGGTGCCCGCCGATGTGCTGGCCGATTGGCGCGCGCTGGGCGCACGGGGCGCAGCGCTCAATGCCGAATGGAAACAGCGGCACGCCGCCAGCGCGCAGGGTGCAGAGTTTTCCGCCCGCTTCGCCTCCGTTGCCGACAAGGCCGCGCCCGCACTGGAAGCGCATATCCGCGAGCTCGCGGCGAACCCGCCAGCAATCGCGAGCCGCGTGGCAAGTCAAAAGGCGCTGGTGGCGCTGACAGCGGCAATTCCGCAACTGGTGGGCGGCTCTGCCGATCTGACCGGATCGAACAACACCGACACGCCCAGCCTGCTGCCGTTCACGGCGCAGGATTACAGCGGGCGCTATGTCTATTACGGCATCCGCGAGTTTGGCATGGCTGCCGCAATGAACGGGATGTTCCTGCATGGCGGGGTTGTGCCTTACGGCGGCACGTTCCTGATCTTCAGCGATTACGCCCGCAACGCCATCCGCCTGTCCGCCTTGCAGCACGCGGGCGTGGTCTATGTGCTGACGCATGACAGCATCGGCCTTGGCGAAGACGGCCCCACGCACCAGCCGGTCGAACAGGTGATGAGCCTGCGCCTCATTCCCAATCTCAATGTCTTCCGCCCGGCGGATGCGATCGAGACGGCGGAATGCTGGGCGCTGGCGCTGCAAACGCCGGAAACGCCTTCGGTGCTGGCCTTGTCGCGCCAGAACCTTCGTGCCGTGCGCGGGGAAGGGGATGCGAACTGGACGGCGGCCGCAAACCGCTGCGCCAAAGGGGCATACCGCCTGAAAGCCGCATCTGCCGCGCGCCGCGTGGTGCTGCTCGCCACGGGCAGCGAAGTGGCCGTGGCGATGGATACTGCCGTCGCGCTGGAGGAACAGGGGATCGGGGCGGATGTGGTCTCCATGCCGTGCCAGGAACTGTTCAACGCACAGGATGCCGCCTACAAGGCCGACCTGCTGCCTGCAGACGCGCTGATTGTTTCGATCGAGGCAGGCGTGACGCAGGGCTGGGAACGCTATACTGGCCCAAACGGCCTTAATATCGGGCTCGACAGCTTTGGCGCGTCGGCCCCGGCGAATGTCCTGTTCGACCATTTCGGTTTCACTGCTGAAAAGATCGTCCCGCAAATCCTTGTCAAGCTGACCAATTGAGCCGCTTCTCCGGCTAATCAGGAGTTAAGTCCATGACCATCAAGGTTTCCATCAACGGCTTCGGGCGCATCGGGCGCAATGTGGCGCGCGCCATTCTGGAGCGCGCCGATCATGATCTGGAACTGGTGCATATCAACGATCTGGCCAGCCCGAAGGCGAATGCCATGCTGTTCGCGCGCGACAGTGTGCATGGCCCCTTTTCGGGAACGGTTTCAGTGGACGGCGATGATCTGGTGATCAACGGCAAGCGCATCCGCGTGACGGCAGAGCGCGATCCCGCCAACCTGCCGCATGGCGAACTGGGCGTGGACATTGCGCTGGAATGCACCGGCTTTTTCACCGACCGCGCATCTTGCGAAAAGCATCTGGCGGCAGGCGCAAAGAAGGTGCTGATTTCCGCGCCGGGCAAGAATGTCGATTTGACGGTGGTTTACGGCGTCAACCACGACAAGCTGAGTGCGGAGCACACCATCGTCTCCAACGCCAGTTGCACCACCAATTGCCTCGCGCCCTTTGCCAAGGTGCTGAACGACGCCATCGGGATCGAGCGCGGCCTGATGACCACGGTGCACGCCTATACCAACGACCAGAAGATCCTCGACCAGATCCACGATGACCCGCGCCGCGCCCGCGCTGCCGCGATGAGCATGATTCCCACCACCACCGGCGCCGCGCGCGCCGTGGGCGAAGTGCTGCCCGAACTGAAGGGCAAGCTGGACGGCAGCGCGATCCGCGTGCCGACGCCCAATGTCTCGGTAGTGGACCTCACCTTCATGCCCGGCCGCGAAACGACCAAGGACGAGGTGAACGCGCTGCTCAAGGCCGCCGCTGATGGCCCGCTGAAGGGCGTGCTCGGCTTTTCGGACGAGCCGCTGGTGTCGATTGATTACAACCACTGCCCGAACAGCTCCACCATCGACAGCCTGGAAACGGCGGTGATCGACGGCAAGCTGGTGCGCGTGCTCAGCTGGTATGACAACGAATGGGGCTTCTCCAACCGCATGGTGGATACCGCCGGCGTGATGGGCAAGCTGCTCTGACGGTTCATTCCCCTCTCGCTTGCGGGAGGGGAGGAGGAAGAAGCAGTGACCGGTTTCCAAACTCTCGACGACCTGCCCGCCGACCTCAACGGCAAGGTGGCGCTGGTGCGCGTGGACCTGAACCTGCCGATGGCGGATGGGCTGGCGACAGATCTGACCCGCGCGCAGGCCGTTGCACCGACGATCCTCGAACTGGCGGACAAGGGCGCGAAAGTGCTGCTGCTCGCCCATTTCGGCCGCCCCAAGGGTGAGCGCAATTCGACCATGTCGATGAGCATGGTGCAGGGCGCGCTGGAAGGCGTGCTGGGCCGTGAAGTCATGTTCATTCCCGAAGTGTCGGGGCCGGTCGCCGCACAGGCGATCGACATCCTGCGCCCCGGCGATGTGGGCCTGATGGAGAATACCCGCTTCTGGAAGGGCGAGGAGACGAACGATGCCGATTTCGCCCGCGCCATTGCTGCCAATGGCGATTTCTATGTGAACGATGCCTTCTCTGCCGCCCACCGCGCCCATGCCACCACCGAGGCGCTGGCGCATCTTCTGCCGGCCTATGCCGGCCGTTCGATGGAGGCGGAACTCAAGGCGCTTGACGCCGCGCTGGGCAATCCGGAAAAGCCGGTGGCCGCCGTTGTGGGCGGGGCGAAGGTTTCCACGAAGCTTGCCGTGCTGGAAAACCTCGTGGGCCGGGTGCAGCATCTCATCATCGGCGGGGGCATGGCGAATACTTTCCTTGCCGCGCGCGGGGTGGATGTGGGCAGATCGCTGTGCGAGCATGATCTGACCGCGAAGGCGGAGGCGATCATGGACGCTGCCGACGCATCGGGCTGCATTGTGCATCTGCCCTACGATGTGGTGGTGGCAAAGGAATTTGCCGCCAATCCCCCGTCGCTTCGCACCTGCAATGTGCACGAAGTTGCAGCGGACGAGATGATCCTCGATGTGGGTCCGCAGGCGACAGTGGCGCTGGGCGATGTGCTGAAAACCTGCCGCACGCTGGTGTGGAACGGGCCGCTGGGCGCGTTCGAGACACCGCCCTTTGATGCGGCAACGATATCGCTTGCGCGCATGGCCGCGGCGCTCAGCGTGGAAGGATCGCTGGTGTCAGTGGCGGGCGGCGGGGATACGGTCGCCGCGCTCAACCATGCGGGGGTGGCGGGCGACTTCACCTATGTCTCGACCGCGGGCGGCGCGTTCCTGGAATGGATGGAAGGGCGCGAATTGCCCGGCGTTGCCGCGCTGATGCGCTGATGCGCTGATTATTCCGGGGGACGACCGGGAGGCCAGCCTTCAAAGGCAAAGCGGTAATCGGCAGGCTTTGGGGCCGGGCCGCCCGCCAACTGCCCCGGTTCGGCAGAAATCAGGTTGAGGATGTAGCCGCGCACGCCAGCCGGCTCGCCCAGCGTCAGGGGCACCGTTTCCCGCCAGCCGGGGCCGTCTACCCGCGTTTCCACCACGATCCGCCCGGCCCACACGCAGCGCGCATTGATGGGGCAGCGCGAATCCTCGGTCACGCGCATGGGGGTGAGAGCGATATTCGCCACCGATACGGCCTCGCCCAGCGCTACCGCGCTGCCTGCGGGCAAAGGCGGGCCTGCATCCACGATTGGGGTGGTGGCACATCCGGCGATCAGCAACGGGGCGCAAAGGGTGAGCAGGAGCTTTGTCATGCCGGCTTATGGCGCGCAGACCGATTACTCTTTGCTTAACGCATTGGCGCGGGGCGGTGCGTGGGCTAAAGGCGCGAGCCATGACGGCTTGCCAACTCTATCTGATCTCCCCGCTCGATGTCGGCGGCACCTTTCCCGATCGGCTTGCCCGCGCGATCGATGCGGGCCAGGGGCTTGTCGCCGCCTTCCAGTTCCGCGTGAAAGACATCGACCAGCACGAGGCTGCGCGCCTCGCCGCGCCGCTTCAGGCCATTTGTGCGCAGCGCGATGTCGCCTTCATCGTCAATGACAGCGTGGCGCTGGCCAAACGGCTCAAGGCCGATGGGGTGCATCTGGGGCAGGACGATGGCTCTCCGCGCGAGGCGCGCGAGGAACTGGGGCGCGAGGCGCAGATCGGCGTCACCTGCCATGCCAGCCGCCATCTGGCGATGGAAGCGGGCGAGGCGGGGGCGGATTATGTCGCCTTTGGCGCGTTCTTCCCTTCCGGCACCAAGGACAAGGGGCCTGACGCGGAAAAGCCTGACGTCGAATTGCTCACATGGTGGGCAAACCTGTTCGAAATTCCCTGTGTCGCCATCGGCGGCATCACGCCGGAAAACTGCCGCCCGCTGGTAGAGGCGGGCGCGGATTTCCTTGCCGTATCGGGGGCGGTATGGAACGGCGATGAGGTGGCGGCGGTGAAGGCTTTTGCCGAGGTGCTGAAACCCTAACGCTCCCGCCGGTAGCAGCGCAGGCGGCCCGGCTGGCCGTTTTCGATCTTGCGCAGGAACACCGGCGAGATGACCGCATATTGATCGCCATTGCGCGGGCCGCTGCTCATCGTCACCACGTCGCCGCGCCTCAGGTAAGTGCCATTGCCCTGTGGGCTGCGATACCGGCTGGCGCTGGCAATGGTGAAATCCTCTTCCGGCTGGTGAATACCCACATCGCCGCCCGCATCGCCCGGCAATTCGCAGACATAGCGCCCGCGCTCCACCGTCCCGATGGGGCCATTGGCGGGAAGCTGGGCGGATGCGCTGGCGGCAAGCAGCAGTCCGGCGGCGGGGATCAGGGGGAAGGCTTTCATGGCAAGCGGCCATAGCACGGCGCGTGTGCCCGGTCATGAATGATTGCGCACACTTGCCCAAAGCCGCGCTGGCGGCTAGGGCCGCGCGCAATCCTGAAAACTCCAAAAATTTGCGAAGGCCCTTCTGCCATGAAGATCAGCGGCGTTGATATCCGTCCCGGCAACATCCTCGAATATGAAGGCGGCATCTGGAAAGTTGCCAAGATCCAGCATACCCAGCCGGGCAAGGGCGGGGCCTATATGCAGGTCGAAATGAAGAACCTGATCGATGGCCGCAAGACCAATGTCCGCTTCCGCAGCGCCGACACGGTGGAGCGCGTGCGCCTCGACACCAAGGATTACCAGTTCCTCTATGAAGACGGCGACCAGTTGGTGTTCATGGATCAGGATACGTATGAGCAGATCAACCTGCCGTCCGACCTGCTGGGCGATGCCAAGGCTTTCCTGCAAGACGGAATGCAGGTGATGCTGGAACTGTGGGACGAACGCCCCATCTCGGTCGAACTTCCTGCCCAAGTGGAAGCGACCATCGTGGAAGCCGATGCCGTGGTGAAGGGGCAGACTGCCTCCTCCAGCTACAAGCCCGCCATTCTGGACAACGGCGTGCGCATCATGGTGCCGCCGCATATCGAAAGCGGCACGCGCATCATCGTGGATGTGTATGAACAGGCTTATGTCGGCAAGGCCGGCTGACCGATAATGGCTGTTCTTTCCGGTCTTATCCGCGTGATGGAAAAGGCTGCCCGCAAGGCGGGCAGCCGCCTGCGCCGCGATTTTGGCGAGGTTGAGCATTTGCAGGTGTCCCGCAAGGGGCCATCCGATTTCGTCTCCAAGGCCGATCAGGCGAGCGAGCGCACGATCTATGACGAATTGCGCGCCGCACGGCCCGACTGGGGCTTTCTGATGGAGGAAGGTGGCGAGATCGCAGGCGATCCGACCAAGCCGCGCTGGATCATCGACCCGCTCGATGGCACCAGCAATTTCCTCCACGGCATCCCGCATTTCGCCATTTCCATTGCCGCGCAGGAGCCAAAGCTCGATGGCAGCGGCTGGGGTGATGTGGTGGCTGGCGTTGTCTATCAGCCGATCACCGACCAGACCTTCTGGGCCGAAAAATCGCGCGGCGCGTGGCTGCATGACGGGCGTCTGCGTGTGTCGGGCCGCCGCCAGCTGTCTGAAGCGCTGATTGCCACGGGAATGCCCTATCAGGCGCATGGCGATTTTGGTGAGTGGATGAAAATCTACGGCGCGCTGGGGCCGCAGGTGGCGGGCATCCGCCGCTTTGGCGCGGCCTCGCTCGATCTGGCATGGGTCGCCGCTGGCCGGTTTGACGGGTTCTGGGAAAGTGACCTTGCCCCCTGGGACACCGCTGCCGGATGCCTGTTGGTGCGCGAGGCGGGTGGTTTCGTGTCCGATTACCGCGGCCGTTCGCTGCCAGTGTGCGATGCGCAGGTGATCGCGGGCAATGATCCGCTGCATTCGCGCCTGCACAAGATCGTGGTGGAAGCTTTGAAAGGCTGATTTCTTGGCTGGCAGGCTCCTCGTGCCTTGAACCTGCCCGATTGCCCGGCTAATTCGCCGGAACCGATTTTCAGGAACGGATTTGGGAACTCAGGCCCCTGTGGCGGAATTGGTAGACGCGCTCGACTCAAAATCGAGTTTCTTTGAAGTGCCGGTTCGAGTCCGGCCAGGGGTACCAGGGTTCATTATAAAGCCAATTCGGCATCCGCGGCGCGGCCAGCGCCGATGGTTGGATCGGTCAGGCATTTTGCGGAGGCGGCAGGCACTTGCTGGCATCGATTCTGTCTGATTACAGCGCGTATATCGGCCTCTTGCTGCTGATCGTCACATTCGTTGCATTTGCGATGGAACGGCGCCCGCCGGTGGTGATTGCGGTGGTGGCCGGGATTACGATGCTCGGACTGGGATATCTGAGCACGGGCGAATTGCTGTCGGTTTTCAGCAATACCGCGCCCATTACCATTGCCGCCATGTTCGTGCTGAGCGGGGCGCTGCTGCGCACCGGAGCGCTGGAAGCAATCGCCGCATGGGTGATCCATCGCACGCAGCGCAGCCCGCGGCTCGCCGTGGTCGAAGTGGGCGGGGGCACGATGATCGCCTCGGCCTTCATGAACAACACGCCGGTAGTGATCGTGATGATCCCCATCATCCAGCGGCTGGCCAAGGCGCTGGATATTGCACCCACGCGCTTGCTGATTCCCCTATCCTATGTCGCGATCATGGGCGGCACCCTAACGCTCATCGGCACATCAACCAACCTGCTGGTCGACGGGGTGGCGCAGACGCAGGGGCTGGCCGCTTTCGGTATCTTCGAAATCACCATTGTCGGCCTTGTCAGCGCGGGTGCCGGATTGCTGCTGTTGCTTGCCACGGGGCGCTTCCTGCTGCCCGACAGACCGGCGCACGCAATGTCCGAGAAAGGGGAAAGCGATTCCTACCTTTCCCATCTTCAGGTGCAGGAAGACAGCGATCTGATTGGCACATCGGTGGAAAATGCTGCCGTGTTCAAGCGTCCCGGCATCCGCCTGATCGGGATCCAGCGCGGCGCGACGATCGAGCGGGCCGATCTGGACGAATGGGTGCTGGGCGCAGGCGATCAGCTGGTGGTTGAGGCCAGCCCGGTCGAACTTGCCTCTCTGGCCGAGGCAAGCGACTTTCAGACCGGGCTGACTGGCGTGGGCGGAGGGGTGCGCACGTCCGGCCCCGACCGGCCCAAGGATATGCAGTTGATCGAGGCGGTCATCTCCTCCTCGCATCCGATCATCGGCCGCCGTCTGGCGGAAATTCCGTTGCTTTCGCGCCTGAAGGTGCGCGTGCTCGGCCTGTCGCGCCCGCGCCATGTGGCGGGACCTGACCTTGCCAATGTGCGGGTGCGGGCAGGCGATCGGCTGCTGATTGCAGGCGGCAGCGATGCGGCGCAGGCGCTGCAGGCCAATGTCGGCCTTGCCGATGTGGCGGTGGCGCCGGTGCGCGCCTTTCGGCGGAAGAAAGCTCCCATTGCGGTGGCCGCGATGGCAGGCGTGGTGCTGCTGGCCGCCACGATGGGCTGGCCGATCGAGGGTCTGGCACTGGCGGCGGTGGGCGTGGTGCTGTTGTTCCGCTGTGTCGAGCCGGAGGAAGCCTGGCAGACCATTGACGGCAACACGCTGGTGCTGATCTTCGGAATGCTCGCCTTTGGCCGCGGGTTGGAGAATGCCGGCACGGTCGAATTGCTGGTGGGTGCCGCGCAGCCCTTTCTGGCCACGATGAGCCCGCTTCTGCTCATCGTCGCCATTTATGCGGTATCCAGCCTGCTGACCGAAACGGTCACCAACAATGCGGTCGCGGTCATCATGACGCCGATCGTTATCGCCTTGGGCAGTGCGCTGGATATCGACCCGCGCCAACTGGTGGTGGCGGTGATGTTCGGGGCCAGCGCCAGTTTTGCCACGCCCATCGGATACCAGACCAACACGCTGGTTTACGGCGCGGCCAATTACCGCTTCATGGATTTCGTCAAGATCGGCGTCCCGATGAATATCGTGGTGGGGCTGGCCGCCTCCTGCGCGATCTACTGGCTGCTGTAGCGCGGCGCTAGTTGACGTGCTGCATATGGCCGCTGCGGCGGCGCGATCCGGCTTCGATGATCGCCGTGACCCGCTGCATTTCCGCAGGACTGGTAATCCCCCCGTCGCGCAGGGCCTGCAACATGGCGTCGAGTTCCTCGTCCGTCAGCGTGTCGAGATAGGCGGGGGTCAGCTGTGCGTTTTCGGAATTGGCGGGCGGAACATTGGAGAAGGAGATGAAGCCGCTGCGCCCGCGCACCCTCTGGCCCTTGCCGAAGCCTCCGCCCGGTGCGGCTTCCTCGCCAAAACTCGCGCTGTCCCCGCCGCGTGTGGAAAAATTGGCCTCGCCATAGGCAGGCGTGCTGGCGGGGCGGGGTGTGCTGATCGAGCTTGTTGAGGATGCGTTCGCGCGGTTCTCCCCATTGCCGGGCATTGCCCCTTCGCCATTGCCCGCAAGCAGCGCCACCACGGTGGCAAATGTCACCGTGATGATCGCGATGTGGCGATAGGTTTTGGCCGTGACCTGGGGCTTTGTAATTTGCGCCATGGGCCGCGGCGATAACCCAAGGGCCTTAACGTCCCAGCGGACAGGCATGGTTAATTTCGCACTTTGCCGCAGCCTGCTGCGGGATGAGCGCGCATGGTGCGCAGACATCCTCTGGCGATATAGTGACTGTAAAGTTTACCGACATTTCACCTCTGCTCGCTAGGCCAATGGCAGGTAAGCGCGTCATCCGCGACGCAGGCAGGCAAAAGGGCCAATGGTCAGACTTTTCAAACATTACGTGCCGCACGCCGTGCTGCTGCTGGGTTTGATCGACCTGGTGCTGCTGCTGGTGGCAAACAACCTGGCCTGGACAATGCGCGCCAGCCAGATCGGCATGGATCAGGGACTGCTGCTCGACCGGATGCCGACAATCGGCGGTATCGCTATCGTTACGCTGACCGCGATGATTGCAGTGGGCGTTTTCGGGCCGGAAGCGCTGCGCTCCATGCGCTTTGCCGGGGCACGGCTGCTGGTAGCGGTGAGCTTGGCGGTGCTGGGGTTGGCCTTCCTCGATTTCCTGCTTCCGGGCCACACCTATTGGCGTTCGATCCTGCTGTATGCGATGGGTTTTTCCATCGTCTTCCTGATGCTCAACCGTCTGGTGGTTGGGGGAATCTTGGGCAATTCCGCTTTCCGCCGCCGTGTGCTGGTGCTGGGTGCCGGCGCGCGGGCCAAACGGATTGTCGATCTGGCAGAGCGGCCGGAAAGCGGCTTTGCCGTGGTCGGCACCGTGGCGATGGGCACTGCCAACCCGGCGGTGGAGCAGGCAATTCCGCGCGCCGCGATCGAGGATCTGCAACGCCACACTGCCAATCTGGGCGCGAGCGAAGTGGTGCTGGCACTGGAGGAGCGGCGCAATGCGCTGCCGCTGAAAGACCTGCTGCGAATCAAGACGCTGGGCGTCCATGTGAACGATTTCTCCAGCTTTCTGGAACGCGAGACGGGCCGGGTGGATCTCGATACGCTCAACCCAAGTTGGCTGATCTTTTCCGATGGCTTTTCGTCGAGCCGGATGCTGTCGAGCGCGGTGAAGCGGGTGTTCGACATCACAGTCAGCCTGCTGCTGCTGGCGCTGACTTTTCCGGTTATTGTGGTGTTTGCCGTTGCGGTGAAGCTGGACAGCCCCGGCCCCGCCTTCTTCCGTCAGACGCGCGTCGGCCTGTATGGGCAGCCCTTCCAGCTTATCAAGCTGCGTTCGATGCGCACCGATGCGGAAAAGGACGGTGCGCAATGGGCGCAGAAGGCCGATCCGCGCGTGACGCGGGTGGGTCGCATCATCCGCAAGCTGCGGATCGACGAATTGCCGCAAATCTGGTGCGTGCTGAAAGGCGAGATGAGCTTTGTCGGCCCGCGTCCTGAAGTCCCCCAGTTCGTGGAGGATCTGGAAAGCCAGCTGCCTTATTACGCTGAACGGCATATGGTGAAGCCGGGCATTACCGGCTGGGCGCAGATCAACTACCCCTATGGCGCCTCGATTGCGGATTCCCGGCACAAGCTGGAATATGATCTCTACTACGCCAAGAATTACACGCCCTTCCTCGACCTGCTGATCCTGTTGCAGACATTGCGCGTGATCCTGTGGCCGGAAGGGGCGCGGTGATGGCAGCGCTGGAGCAAATCTTCCTCGATGCGCTGCACGCGCTGGCAGGCTGCGCGGCCGTTATCCTGGCGCTGTGGCACCTGTCGCACAAGGATGCGGCGGGCCATTTGCGCCCGCGGGTCGTCGCCGCGCTGGTGCTCAGCGCGGGGTGGGCCTTTGCTGCTGCCGCACTGGGGCATCGCGCGATCGGGGTGCAGGTGCTTGTCAGCGCGACATATCTGGCGTGGTTGTGGCTGCTGTTTGGCCTGTTCGCCAATGACAAGCGCGACGAAACCCTGCGTCCGATCAGGCCCGTCGTCCATGCGCTCATCTTCGTCGAAGCGCTCCAGATCGGCGTGACGCTGTCGGCGTTGGGCCTGTTGGACAGGTTTGGGAGCTCCGCCCTGCTGGAGCCGCTGGCGGTGATGCTGCGGCTGCTGTTTGCGATTGGCGCGCTGGTGCTGGTGCACAACCTATATGCTGGCGCCGCGCAATCGGCCCGGCAGGCGCTGCGCTGGCCCGCGGCGGCGCTGGCGGTGATCTGGCTTTACGACCTTAACCTCTACACGATCGGCTATCTGGCCCATGCCTTGCCTGCGCCGCTGGTGGAATTGCGCAGCCTGGCGCTGCTGATGGCGCTGGCGTTTCTGGGCTATGGCACGATGCGCCAGCGCAGCAATCTGCGCTTCCAGCCTTCACGCAGCTTTGCCTTCCGCTCCTTCTCGCTGGGTGTGATTGGCGTGTATCTGATGGTGATGGTCCTGATCGCGCAGGCGCTCGCATATGCGGGCAGCGATTACGGGCGCGTGCTGCAGATCGCCTTCGTGCTCGTCGCAAGCGGTGTGGCCTTGGCGCTGGTCCCGTCAAGAAAACTGCGCAGCTGGCTGCGTGTCACGCTGGTCAAGAACCTGTTTCAGCACCGTTACGACTACCGCAACGAATGGCTGCGCTTCACCGATACGATCGGACGCGCGGGTGCGCAGTCCGCGCCGCTGCCCGAACGCGCGGTGCAGGCGGTGGCTGACATAACCGACAGTTCCGCAGGCCTGCTCCTGACCCCGCACGAGGAAGGGGGCATGGCGCTGGCCGCGCGCTGGAACTGGCCCCAGATCGATGTGCCTTCGCCCGCACTCGACAGCGCAGCGGTGCGCTTTTTCGAGGAGAGCCAGTTCATCCTCGACCTCGACGATGCGCGGGGAGGGCGGCAGGAAGGCATTCCCCATGCGGCAATCCCCGCGTGGCTGCGCGCGAACGATGCCGCCTGGGCGATTGTGCCGCTGTTTCATTTCGAACGGCTGGTGGGCCTTGTCGTGCTCTCCCGCCCGCCACTGGCGCGCAAGCTGGATTGGGAGGATTTTGATCTTCTGCGCGTGATCGGGCGGCAGCTCGCCAGCTATCTGGCCGAACAGACGAGCCAGGACGCGTTGGGCGAAGCGCAGCGGTTTGACGAATTCAACCGCCGCATCGCCTTTGTGATGCACGACATCAAGAACCTCGCCAGCCAGTTGTCGCTGCTGGCGCGCAATGCCGAAAAGCACGCGGAAAAGCCCGAATTCCGCGCCGACATGATCCTGACACTGCGCAATTCGACCGATAAGCTGCAAGGCCTGCTCAACCGTCTGGGCCGCTATGGCGCGCAGGGGCATGGTGCGCTCGCCCCCGTGGCACTGGATGAATTGCTGGCACGTGTGGCGCGGCAATATGCCAGCCGGCACGCCGTGAAGGTGCTGGACCGCAAGAGCATCAGCGTTATCGGCGATGGCGAGGGGCTGGAACAGGCGCTGGTGCATCTGGTGCAGAACGCCATCGATGCCAGCCCGCCGCACGCGCCCGTGATGATCGACCAGCGAGTGGACGGCGCGCACGCCGTGATCGAGGTGATCGACAGCGGCTGCGGCATGAGCCCGGAATTCATCCGCACGCGCCTGTTTCGTCCCTTCCAGTCGTCCAAGCAGGGCGGCTTTGGCATCGGCGCCTATGAAGCGCGCGAACTGGTGCGCGCGATGGGCGGGCGGCTGGATGTGGAATCGTGCGAAGGGATCGGAACGCGCTTCCTCATCCGCTTGCCGATGGCCCGCACCGTGCAGATGCTTCACGCCCAGTTTGCGAATGACACGTCAGTCCGGAGCGCCACGCCTGCGCCCGGATCACCCCCGGAGGCCGCATGAAAGCCGAATACAAGCCCAAGCTGCTGATCGTCGAGGATGACGAGGGGCTGCAGGCGCAGCTCAAATGGGCCTATGACGATTTCGATGTCGTGATCGTGGGTGATCGCGACAGCGCGATTGCCGCGCTGCGTGCGGAAGAGCCTGCCGTCGTCACACTCGATCTGGGGCTGCCGCCCGATCCCGACGGTACGAGCGAAGGCTTTGCCGTTCTGGATGCGATCATGGCGCTGAAACCCGACACCAAGGTGATTGTAGCGTCCGGACATGGCGCGCGCGAAAGCGCGCTGTCCGCGATCGAACGCGGAGCCTATGACTTCTACCAGAAGCCGGTGGATATCGAGCAATTGGGCCTGATCGTGCGCCGCGCCTTCAACTTGCACCAGATCGAGGCGGAGAACCGCGCGCTCGCCGCCCGTGCGGCCGATGGCAATCGGGTGCTTGGCCGCATCATCACCGCTGCGCCCGAAATGGTGAAGGTGGCCCGCACGATCGAGCGGGTGGCCAACACCAATGTCTCGGTCATGCTGCTGGGAGCCAGCGGCACGGGCAAGGAATTGCTGGCGCGGGGCCTGCACGATGCCAGCGACCGCAGGGACGGGGCATTTGTGGCGATCAATTGCGCGGCAATCCCGGAAAACCTGCTGGAAAGCGAGCTGTTCGGCCATGAAAAGGGCGCGTTCACCGGGGCGGTCAAGACAACAGAGGGCAAGATCGAACAGGCCAGCGGCGGCACACTGTTCCTTGATGAAGTGGGCGATATCCCTCTGCCGCTTCAGGTAAAGCTGCTGCGCTTCATTCAGGAACGCACGATCGAGCGGATCGGCGGACGCAAGGCGATCAATGTGGACACCCGCATTGTCTGCGCCACGCATCAGGATCTGGAGCGCATGATCGGGGAGGGGACTTTCCGCGAGGATCTGTTTTACCGCTTGGCCGAAGTCGTGGTGAAGGTGCCTTCCCTGGCCGAGCGGCCAGGCGATGCCACCTTGCTCGCCAAGGCGTTTCTCAAGCGCTTTGCCGAAGAGATGAACCCCGCCGTTACCGGCTTTACGCCCGATGCGCTGGCGGCAATTGATGGCTGGCCGTGGCAGGGCAATGTGCGCGAACTGGAAAACCGGGTGAAGCGGGCAGTTATCATGGCCGATGGCAAGCTGGTGAGCGCGGACGATCTCGACATGATCGGTTCGGGCGAGGACACCTCGGTGCTGAACCTGAAGGCCGCTCGCGAAGCGGCGGACAGGCGCGTGATCCGCCATGCGCTGGCGCGCAGCGAGGGGAATATCTCAAGCACCGCCAAACTGCTGGGGATCAGCCGCCCGACTCTGTACGATCTGCTCAAGCAGTATGACCTTTCGGCCTGAACGCCTCTTTGCAAGCCTGCTGCTGGGTGCGGCAGCTCTTGCCGCGCCGCTGGCGGCTGCGCCGGGCGATGCTGCCCTGGCCGAGGCGGAGGCGGCACTGGCACGCGAGGACGGCGTGGCGGCAGAACTTGCCGGCAAGCGCGCGCTGGAAGAAGGTGCGGCCCGTGCCGATGTCGCCGCGCTGGTGGGCGAAGGGGAACTGCTGCAAGGCGATCTGGCTGATGCGCGCAGCTGGCTGGGCGATGCGGCGTTTTCGGATGCCACGCGCACGCGCGGCCTCAGCGCGCTTGCCCGGTTGCAGATGGCCGAGGGAGATTATGCCGCTGCCATCGCCACTTATGATCTGATGGTCTCCGAAGGGCGCGAAAGTGCCGCCTTGTGGGTCGATATCGGGCGGATGCGTTACCGCCTTGGGCTGCATCATCAGGCGCTGGAAGCCGCGCGCCGCGCCGTTGAACTGGACGGCAGCGATCCGCGCGCGCTGGAATTCGAGGCGCAGCTGGTGCGCGATGCGGAAGGGGTCGTGCCGTCGCTCGCGCTCTTCCGCCGGGCTCTGGAAGCTGCGCCCACAGACAAGGCGCTGATGCAGCAATATGCCGCAACGCTGGGCGATGCGGGTGAATACCGGCGGATGCTGCACGCGGTGCGCGCACTGGTGAAAGAGCATGGCAACGATCCCTTCGCCTTTTACCTTCAGGCGGTGATGGCGGCGCGTGCCGGGCAGGATGATCTGGCCCAGCGCCTGTGGTGGCGCACCGAGGGGCAATTTGACGGCAACGCCGCCGGGCTGATCGTGAACGGCGTCCTCGAATACCGGTCGGGCAATCCGGCGGTGGCGGTGGAACTCTTCGACAGCTTGCGCCGGATGCAGCCGATGAGTGATGCCGCGCTGCTGCTTTATGCCCGCGCGCTGGTCGCCAATGACGAGGCGAATGCCGCGCTGGCGGTGCTCGAACCCCACGCGCAGCGCCCCGATGCCTCGCCCTATATGCTCGTGCTGGCCGCGCGTGCGCATGAGCAATTAGGTAATCGGGCGCGGGCGGGCGATTACCTCGACCGGGCGAGTTTTGCTGCTGCCCAGCCGGGCCGCGCCATGCCCGCCTTTCTGCCGCGCGATTCCGCGGGACGCATGGCCGATCCTGATAATCCGCTGCTGCAACTGCGCGAAATGCTTAACGAAGGCGATCTGCCCGCCGCCCGTGCCATGGTGGAACGATTGAACGCGCAATATGCCGGTTCTGCCGATTTGCAGATGCTGGCGGGTGATGTGCACCTTTTGGCCGGATCGCGCGCAAGTGCGATGGCCTATTACCGGGCGGCGGCGCAGATCCGCCGCGACTGGCCGCTGGTGCAGCGCATGGTGGCATTGCAGGACAGCGCGCCGGCGCAGGCGCGTGAAGTTCTGGCGAACTATCTTGCGGGCAATCCGCGCCAGCAGGCTGCTGCCGCGCTGCTGGGCCGGATGCACCGTGATGCGGGAAATCCCGCGCGCGCCACCGCGTTGTTGCGCCACGCGGCCAGCCTGGGCGCAGGTGGACGCGATGCGCTGCTGCTGGCCGATCTGGCGCAGATGGAAGCGGCACTGGGCAATGGCGAGGCGGCCTTGAGCCGCGCCAATGAAGCGCACCGCCTGTGGCGCGGCAACCGCAATGTGGCGCGGGTTTTCGGGCGTATCCGGGAAATGCAGGGCGATACCGGTGCAGGCACGGGCGCACTGCTGGCCAAGGCGCAAGGCACAGGACTCTCCCCCGCGCCGTAAGGCACCGGACTGGACAGACCGCGAGGCGCGTTGCAGGGCGCAAAGCATGACCCTGCGCTCTCTGGTGTCCGGCATTGATCCGCTTGTCCGCCTGCTGGTGCTGGCGATCCTGCTGGCATCTTTCCTACCCGTAAGCGGCGAGGGCAAGGCCGCCGCGCAAATCGTGGCCGATGCGGCGATCTTCCTGCTGTTCCTCCTCAACGGCCTGCGCCTGCCGCGCCGTGACGTAGCGGTGGGCATTGCCAATTGGCGTTTCCTTTCGCCGCTATTTCTGTGGTGCTTCTTCGGCATGGGCGCAGCGGGCTGGGCCTTGTGGCAGGCGGGCCTTGCACTGCTGCCCACGCAGGTCGCGCTGGGTTTCCTGTTTCTGGGCGTGCTGCCCTCCACCGTGCAATCGGCCACGGCCTATTCCTCGCTGGCAGGCGGCAATGTGGCAATCTCGGTGGTCGCGGCGGCGGTGCTGAATGTGGCAGGCGTGTTCGTCACCGCGCCGCTGCTGGCGCTGATGGCGGGCGGGGCGGGGCCGGGGATAGATCTGGCCGGATTGGAGCGGATAGCGACGATCCTGCTGCTGCCCTTTGCCATCGGGCAGGTCTTGCAGAACCGGTTTGGCGGCCTGGTCAAGGAGAGGCGGTCGCTGGTCAGCTGGATGGATCGCAGCGCGATTGCGATTGCGGTCTATGTCGCCTTTTCCAGCGCGGTGGAGCAAGGGCTGTGGAGCCTGGTCGGCCCGGCGCAATGGGCAGTGTTGCTGGCATTCGTCGCGACCTTCCTTGCCATCGGCTTTGGCGGCGCGTGGTGGCTGGGCGGCGCGGTCGGTCTGGCGCGGGCGCAGCGCATATCCTTCCTGTTTGCCGGCGCGCAGAAGAGCATTGCCCTGGGCGCGCCGCTGGCCAGCGTGATGTTTCCGCCTGCGCTGGCGGGGCTGATCCTGTTGCCGGTGCTGGTCTATCATCTGCTCCAGCTGGTGCTGTCCGCGCCGCTGGCAAGCAGGCTCAATCGGCAGGGATAGCTTCGTGCCCGTGGCGCCGCTGCCAGCGCATTGACCACCACAGGGAAAAGCCGATCATCACCGCGCCGATCAGCCCGGTGATCGTTTCCGGGATGTGGAAGCGGGCGGATACCAGCATGATGGAGCCCAGCGCGATGATCGCCCAGAACGCGCCGTGTTCAAGGTAGCGGTATTGCGCCAGCGTGCCTTGCCGCACCAGATGCACCGTCATCGAACGCACGAACATCGCGCCAATCGACAGGCCGATGGCGATCACGATCATGTTGTTTGACAGCGCAAAGGCCCCGATCACCCCATCAAAGCTGAAGGAGGCGTCGAGCACTTCGAGATAGAGGAAGCCGCCAAGGCCGGATCGCACCACCATGCCGCTCGCCTTCTTCGCCTGTTCGCGCAGGTCCAGCCATGTGCCCAGCGCGTCAACCGCGATGAAAGTGACAAGCCCGCACAGCCCGGCGGTCAGGAAGGTCAGCGCCTCCGCATCGCTCAGCAGCGCAGAAATGCCCCACAGCACCAGCAGCAGCAGGCCGATTTCCACAGCAGGCAGCGCGGAAACGCGTGTCAGCCGCTCCTCGATCACCGCGATCCAATGGACCTCCTTGTCCGCATCGAAGAAGAAGCGCAGACCCACCATCATCAGGAAGGCCCCGCCAAACCCGGCAATGCCGATATGCGCGCCCGAAACGATGCGCTCATATTCCTGCGGCTGGTTGAGCGAGAGGTCGATCGCCTCCATCGGGCCGATCCCTGCCGCCACCGCGACGATGGCGAGCGGAAACACGATGCGCGTGCCGAACACCGCAATGGCGATCCCGTAAATCAGGAAGCGGCGCTGCCAGACTTCGTCCATCTCTTTCAGGATGGAGGCGTTGACCACCGCATTATCGAAGCTGAGCGAGATTTCGAGGATCGAAAGCACCAGCACGATCCACAGCAGCGACAGCGTGCCCGCCATACTGCCCGTGCTGGCCACGCCATACCACAGCGCCAGGCCAAAGCAGACCGCCATAAAGACCAGCGAAAAGGTGTAATAGCGCAACAAGGTCGCCATGCGGTGTTCCCCCGGCAGGATAAGTGTGCGGCGCGCTAGTCCAGCCGCGTGGTTCCCGCAAGGGGCAGGCTATTTCGGTTGATAGGTCTGTTCTTTGCCGGGGAAGGCGCGGGTGCGCACTTCGGCGGCATAGGTTTCGGCCGCGCGGGCGATAATCTGCGCCACATCCTCATACCGCTTCACGAAACGGGGTACGCGTTCGAACATCCCGACCATGTCATCGGTCACCAGCACCTGCCCATCGCATTGCGCCGATGCGCCGATGCCAATGGTGGGGCAGGCGACATTCTGCGTCACCGAAATGGCGATGGGTTCCACCACGCCTTCAACCACGATGGCAAACGCGCCGGCTGCATCGAGCGCGCGCGCATCGTCGAGAATCTTGGCGGCTTCTGCCTCGCTGCGCCCGCGCACGGCATAGCCGCCCAGCACGTTCAGCGCCTGCGGGGTCAGCCCAACATGGCCCATCACCGGGATGCCGCGTTCGGACAGGAAAGCGACCGTTTCCGCCATCGCCGCGCCGCCTTCCAGCTTTACGGCTGCCGCGCCGCTCGCCTTCAGCAGCATGGCCGCGCTTTCAAACGCCTGCGCAGGCGATGCCTCGTAGGAGCCGAAGGGCATATCGACCACAACCGCCGAGTGATAGGAACCGCGCACCACGGCCGCCGCGTGGTTCGCCATCATGTCCAGCGTGACGGGCACGGTTGAGGGCAAGCCGTAAATCACCTGCCCCAGCGAATCGCCCACCAGCAGCATATCGCAATGCGCATCGAGCAATTGCGCCTGCCGCGCGGTATACGCGGTCAGCATCACGATAGGTTCCGCCGTTACCCCGTCCTGCTTGCGCGCGCGGATGGCCGGCACCGTCAGGCGGCGCATGGGCTGGGGCGTGGGATGCGCGCGGCTGGTCGAGGTGTCGAGATTGAAGGTCGTGGACATGGCCCGCCTTCTAGCGGTGCGCGGGGCCATCTTCCAACACTTCTTGGGCAGAGGCTCTCGACGCCGCTGCGAAGTCAGGGCAGAACAGCATCTTCGCATAACAGCAGGATTTATGGGCGTGGCAGCAGCAATCGGATCGGGAGCACAGGGTTCGGGCGATCACTGGTCGTCGCGCACGGCTTTCGTGCTGGCGTCCATCGGTTCGGCGGTGGGGCTGGGCAATCTGGTGCGCTTTCCGGCAGAAGCCGGGGCCAATGGCGGCGCGGCCTTTGTGCTGTTCTATATGTTCTGCGTGGTGCTGATCGGGATTCCCCTGCTGCTGTCCGAAACGCTGATCGGCCGGCATGGGCAGGCTGCTGCGCCTGCCAGTTACCGCAAGCTGGCGGTGGAATCGGGCGCATCGCCCAGATGGGAATGGGTTGCCGGCATTGGCGTGTTTTCCTCCACGCTGGTGCTGGGCTTTTACTGCGTGCTGGGCGGCTGGGTGCTGTATTACATCGGCATTTTCGCAGGCGATCTGGCGGCCACCGGCGTTTCGGGCACGGCGTTTCAGGGTATGTCGGATGATGCGGTGGAGGGCCTTTTCCCCGCGCTGATCGGCAATGGCCCGCTGACGGTGACGTTGGATGTCGCCTTCCTCCTCATCACCTTGGCCTTTGTGGCGCGCGGTGTGTCGGGCGGGATCGAGAAGGCGGCGGTGTGGCTGATGCCCGCCTTTTTCGTGCTGATGCTGGGGATCACGATGTACGGCGCAACCGGCGGGCATTTCATGGATGCGGCCAATTACCTGTTCAAGTTCGAGCCCGAAAAGCTGACCGGGCCGGTCATGCTGGCGGCCGTGGGGCAGGCGTTCTTCTCGCTGTCGCTGGGTATGGCCTGCATGGTGACCTATGGCTCCTATGTCGGACGCGATGTCAACCTGGCAAGATCGAGCGGCATTATTGCGGGTTCCGATACGCTGGTGGCGATGGTGGCAGGGCTGTGCATCTTCCCCATCGTCTTTGCCGCTGGCCTTGCGCCCGAAGGCGGGCTGGGCCTGATGTTCCAGACCTTGCCCCATGCGTTTCAGGATATGCCCTTCGGTTCGCTGATCGGCCTGTTGTTCTTCATCATGGTCGCCTTTGCCGCGCTGACCAGTTCAATCTCGCTGCTGGAAGTGCCCACTGCCTGGCTGATCGACAAGTTCGGCCTGCGCCGCATTGCCGCCTCCATCATCATTGCCTTCGCCGGGCTGGTGCTGGGCGTGCTTTCGGCGTTGTCCACGGGGATGCTGGCGTGGTTTCACCCGCTCGATATTGTGCCGCTGTTTGCCGACAAGGGCGTGATGGATGTGCTCGACATCTTCACCTCGCGCCTGACCATGCCGATCACCGCGCTGCTTACCTGCATCTTCATCGGCTGGGTAGCCGACCGGCGGCTGGTTGACAGCGAGAGCGGGCTGGGCAGCGGTGCGCACCAGGTCTGGCGCTTTCTCGTGCGTTGGGTGTGTCCGGTGGCGCTGCTGGCGATCCTGTGGGTGGGGTTGACGTCCTGATGCTGTGATTTCTGCGCGGCCCTTTGCGCGCGCCGCCTTTCGGGCGGTTGCGAATCGTCTTCGATAAGAACATAAGAAGAACATCGGAGCGAATCAGATGGACCTTTCTTCTCTTCCCACAGCCGCAGGGCTGTTGGCGCCTGCGGCCACGGCGCAGCGCTGGCAACCGGGCCTTGGCCGTGAAGGTGTGCGCGTGCTGCACAGCGAAATCTTTGCGCATGGTGATGACGGGGCCGGGGTGGCCGCCGCGCTGGCGCTGGCTCTGGATGATCTGCGCTATCAGCAGGAGGCCGGGGCAGGGGGCGTTGCAGAGGAAAAGCCCGTGCTGTGGGTGCAGGATGAACGCTCGCTCAAAAAGACCGGGCGGCCCTATCGCCCCGGCCTGCCGCCTGCCTTGCGACACCGGATCATCCATGTCGCCGCGCGCGGCGCGCAGGACGCGCTGTTCGCGCTGGAAGAAGGGCTGCGCTGCCGTGACCTTGCCTTCGTGATCGGGGAAGTGGCGGGCAATCCGCGCGAACTGGGCCTCACCGCTTCGCGCCGGCTCAGCCTGGCGGCAGAAAAGCATGGCGTGCCGCTGTTCCTGGTGCGGCACGATGCGGCGCGCGATCTCGGCTCTGCCCGGATGCGCTGGCAGGTGCGTTCCGCCCCGTCGCCGCGTGGCTGCTGGAACCCTGCCGCGCCCGGTGCGCCCAGTTGGCACGCCGAACTGTTCCGCGCCCGCGCGCACCCGCCGGGAGAATGGATCTTGCGCAATGACCGGGAAACCCTTGTCGCCGAACGCCCCGCTGCCGCCATCCAAACCGCCGCGCCGGATCATGGCGATCTGGTGCCCGCGGCTGGCGCTGGATCGCTGGCGGCAGGCTGAAGGTTGCGCGCGCGGGCAAGGCGCGGATGCCGACCCGCTGGCGCTGATAACCGAAACCGCGCACGGCCCGCGTATCGCCGCGGTGAACGATGCGGGCCAGGCAGGCGGCGCGGCGCCGGGCATGATGCTGGCCGATGCGCGCACGCTGTGCCCGCATTTGCGTGCCCTTCCGGCTGACCCGGCGGGCGATCTGGCCTTTCTGGAACGGCTGGCGCTGTGGGCGCGGCGCTGGGGGCCGTGGGCGGCGATGGATGCGCCTGATGGCCTGCTGGTCGATGTGACCGCGGTGGCGCATCTGTTCGGCGGGGAGGAACGGCTGCTGGCCGATGCCCATGCCCGCTTTGCCGCGCAGGGGCTGGCGGCGCGCGCGGCGATTGCCCCCACCGCAGGCGCGGCCTGGGCGCTGGCCCGCTATGGCCCGGACAGTGCCATCATCGCGCCGGGGGAGGATGTGGCAGAACAGCTTGCGCCGCTGCCAGTGGCGTCATTGCGGCTCGACGCAGATGTGCTCTTGGTGCTGCGCCGCCTCGGCATCAAGCGGGTGGGGGATATGGCCGGCCTTGCAACGGGCGAAGGCGGGCGCGATGCGGTGCAGCGACGCTTCCGCAACCGCCGATCCCCCGCGGCCAATCCGCTGGTGCGGCTTGACCAGCTGGCGGGCCGCGTGCCCGAACCGCTGCTGCCGGTGGTGGCGGCAGAACCCGCGCTGGTGCAGCGCCGCCTGCTTGACCCCATCCGCCACCGCCCGCTGCTGGATCAGGTGCTGGCTGACCTTGCCGCCGATCTGGTGCGCGTGCTGGAGGCGCGGGGAGAAGGCGTGCGGCGGCTGGAACTGGCGCTGTGGCGGGTGGATGGCGATGTGGCGGTGCGGCGGCTGGAACTGGCGGCGTCCACGCGTGACGGGGCGCATATCTGCCGCCTGTTCGCCGCGCGGCTGGACGATGTGGAGGCGGGCTTTGGCATCGAAATGGCGCGCCTGATGGCGACATGGGCCGAGCCGCTGGCGCTGGCGCAGGCCGATCTGGATGCGGCGGCAGAGGTGCATGGCACCTCGCTGGCGGCCTGTATAGACCGGCTGACCGTGCGGCTTGGCCCGCACGCGGTGCGCCGCCCGGTGCCGCGCGGCAGCCATCTGCCCGAACGCGCGCAAGGCTGGGCGGAGCCGTTGGCCCCCGAACCGCCTTCGCAACATCTGCTCGCTTTCCATACCAGACCCTTGAAATTGCTCGATACGCCAGAGCGTATCCTTGTCACCTATGCCGCGCCCGATGGGCAGCCCCGGCAATTCACCTGGCGCGGCTGTTTGCGTGAAGTGGCGCGGGCGGAGGGGCCCGAACGCATCGCGCCCGAATGGTGGCGCGAGAAAGGCAGCGCACGCCTGCGCGATTACTACCGGGTCGAGGACGGGGAGGGGCGCCGCTACTGGATATTTCGCGCTGGCCTTGCGGGCGATGGGCGCGGGGCCGACCGGCACGGCGCAATGCCCGACTGGTTCCTGCACGGCCTGTTCGCCTGATGTGGCCAAAAGCAGGGGCTAGGCAGGCGCACTATAAGAACATATACAGAACAAATGCGCCAGCTCAGCACTCTCGAAAAGCTCGGCATCCTGGCCGATGCGGCCAAATACGATGCCTCCTGCGCCTCTTCCGGCACGGCAAAGCGCAATTCGAAAGGCGGCAAGGGCATCGGTTCGACCGAGGGGATGGGTATCTGCCATTCCTATGCCCCCGATGGCCGCTGTATCTCGCTGCTCAAGATCCTGCTGACCAATCACTGCATCTTCGATTGCCATTACTGCGTGAACCGCAAAAGCAGCAATGTGCCCCGCGCGCGCTTCACGCCGCAGGAAGTGGCGGACCTGACGCTCAGCTTCTACCGCCGCAATTATATCGAAGGGCTGTTCCTCTCCTCCGGCATTGTCAAAAGCGGCGATCATACGATGGAACAGATGGTAGAAGTCGCCCGTATCCTGCGGGAGGATAACGATTTCAGGGGCTATATCCACCTCAAGACCATTCCCGAAGCCTCGCCCGAACTGATCCACCGGGCGGGCCTGCTGGCCGACCGCGTGTCGATCAATGTCGAACTGCCCACGGTGGCGGGCCTGACCCGTCTGGCGCCGGACAAGAATGAGGGCACGATCGAGGGCGCGATGGGCGGCATGACGCAGGCGATCGAGGAGGCAAAGGATGCGAAAAAGCGCTTTCGCCACGCCCCGCGCTTTGCCCCCGGCGGGCAATCGACGCAGATGATCGTGGGGGCAGACGGGGCGAGTGACGCCGATATCGTGGGCAAGGCCAGCCGCCTCTATGGCGATTTCCGTTTGCGCCGCGTCTATTACTCGGCCTTCAGCCCCATTCCCGATGCCAGCGCCGTGCTGCCGCTGAAGCGTCCGCCGCTGGTGCGCGAACATCGCCTTTACCAGTCGGACTGGCTGATGCGCTTTTACGGCTTTGCCGCCGATGAAGTGGTGGCCGTCGCCGGGCCGGATGGCAATCTGCCGTTGGATATCGATCCAAAGCTCGCCTGGGCGCTGAAGTTTCGCGCGCAATTTCCCGTGGATGTAAACCGTTCCTCCCGCGAAATGTTGCTGCGGGTGCCGGGGCTGGGCACGCGCGCAGTGGGGCAGATCCTTGCCAGCCGCCGCCACCGCACGCTGAGGCTGGAGGATGTGGCGCGGCTGACCACCTCGCTGGCAAAAATCCGCCCCTTCATCGTTGCCGCAGACTGGCGGCCCACGCTGCTGACCGACCGGGCTGATCTGAAAGCGCTGGTCGCGCCCCGGCAGGAGCAATTGGAGCTGTTCGGGTGATGACCGCGCCCCGCCAGCGGCGCACGGTGCGGCTGGGCGCATTTTACGCCGTGCACCTGCCCGAAGCTGACGATTTCGCCTTCTGGCGCGAACGCGCGCGTGCGCTGGTGCAATGCGATGTGCCGCCCGATCGTGTGGCCTGGGTGGAGCCGGGGGCAATGGGCAGCCTGTTTGGATCAGGAGAAACGCGCCTGCCCGCAGCCCCGCCCGACGCAACCCCGGTGCGCGCCAGCAAGGCTTTCGTGCAGGCAGCGCAGTTGGCCATCTGCCATTCGGACAGCGAGCGGTTCGGTCTGCTCTACCGCCTGCTGTGGCGTTTGCAGGCCCATCCGCGCCTGCTGGAAGACCGCGCCGATCCCGATGTGCGCTGTCTTGATGATCTCACCCGGCAGGTGCGGCGCGATATGCACAAGATGCGTGCCTTTGTCCGCTTTCGCCTGGTGCCGACCGATCCCGATGCGCTGATCGATGGGCTGGCCGGGCCGGAGGCGCAGGAACATTACGCCGCCTGGTTCGAGCCGGAGCACCATATCCTGCGCGCCAATGCGGGGTTTTTCGTGCGCCGCTTTGCCACTATGCGCTGGTCGATCCTCACCCCGCGCGGGTCGCTGCATTGGGATGGGGAGGCGCTGTGCGAAGGGCCGGCGGCGGTGAAATCCGATGCGCCTTCGGGCGATATAATGGAGGATCTGTGGCGGCGCTATTACGCCTCCATCTTCAATCCCGCCCGGCTGAAGATCGGCGCGATGCTGAAGGAAATGCCGCGCCGCTATTGGCGCAATCTGCCTGAGGCCGAGCTGATTGGCGATCTGATCGCGGGCGCGCAGGGACGCGAGGCGCGGATGATTTCCACTGGCGCCGCGCCCGATGCGGCGGATCGTCCCGCCAGCCTTGCCGCCTTGGCCGATGCGATTACCACCTGCCGCCGTTGCCCCATCGGGGAATGCGCCACGCAAGGCGTTGCGGGCGAGGGGCCGCTCGATCCGCAAGGCTTTTCGGGCCTGATGATCGTAGGCGAACAGCCGGGGGATGAGGAGGACAGGGCCGGCCGCCCCTTTATCGGCCCGGCAGGGCAAGTGCTCGACCGGCATCTGGCGCAGGCCGGGATTGATCGCGGCGCGGCGCGCGTCACCAATGCGGTGCGGCATTTCAAGTTTGTGCAGAGGGGCAAGAGGCGGCTTCACCAATCGCCCACCGCGCGCGAAATCGATATCTGCCGCTGGTGGCTGGAAGCAGAGCGGGCGCTGGTCAAACCCCGTATCGTGCTGGCGCTGGGGGCGAGTGCGGCGCGCGGCCTGCTGGGCCGCACCGCTAGCATCACGCGCGAGCGCGGGCGGCCGCTGCCGCTGGAGGATGGCAGCGAGCTGTGGATCACTGCGCACCCGTCCTATTTGTTGCGTCTGGAAGGGGGCGCGCGCGATGAGCAGGAACGCCTGTTCGCCGCCGATCTCGCCGCCGTGGCCGCGCGGTTGGCGCAGCTGGGGAAGGTCTAGGCTACAATGCCCGAAAACGACCTTCAGGTGCCCCGCCGGACGCTTGCGCATGAAGCTGTCGAGGCATCCCCGCCGCCGCGCGCGCCCTTTGTCGAGCTGGGCGTGGTGAGCTGCTTCTCCTTCCTGCGCGGCGCGTCCGATGCGGTCGATCTGGTGCTGCGCGCCCGTGCGCTGGGTTATGATGCGCTGGGCCTTGCCGATGCCAATTCCTTTGCCGGGGTGGTGCGCCTGCATACCGAAGCGCGCGCGCTGGGTATCCGCCCGGTGATCGGATGCCGGATCGAGGTGGTGGAGGGGCTGGCTTTCCTCGCCTATCCCACCAACCGCGCCGCCTATGGCCGCCTGTGCCGGCTGATTTCGGCCGGGCGCATGGCCAAGCTGGACGGTGAATGGCAGGACAAGGGCGCCTGCGACATCAGCCTGTCGATGTTGGCGGAGCACAGCGAGGATGTGCAGCTGATCCTGCTGCCGCCCGATGATCTTTCCGCCCCTGTCACCGTGCCCGCCTGGGGCAGCAATGTCGTGGGCATGGATGGCAGCCTGTATCAGGAACAGGTGACGGGTGGCTTTGCCGATATCCTGCCGCATCTTGCCGCCGGGCTTCCCGCCATGCGCCATATCGCCGCCAGCTACCTCTATCGGGGCGATGATGTGGCGCGGATCGAGCGGCTCGATGCGCTGGCGCGCGCCAATGGCTGCACTATTCTGGCGACCAATGATGTGCATTACCACGCAGCTGACCGCCGCCCCTTGCAGGATGTGATGACCGCGATCCGCCACAAGACCACGGTGGCCGCCGCCGGGCATCTGCTCCACGCCAATGCCGAACGGCACCTGAAAGGGCCGGAGGAGATGGAGGCGCTGTTCGCCCGCTGGCCGCACGCCATCGCCGCCGGGCGCGATGTGGCGGATGCCTGCACCTTCAGCCTGGAGGAGTTGCGGTATGAATATCCGGAGGAGATTTATCCCGATGGCATGAGCCCGCAGGATTACCTCGTGCAGCAGACATGGGAGGGAACAAAGTGGCGTTATCCCAATGGTTTGCCCGAATCTGTTAAGGAAGCGCTGGAACGCGAGCTGGCGCTGATCGGCAAGATGGAACTGGCGCGCTATTTCCTCACCATCAAGGATATTGTCGATTTCGCCCGCGCGCAGGATCCGCCGATATTGTGCCAGGGGCGCGGCTCTGCGGCCAATTCGGCGGTGTGTTATGTGCTGGGCATTACCGCGGTTGACCCGGCCAAGCACCAATTGCTGTTCGACCGGTTCATTTCCGAAGACCGCAAGGAGCCGCCCGACATCGATGTCGATTTCGAGCATGAGCGGCGCGAGGAGGTGATCCAGCATATCTATGCCAAATATGGCCGCCACCGCGCAGGGCTGTGCGCCACGGTGATCCATTACCGCCCGCGCATGGCGATCCGGCAGGTGGGCAAGGCGATGGGGCTGAGCGAAGATGTCACCGCCGCGCTGGCGCGCACCGTGTGGGGCGGGCACGGGCACGAGATTGGCGAGCGCCACGCGACCGAGGCGGGGGTGGACATCACCGACCCGCATCTCAGGCGCGTGCTCAAGCTCACGGAGCAGATGATTGGAATGCCCCGCCATCTGGGCCAGCACGTGGGCGGGTTCATCCTGACGCAGAGCCCGCTGATCGAGACGGTGCCCATCGGCAACGGCGCGATGCCGGATCGCAGTTTCATCGAATGGGACAAGGACGATATCGAGGCGCTGGGCATCCTCAAGGTGGATGTGCTGGCGCTGGGGATGCTCACCTGCATCCGCAAATGCCTCGATCTGCTGGAGGCGCATCACGGACGCGCACTGACGCTGGCCAGCGTCCCGCGCGAGGATCCCGAAACCTATGCCATGCTGCGGCGGGGGGATTCGCTCGGCGTGTTTCAGGTGGAAAGCCGCGCGCAGATGAATATGCTGCCCCGCCTGCGCCCGCGCGAATTCTATGACCTGGTCATTCAGGTGGCGATCGTGCGGCCCGGCCCGATTCAGGGCGATATGGTGCATCCCTATCTGAAGCGCCGCCGGGGGGAGGAGGCGGTGGTGATCCCCGCGCCGGGCGCCGCGCATGGCCCGCCCGATGAACTCACCAGCATTCTGGGCCGCACCTTGGGTGTGCCGATTTTTCAGGAACAGGCGATGAAGATCGCGCTGGATGCGGCGAAGTTTTCAGGGGCAGAGGCGAACCGGTTGCGCAAGGCAATGGCAACCTTCCGCAGCCGGGGCATGGTAGACGAGTTGCAGGACATGATGGTGGAACGGATGGTGGCGCGCGGATACGACCGCGACTTTGCCCAGCGCTGCTTCAACCAGATCCGCGGCTTTGGCGAATACGGTTTTCCGGAAAGCCATGCGGCCAGCTTTGCGCATCTGGTCTATGTGTCGAGTTGGCTCAAATGCCATTTCCCCGCCGCCTTTGCCTGCGGCCTGCTCAATTCGCAGCCGATGGGCTTTTACGCGCCTGCGCAGATTGTGCGCGACGCGCGCGAGCATGGGGTGGCCGTGCTGCCGGTGGATGTGAACTGTTCGGACTGGGACTGCACTTTGGAGGTTATGGGTTCACGCGGAGGCGCAGAGGCACAGAGAAACGGAGGTTCGCTCACAGAGGCACAGAGGCACAGAGAAGGGGAAACTGCGGCACAGCCGCTTTCAAATGCCGGACAAGTTGCCGGCAACCGTGCTGAACCAAGGCCTGCGGCGCAATCTTCCACTGTGCCTTTGTGCCTCGGTGAGCGCCCAAAATCCTTCCGCGCCTCCGCGTCTCCGCGTGAACCCGACGCGGCAAGAGCGCTGCGCCTGGGCCTGCGTCAGGTGGACGGACTGCCCGAACATATCGCCGCCCGCATCGTGGCCGCGCGCGCGGAGGGCGGGGCGTTTGCCGATGTGGAGGATCTGCGCAGCCGCGCCCGCATTGGCCCTGCTTTTGTGGAGCAGCTTGCCAGCGCCGATGCCTTTGGCTCGCTGGGCCTGTCGCGCCGGCAGGCCTTGTGGGATGCGCGCAGCCTGATCGGCGCGCCCGATCTGCCGCTGTTCGCCCATGCGCAGGCGCGCGGTGATGGGGTGGAGAAGGGCCGCGCCGTCCTGCCCGCCATGCCTTTGAGCGAGGAAGTAGTGGCCGATTACCAGACCACGCGCCTGTCCTTGAAAGCGCATCCGCTGGCCTTCCTGCGCGCCGATTTGGCAGAGCGCGGCTTTGTGCGCGCCTGCGATCTGCGTGACCGGACATACCGCAGCATGGTGCAGGTGGCCGGCGTGGTGCTGATCCGCCAGCGCCCCGGCAGCGCCAAGGGCGTGTGCTTCATCACGCTGGAGGACGAGACGGGCGTCATCAACCTTGTTATCTGGCCCGATCTGAAGGACCGGCAACGCAAGGTGGTGATGGGATCGCGGCTGATGGAAGTGCGCGGCCGGGTGGAATATGATGACGAGGTGATCCACGTCATCGCCCACCATATGACCGACGCCACGCACAGCCTGCACCGCCTGTCGGACGATCTGTTGCAGGCCCCGCTGGCGCGCGCCGATCTGGCTGGTTCCTTGCCAGGGGAGTTGCCCCAAAACCCGCTTTCTGCACCGCCCAGCCGCAGCCATCCGCGCAATGTGCGGATCATTCCGCCGTCTCGTGATTTTCATTGAGGATGAGGATCAGCCGCAAGATTGGCCGATTTGCCCTCGACAGGGCGGTTCTGATGCTGCTCGCGCTGCTGGCGCTGGGTCTGGCCGCGCGCGGATGGGTGGAGGATCATCCGCAGCACAACCCCTTTGCCCCGCTGGACATCGCCCATCCGCCGGGCTGGGCGACAGGCATCAAGCTGGCGGCCCTGCGCGAGGATGTGGAGGAATGCCGCGCTGTGCTGGAACGCGGCGGCATCGCCTTTGACGTGCTGCCATCTGCGGGGGATGGGCAGTGTGCGCGGACGGATCGCACCGTCTTGCGCGGCAACACTATCGCGCCCGCCAGCCCGCAAATGACCTGTCCAGTGGCCGCGGCGCTGCACGTGTGGCTGACCCATTCGGCGCGGCCCGCCGCCGAAGACATACTCGGCTCTCCGCTTGTCCGGATCGAGCATATGGGCACCTTCAACTGCCGCCGGATCGGCGGGGGTGAGAGCGGCAATTGGAGCGAGCACGCCAGCGGTAACGCCATCGACATCGCCGCTTTCGTGTTGGAGGACGGCCGGCGTATCAGCCTGACACGCGGATGGGACGGGCCGGAGGAGGAGCAGGTCTTCCTGCGCACGGTGCGCGATGGCGCCTGCGCCAGCTTTTCCACCGTGCTATCGCCTGCGTATAACGCCGCCCATGCCGATCATTTCCATTTCGACCAGGCCCCGCGCATGATCGGCGGTGTGTGCCGTTGATCCTCTATACCGGTTCCAGCGCGTAACCGGCGGAGCGCACCGTGCGGATCGGGTCGCGCGCGTTTTCCACCGCGATGGCTTTGCGCAGCCGGCGGATATGCACATCCACCGTGCGCTCCTCGATTTCGCTGCCAGTGCCCCACACCGCGTCGAGCAACTGGTTGCGGCTGAACACGCGGCGCGGATGTTCCATGAAGAACTTGATCAGGCGGTATTCGGTGGGGCCGATCTGCAATTGCCGGCCCCGCCGTTCCACCCGGTGCGCCACAGGATCGAGCCGCAGATCGCCCGCCTCGATCGCTTCACCGGCAAGCGCCGGGCGCACGCGGCGCAGGACGGCCGAAACGCGGGCGAGCAATTCACGCGGGGAGAAGGGCTTGGTCACGTAATCATCCGCGCCGGTTTCCAGCCCGCGCACCCGGTCATCCTCGCCCTCACGCGCAGTGAGCATGATGATGGGGACGTGCGCGGTTTCCTTGTTGCGGCGCAGGCGGCGGCACACTTCGATTCCGCTGATGCCTTCGATCATCCAGTCGAGGATCACCAGATCGGGCGCTTCTTCCGATGCCATGACCATGGCTTCTTCGCCATCGGCGGTGACGCGCACGTCATAACCTTCGTTCTCGAAACGGTATTCGAGCAGTTCGGCCAGTGCCGTATCGTCTTCAACAAGCAGCAGTTTGGGTGCGGACATTTTGCGCTTTCCAATGGGCAGAGCTTATCCCCGCCCGTTCCTTCGCCGCCGCCATATTACATTTCTGTGTCAGAAATGTTTCAGCGTTCGATTTCGGTGGGATAGGAACCCAGCGCGACGAAGTGAACCATCTCCGCGATATTGGTCGCATGGTCGCCAATCCGCTCGATATTGCGGGCAACGAACAGCAATTGCGCCGCGCTGCTGATCGTGGCCGGGTTTTCGACCATGTAGCTGACAAGGTTGCGGAACACGCTGTCGTAGAAGGCGTCCACCTTGTTGTCGCGCGCAATCACCTCGCGCGCCACGATGGGATCGCGCGCGGCATAGGCGGTGAGCACATCGTGCACCATTTCCGCCGCCACTTCGGCCATGGCAGGCAGCAAGGTCAGCGGTTCAAACCGGCTGCGTCCTTCAATGCGGCCGGTGCGCTTGGCGATGTTCTTGGCATAATCGCCAATCCGCTCGATCACCCCGGCAATTTTCAGCGCGGCGATGATTTCGCGCAGGTCATCCGCCATGGGCGCGCGCAGGGCGAGAACACGGATGGCCATCGCGTCGACCTCGGCTTCGAGAGCATCCAGCTTGGCATCGCGTTCCACCACCTGGCGGGCCAGTTCCTCGTCCCCTGTGACGATGGCTTCCATCGCCTGCTGGATGGCAAGTTCCGCCAGACCGCCCAATTCCGCGATCAGGCCGCGCAGGCGGGTTATGTCTTCGTCGAACGCCTTGACCGTATGCTCTGCCATCAACCGTACCTGCCTGTGATGTAATCCTGCGTGCGCTTTTCGCGCGGATTGGTGAATATGTCCGAGGTATGACCGTATTCCACCAGATTGCCGAGATGAAAAAACGCGGTGCGCTGCGAAACACGCGCGGCCTGCTGCATCGAATGCGTGACGATCACGATGGCATAGCGGCCGCGCAGTTCGTCGATCAGCTCCTCGATCTTGGCGGTGGCAATCGGGTCGAGCGCGGAGCACGGCTCGTCCATCAGGATGACTTCGGGATCGACCGCGATGGCGCGGGCAATGCACAGGCGCTGCTGCTGGCCGCCGGAAAGCGCGGTGCCTGAATCTTCCAGCCGGTCTTTCACCTCTTCCCACAGGCCGGCGCGACGCAGGCTGCGCTCCACAATCGCGTCCATCTCGGTCTTGCCCTCGGCCAGGCCGTGGATGCGCGGGCCATAGGCGATGTTTTCATAGATGGATTTGGGGAAGGGATTGGGCTTTTGGAAAACCATGCCCACGCGCGCGCGCAGCTGCACCACATCCATGCCGGAATGGTAGATATCTTCGCCATCCAGCTCGATCACGCCTTCCACGCGGGCTGAACCGATCGTGTCGTTCATGCGGTTGAGCGTGCGCAGGAAGGTGGACTTGCCGCAGCCCGACGGGCCGATAAAGGCGGTCACGTGCTCGGTGCGGATATCGATCGAGACATTGTCGATCGCCTTCTTGTCGCCATAGAAGACCGAGACATCGGTGGCGCGCATCTTCGGCTCGCCCAGTTCCTGCGCATGGGGCGTGTCGGCGGAAAGCGTTTCGGTGGTCACCATTTCTTTTCGAACCTGTTGCGCAGATAGATGGCAAGGCCATTCATCAGCAGAAGGAAAACCAGCAGCACGATGATAGCCGCACTTGTGCGTTCCACGAAGCCGCGCGTCACCTGGTCAGACCACAGATAGATCTGCATCGGCAGCACAGTCGCGTTGTCGGTAAAGCCCGTTGGCGGGGTGGATACGAAAGCGCGCATCCCGATCAGCAGCAGCGGCGCGGTTTCGCCCAGCGCACGCGCCATGCCGATGATGGTGCCGGTCAGGATGCCGGGCAGGGCCAGCGGCAGCACATGATGGAACACCACCTGCACGGGCGAAGCACCCACTGCCAATGCGCCATCGCGGATTGAGGGCGGCACCGCCTTGATCGCGTTGCGCCCGGAAATCACGATCACCGGCATGGTCATCAGCGCCAGTGTCATGCCCCCGATCACCGGCGCGGATCGCAGTGTGGGAAACAGGGTGAGGAAAACCGCCAGCCCCAACAGACCAAAGATGATTGAAGGCACCGCAGCGAGATTGTTGATCGACACCTCGATAATGTCGGTCCAGCGGTTACGCGGCGCGTATTCCTCAAGATAGAGCGCAGCCAGCACGCCAATTGGGAAAGCCAGCAGCAGGGTTACGATCATCGTGTAAAACGAGCCGACCAGCGCCCCCCAGATGCCCACCAGTTGGGCATCGGTGGCGTCCGCGCGGCTGAGGAAGCCGAAATCGAAGGCGCGGCGCACATGGCCTTGTGCCTCCAGTTCGCGCGCCAGGGGCTGCAAGGCAGCCTGACCTTCGCCAAGATAGGCGGTGGAGAACCGGTCGGTCGTGGGCAGGGCAAAGGTGCCGCCGCGCTGCACGACAGAAGGGTCAGCGATGATGGCAGAGGCCACTTCGCGCCAGGCTTCGGAATTGATCTGCGCCGCGCCAGCCTCACCCAGCGTCTTTTCCGCGGCGAAGCTGACGATTTCGGGCAGGCCCTGGCTTTGCAGGGCACGGATGGCCGCGCCTTCATTGTCAGTCTGCATGACGGTGAGGCCCATGCCTTCAAAACTGACCGGCACGTCAAACACGGTGCGCTGGAACCCGCCGAGGCCGTTCCAGATCATGGTGCCGAGCAGAAAGACGAGCACCAGCAGGGAGAAGCCCACCGCGCCAAGGCCCAATGCCTTGAAGCGGCGTTCCGCGGCGTAACGCTTCTTCAGCCGTGCCTCGAAGGCGGGCGAGCGCGTGGGCGTGACAATCGGATTGCCCGTCATGGTCGCAGCCTCACTCATATGCTTCCCGGAACCTCTTTACCACGCGCAGCGCGATCACGTTCAGCGCCAGCGTAATCATGAAAAGCACCAGGCCCAGGGCAAAGGCGCTGAGTGTCGCGGGGCTTTCCAGGCTGGCTTCGCCGGTCAGCATGGCGACGATCTGGAAGGTCACTGTCGTCATTGCCTCAAACGGATTGGCCGTAAGGTTCGCCGCTGCGCCCGCTGCCATCACCACGATCATCGTCTCGCCAATCGCGCGGCTGATGGCCAGCATGACGCCTGCCACGATGCCGGGCAGGGCGGCAGGGATCAGCACGCGGCGGATCGTTTCGTTGGTGGTCGCCCCCATGGCAAGCGAACCGTCGCGCATCGCTTGTGGGACAGCGCTGATTGAATCGTCGGCAAGCGAGGAGACAAGCGGAATGATCATGATGCCCATCACCATGCCGGCGGCCAGCGCACTTTCGCTCGACGCGTTGGAAATGCCGATGGCAATGCCGAAATCGCGCACGGCAGGCGCCACCGTCAGCGCGGCGAAATAGCCGTAAACCACGGTGGGCACGCCGGCCAGAATTTCCAGCGCGGGCTTGATCCATTTGCGCGCTTGGGGGCTGGCATATTGCGTGAGGTAGATCGCCGACATCAGGCCCAGCGGAATGGCAACGATCATTGCGATGATCGCGCCGATGAAGATTGTGCCCCAGAACAACGGAATGGAGCCATAGCGCGCCGGGTCGGGTGTCATCGACATCGGGTCCGGGCCCCAATGCGTGCCCAGCAGGAAATCGACCGGCGAAACCATGCCGAAGAAGCGCACTGTCTCGAACACCAGCGTGCCGAAAATGCCCAAAGTCGTCAGGATCGCCACGGTAGAGGCGACGAACAGCACCACCAGCACGCCGTTTTCAATGCGCGATCGGGCGCCGAAATTGGGCTTGAGTCGGGTAAAGGCCCAGGCCGCGCCCACAAGGCCCAGCAGCAGCGCCACCACCACGCCGATCCAGTTGTAAAGCGCCATCGCTTCACGGAAGGGTTCAACCAGCGGCTGCGCTTCGGGGATCAATGCCCGATCGGCAAGGCCCATAGCCACGGCGCGCGCTTCATCCAGAATGGCATCGCGGCGCAGGCCAAAGGCGGGGAGGGCGCCTGCATCCGGACTTGAGAGCACGTGCTGGAGCACGAGATTGCCCGAAATGCCACGCCATAACGCCGCAAAGGCGAGCATCGGCAGGCCGATCCACAGGCCCGCATACCACGCGTGATAAATTGGCAGAGACGGGATCTTGCCCCCAGGCGCTTCCCTGCGGAATCGCCATGCCCGCCCGCGTGCCACCAGCCATCCGGCCAGACCCAGCCCGATGGCGAGGAGAAGCGGTATGACTGATGACATCGCGCGGTGCTCTACCCTTTACTTGCAAGCAGCTCCCTTCGGGAGGCTGCCGGCCTTTACTGGAAATCGGCGGCAGTCAAGGTCCGCAGCTCGGTAATGGCGGAATTGCTGCGCGCCATAACGTCATCCGGATTCACGACAAGACCGATCTGCGCCAGCGGGCCGCCTCGTCCCCAGCTTTCCGCCCAGGTCGCCAGGAATTCGCGCAGGCCGGGGATCGCGTCGATATGGCTCTTCTTGACGTAAATAAACATGGCCCGTGCGCCGGGATAGGCGAAGCTGGCGATGTTGTCATAGGTCGGCTCCACGCCGCCCATCGGCACGCCGCGCACCCGGTCAAGGTTTTCTTCCATGTAGGAATAGCCGAACACGCCCACCGCGTTCGGATTGCTCTCGATCTTCTGGACGATCAGATTGTCCTGCTCACCCTGATCGACATAGGCACCATCCGAACGCACTTCGGTGCAGACCTGCTTGTGGCGGTCTTCGTCACTATCCTTCAGAGCTTTCATGTCCGCATTGGTGTCGCAGCCGGCCATCAGGATCAGTTCGTTGAAGCTGTCGCGCGTGCCCGAGGTCGTCGGCGGGCCATACACGAGGATGGGCAGGGCAGGCAGCGAAGGATCGACATCATTCCAGTTGCGCGCGGTCTGCGGCTGTCCGTAGGGGTTGGCGGCGAGCGCCCGATACACCATTTCCGGCGTCAGGTTCAACGTGATGCCGTTCTTGGCGGCGGCCATCACCACGCCATCCATCCCGATCTGGACCTCAATGATATCGGTCACGCCATTGGCCTGACAGGTCTCGAACTCGCTCACCTTCATCCTGCGCGAGGCGTTGGCGATGCTGGGCGTCTGCGCACCGTCGCCCGCGCAGAACAGTGCGATGCCGCCGCCGGTGCCGGTCGATTCGATCAGCGGAGCCGGCAGGTCAGGGTGATTGCGGCTGAACAGCTCGGACACCACGGTGGCAAAGGGATAGACGGTGGAGGAACCAACCGCACGCACGGCAAGGTTGGAAGTCGATCCTCCGCCGCTGCCACAGGCGGCAAGGGCGATCGCGCCGAGGGCGGCTGCAGCAAACTTGAAAGCATTGGTCATCAGGGGTTTTCCACTTCACTTGAGAGCTAGCGTTAGAGGCCCACTATTGCGCAAAGGCGACAGATTGGTGACAAGCTGCTGGCACATCCATGTCATGCATGGGTCAAGTGCCGTGTGGCAAGTCCCGTCAGCCTGCGTGCCTGGGCAATTCGGATCAGAAATCGACCTGGCCGCGGACGCCCAATACATCGGCATTCCACTTTCGGCTGCCTCCCGGCAAGGCAAAGGCGGCAGCCGCATATTCGAGATGCCCGTAATTCACGGTCAGGCGGGTGTAGGTGGTGGGAACCCAGATCAGCGAGGCGAAATAGCCGTCCTGCTGGCCCCCGGCGATTCCGGCATCGACAAGATCGAGATAATCGTAACGCAGATTGATCTGCCACGCGCCGGGGCCGCCTGCATCCACGCCGCGGGCCGGGCGCGTGCGTTCCCACTTGCCGGAGCGGTAGCCACGGGAATCGCCGTTGGTCAGGTAATAGCCGACTTCGACGAAGCCGCCGAAAAAGGTGGGATCGGGCGCGAGGCCGGGCACAGTGACATTCTGCCAGAATGCCTCGGCATTGGCGTGCCAGCGGCCCGAGAGCATGGCGGCTTCCACCCCGGCGCCGAATTCCCTGCCCGCAGCAATGGTGGGAGTGGCAAGCGGGCGTTCGGACGTAAAATGCACAAGCGGGCGCTGACGGTAGCGCACGGTGCTTCCCGGCTCCAGATCGGCCATGTGCAGTGATGCGCCGAAATGCAGCTGCGTCTCACCCCGTTTCGGTGCATAGACAGCACGGGCATCCACGCTCCAGTTCTTGGCCGGCAAATCATCGACATTGTCGGTAAAAACCCCGCCCTGAAGCATCACCGGCCCATCCGAATACTGGGCCGAAAGACCCAGCCGGCGCTCGAAGCCGAAGGCATCGGTAAAGGCGGCGCGTTCGATGAAGGTGGACCAGCGGCTGCTGGTGAGTTCTTCCATGCCCTGGAAATTGTTGTGCTGGCCGGCCGTCAGCGTCAGCCCCCCATTGCGGTAGGTGACATAGGCATCGGTCAATTCTGCCGCGCCGCCGGTGAAATCCACTTCGGCCTTGTATCCGAAACCGCCGGGAATATCGCCTTCAACCCCTAGGCGCATACGGCGCATCTCGCTCGAAAAGCCATCGCCGCGGCCCAGCGCATCGGGAAGATCGGTCAGGCCGGCATCGATGTTTAAGCGGCCAAACGGCTTGAACGACCATCCACCGGCCTGCCGCACCTGCGGGGCGCCGGCAAAGCTGGTTTGCGGCGTAGCGGCCGCTGAAGAAGGCGCCGCCGGTGCCGCAGCGGGAGCGGGGGACGCCGCGCCTTCCGCCTGACTTGCCTGCAAACCATCGAGGCGTGCGGAAAGGTTGGCAAGCTGCGCTTCCAGAGCGGCGACCTGCGCGCGCAAGGCCGCGATTTCGTTGTCCGGTGAGGCGCTGGTCACGGTGCTTCCGGCTTCCTGCGCGGTCGCGGAAGCGGGGACAAGCACCGAGGATGCTATGAGACCATGCGCCAGAGCGCCTGCCATTCGCGAAAGTGCCATGTGTCATTCCCTTTTTCTGTCCAATATGTGACAGAATTCGGGCGCCCCTATGTCCGCTACATTGCACTTTTATGACAGAATTTGGCGTTTGATGACAGTTTCGTTAAGGCGTCTCTTGCGCAGCCAGTGGCAACCAGACGCTGACACTGGTGCCGAACCCCACCTTGCTGGTGATGTCGAGCCTTCCGCGGTGGCGTTCTACGATGTGCTTCACAATCGCCAGGCCAAGGCCCGTGCCGCCACCCGCGCGGCTGCGCGAGGGATCGGTGCGGTAAAAGCGCCGTGTGAGGTGGGGGATATGTTCGGCGGCGATCCCTTCGCCGCGGTCTTCCACACGCAGCAGCGCCATGTCCCGTTCCGCCAGCGAAAGGCTGATAACCACCGGCTTGTCCTCGGCACCGTATTTCAGCGCATTATCGACCAGGTTGCGCACCAATTGTTCCAGCTGGTTGCGATCGCCGCGCACGGTTACGGGTTCGGGTGGCAATTCGAACCGGATGCGGTCGACGCGTTCCGCTCCGGCGCCGTCGCGCGCCGCCTGCCGCACGACAGCCGCCAGATCGAGCCGTTCGCGCGGTTGATCGTGCTTTTCCGCCTCCACTCGGCTCAGGCTCATCAGATCGTCAACCAGCGCCTGAAGCCGGCGCGCTTCGCGCAGCACCGTGGCATAGAAGCGCTCGGCCTGTTTTGGCGCGATATCGGCACCCGGTTCCGCCAGCGTTTCCATATAGCCGATAATGGAAGCAAGCGGCGTGCGCAGTTCGTGGCTGGCATTGGCGACGAAATCGGTATGCGCGCGGCTGACGTCGGCCTCTGACGTGCGATTGATCAGTTCGATCAGGCTATAGCGTTCGTCAATGCGCTGATACGACATCTGCCAGTTGCTGCGCGGGCCGGTGAGGCCCTGCACGGTTACGCTGCCGCCTTCCTGCCTGTCGAGCAGGTCAACCGCCAGCGGATGGCGCAGCGCCACGCGCGCATCCTGCCCCACGATATGCGCGCCGATTGCCTCGCGCGCGGCCTTGTTTGCCACAATGATGCGGCTGCCATCGAGCATCAGCATGGGCAGGCCTGAATGTTCGATCAGGTCGCGCATCCCCGAACGGGTCAATTGCACGCCTTCCAACGCGGGCGGGGCGGGCGGGGCAGGCGGCGGCATGGCAAGCCAGAACGACGCGCACCAGACCAGCACCACGCCCGCCACAATGGCCGGATCGATGCCCGAGACGGCAAGCACTACCCCCGTTGCCAGAGCAACAAGGAAGCCGCCGATGGGAATGAGACGCCCCTCCATGGCAAGCGGACATAGACGCAAGTTCGGCGGCAGGAAACCGCGAAAAGCCGGGGCTGTGCGCCAATTTTGAGCTGTTGTCCGGGATGTGACCGGATGGTGACCCCTACGGGAATCGAACCCGTGTTTCAGCCGTGAAAGGGCCGCGTCCTGACCGCTAGACGAAGGGGCCGTCACCGTGGTGAACAGGCCCGTTGCGGGGCCCTTGCCGGCAGATTCGCACCCGTGGTGACCCCTACGGGAATCGAACCCGTGTTTCAGCCGTGAAAGGGCCGCGTCCTGACCGCTAGACGAAGGGGCCACTGCGGTGCGAGCGGCGCACTTACGGGCGCGCGGCCACGCGGTCAAGCCCTGCTGATGGCGGCAATCGCCTTTTCCGGAAGGGGGAGGGTGCCCATGACCACTTTCGCCGGGAATCGGGCATCAATCTGCCCAGGCAGCATCCTCCAGATGCAGTTCCGCCGCAGGACGCGCGCCCCAATCGTCGATCTTTGCCCGGCCGGCCAGCCACAATTTGCGCCCATGCGCGCCGTGGAGCAATGTCTGGCCAAGTGTGCTGTCTGCCGCGCGGAACGCCATCGCCTTGAACGAGGCGCCATCATCCCCCGCCGCGATGAGGCGCAGATGGTTCTCGCCCACAATGTCGGCCTTCACCAGCCGCACCGGCCCCACAGCGATTCGCGGGCCGGGCCAGCCAACGCCGAACGGGCCGGCCTGTTCCATCACCTGCACCAGATCAGGATTGAGGCCGCGCGGCGCAGTGGCAAGGTCAAGCCGCAGCACCGCCTCCGCACTGGCGCGGACAACCGGCGCCGCCAGGCGATCCTCCAGCCAGCCGGCCAGATCGGACAGGCGCGATTCCTCCACCGTCAATCCCGCCGCCATTGCGTGCCCGCCGCCAGCCACCAGCAGGCCGCCTTCGCGCGCGGCGATTATGGCAGCGCCCAGATCGACCCCGGAAATCGAACGGCCCGAGCCCTTGCCCTGTCCCGTTTCCGAATCGAGGGCAATGACGATGGCCGGCTTGCCGGTCTTTTCCTTGATGCGCCCCGCGACAATCCCGATCACGCCGGGGTGCCAGCCATGCCCGGCCACCACCTTCACCGCCCGATCCCGCTGGGCGGCAAGTTGCTCTTCCGCCGCTTCCTGCACCGCCGCCTCGATCGCGCGGCGTTCCTCGTTCAGGCGCGAGAGTTGGGCGGCAATGGCGGCGGCCTCGCCCGCATCCTCGGTGGTGAGCAAGCGCACGCCGAGTGTTGCTTCGCCCACGCGGCCACCGGCATTTATGCGCGGGCCCAGCGCAAAGCCCAGATCGCTGCAGGTGGGCGCGCGGGTCAGACGGGCGGCATCGATCAGCGCGGCCATGCCGGTATTGCGGCGATGCGCCATCACCTTCAGGCCCTGCGCCACGAAGGCCCGGTTCAGCCCACGTATTGCGGCCACGTCCGCCACGGTGCCCAGCGCCACCAGATCAAGCAGCGAAAGCAGATCGGGCTGTGGGCGATGGGCGAAATAGCCGTGGCCGCGCAGGGTGCGCACCACCGCAACCGCCAGCAGGAAGGCAACGCCCACCGCCGCCAGATGGCCGTGCGCCGCGCCGATATCGCTTTCGTCCAGCCGGTTGGGATTGACCAGCGCCAGCGCCACGGGAAGCGCGCTGGCGCATTTGTGATGATCCACCACGATCACATCAACGCCTGCCTGGTGCGCGGCATCCAGCGCGTCATAGGCCATGGCCCCGCAATCGACCGTGATAACGAGGCTTGACCCTTCCTTGCCCAGCCTTACGAGCGCTTCCCCGGATGGCCCGTAACCTTCCAGCAAGCGATCTGGTATGTAATGACTGGCATCATGGCCCAGCATACGCATCAACCGGATGAGCAAGGCGCTGCTGGTGGCCCCGTCCACATCATAATCCCCGTAGATCGTCATCCGTTCGCGCGTCAGCACTGCCTGCGCGATCCGCTCGGCCGCGCGGTCCATGTCGCGAAAGGCCGATGGATCGGGGAGGAAATTGCGCAGCGAAGGTTCCCGGTGCAGGTCAAGTTCGGCCTGTGCCACCCCGCGCGCCATCAGCAATTGCGCGATTATCGCCTCTCCCGCTTCTACCGAAGCCGCATTGCCAAGCGCCATATTCCCACCCATCCATTGCCAGGACTTGCCGGAAAGGGAGGTGCTGATACCAAGGGCAGCATGGTGGTGGGATTGCTGGCTGCGGTTTGCGGCAGGACTGTGGGCGGGAGCTTGTTCCATCGTGCCGATGCTAGACAATGCTTGGGGAACAGAAAAGCGGTGCAAGGCGTTTGCCACCAACCGATGACGCGAAATTGGTCCGAACTGGATCAGAGTCCACAGTCCAGCTTGCCTTGTCCGGCAATTGGCATAACGCCCCATTCCTCTTGTTGGGCGCAAGGCACTGGGAGGACGAGATTATTTCGGATTACAGGGAGGGTGGTGCCATAGCGACTGCGCAACGCCCTTTGCGAAACCTGATCGATCATCCCGTGGTGCTGCTTTTCGCGCAGCATCAGCGTCCTTCCTTGGCCCGGATTCAGGCACTGTCGCTTACCCACGGGCAGTTCGCGGTCACGCTGGACAGCGTGGCGGATGAAGGGAAGGCGGGCGAGCATGGCGCCCTGCACTGGTGCGAATTGCTGGCAAACGGGCTGACATTTGATCTGACAGGCCTTTCACCCGGTGTGGCGGCGGCGATGCCGGAAATGCGCCATTTCTTCGCGCTCGACGCCAAAGCTGCACTTGGCGACTGCGAGGCGATGGCGCTGACTCCGGGGCCGCACCTTCTCAGCGGCGGCGCGATGATTCCCGTTCTGCGTTGTCTTGCCTGGCTGGCGGGAGAGCTGGCCGAGCTGGAGAACATTGCAGGCGTTGCCTGGGGGCCGGCGGCTACGGTCTGTGCGCCCGGTTATTTCCGGGATGCGGTTACGCGCTGGCTGGGTGGAGGCGCCTTTCCGGGGCTGGGGCTGACGGCGCTGCGCACGCTGGAGGACGGCAGCCTGCAAAGCGAAGGGCTCTCGCTGTTCACCGGGCAGGAACTGCTCCTCGTGCCCGATGCCGGTGGCGATCCGCAGCGCGCCGCCAAGTTGGCCTTGCGCCTGCTGCACTGGCTGGTCGACATGGGGCGCATCACCCATACGATGAGCCTCACCGGCCGGGAAGGCGAACCTATCCTGCTTGAACCGCAGGACGCTGACGGTGAACGCCCGGCGCTCGTGTGCGTGTCGCGCGGCGCGCGCTAGGACGCGGCGGCGGCCATCATCCGGGGCACAAGCCATGCGGCGCCCGCGATACTGAGGTGATCGTCATCCCGGTACAGCGGCTTGCCTGCCAGCAAGACGCCACAGCGTGTATCATCGCACAGGAAATCCGCCGGTCGAACCAGCCTTGCACCATATCGCTCTGCCACGCGGACAAGAAGGGGATCGGATGTGGCGATGCGTTGATCGAAGGTGGCCCGCGAAACTTCGCGCGGCACCGTTCCCAACATGGCCGCACGCGCCTGGTTATTGGGCACATGAAAGCCGGGTTCGGGCACGCCAGCCAGAAGCACCACTCGGCGGTCTGCCTGCCGCAGTCTTGCGACAAGTTCGGCCAACCCGTTCTCCAGCAGCGCGGCATTCGCGGCGATCCCGGAGGCTGGCTGTGCGGACGTTGTGAGAATGGCAAGGCCGCCGGGCTCTCCCGTCATTCGTGTTCCCATCGCCAGCATTGTCCAGCGTCCGACAAGAACGATCGTGGCTTGCGGATAGTCGGCAAGAATGCGCTCCAGCACCGCCGCATTGTGCGTGTCGCAGCCGTGGCGGCTGCCCATATCCGCGCGCCGCAAGCCCAGCATGGGGGCGCAGGCCGCCTTGGCAAAGGCTATTCCGGCTTTCCCCTCTCGCTTCAACCAGTGATCGAAGCCGGAAATCATGGCGCCAGCGTGCGAATCGCCCCAAAGCACATAGGCCACCTGTGCGCCCGGTGCCTCGGAACCGACAGGGCAGGCGTTTGGGCTTTTCCCTTGCGTCGTGCATTGCCGGTCCAGCGGATGCAGGCGGGTGGCGTCGGCGTGCAGGGCAATGGTGCTTGCCCCAAGACGCAGCGGCAGTCCGTCTGCAAGTGCAACACCGGCCGACACGCTGCCGAGCAGAAAAATCCCTCCGGCCGAAAAGCCAAAGATCTGTTTGCGGGCAGGCGCCGCCATGCGCGCCTTTCGGCGGAACGGCTGCTCCACAAATTTCCAGCTGAGAAAGGCGAGCGCGAGCGAAAGGCCGATGCAGGCCCATGCAAGAGGCAAATCCAGAACGGCCGAACCCTCGATCATTCGGGCGGCGATCAGGACGGGCCAGTGCCACAGATACAGCGAATAGGAAATGAGGCCGATCCAGACGAAGGGGGCCAGAGACAGGAGCCGACCGACCAGATGATGGCCTCCCGTTCCCGCCCAAATCAGCGCGGCGGTTCCAACACAGGCCGGCAAGGCCGACAGGCCAGGAAAAGGCGTCGCGTCATCGACAAGAACGATACTGCCAACAATCAGAACAAGTCCGCCGAACCCCGCAATCTGGCGCAGCCACGCTTGGCGAGTTGCGGGGGGGGGGGGGGATCAGCCCCAGCGCAAGCAACGCGCCAAGCCCAAGTTCCCACGCCCGTGAAGGCAGAAGATAGAAGCTGAAGGTGGGATAGGCGCTGGTGAGCCAGACAGATAACGCGAAGGAAACAAGACAAATTATGGCGATTGCCGCAATCCAGATGCGGCGCGGCAGTCTGCTCAAGCCCCAAAGAAGCAGGGGAAAGATGATGTAGAACTGCTCCTCCACTGCCAGTGACCAGGTGTGCAGCAAGGGCTCGAATACGACATTGGCCCCGAAATAGTCCCCAGCCGCGTGCCAGAACCAGAAATTCGAGACGAACAGCAAGGTCGCTATCGCCGACTTTGCCAGCCGGACATATTCCGATGGCAACATGATGATCCATCCTGCAATCAGGCAGGCGAGGATGACCGCAAACAGGGCCGGAAGAATCCGCCGGGCCCGCCGTTCGTAAAATCGGACAATCGAAAAGCTGTTCTCATCCAGTTCGCGGGCAAGGATGCCCGTGATCAGAAAGCCCGATATGACAAAGAATATGTCGACCCCGATAAAGCCACCGGGAACGGCGCTGAAGCCGGCGTGGTTGAATACAACGGGCAGAATGGCAAGGCAGCGCAGCCCATCAATATCACTGCGATACGCTGCGCTTGCCATGTGGGCGAACTATAAGTGCAAATCCGTATATTGCAATGCACAATGGACCATCCAGGTCGTGCGGTCGGCCAGGTATCCGGCTGAGGGCGAAGCTTCACACCGCGGGCGCAGGCGAATCGGCGCACAAACTTGTCTTGGTGGGCAAACCGGGCATTGTGTCTGGAGTGAGAGGATAAAGGGTCGCTGGTCGGTGCACAGAAATGCAGTCGGGGATTGGGCCCGCGGGCGCGCGCGTCTGCCTTTTCGGTCTGTAAACCGGCCCGGCAAGCCCGGTTACCGCAAGCATATGCAGCGGCACCATTTGCTTCCGCGCACTTTGCTGACGGAACGAAGCCTGTCGCCCCTGTTCGATGCGCTGGGGCATGGCGAGGCCAGCCTCGATGATTTCCGCAGCAACGGGCTGCTTTTGCCTGCGTTGGAAAAGGCGGCGATGGTGCTGGGCCTGCCGCTGCACCGCGGCCCGCATCCGCGCTACAACGAAGTGGTGGCCGAAAGGTTCGGCCAGATCGAGGCCGGTTGGCAAAGCAGCCGCAGCCGCAATCCGGATGAGGCCTTGCGCGATGTGGTGATGCGGATGCGGCTGTTGCAAGCCGCCTTGCGTCGCGCGCTGATGCAGCCCTTCGCACCCCCGCGCATCCGCCTCAATCTGCGCGATCCGGTGGGGTTTGGCGTGGATTTTGCCGAACTTGACGCGATGGCTGAAACCATCTGGACGGTAACGCAGCCTGCGGGAGGCGCGTGAATATGCGCTTCACGGCTGCTGCGCGGCGCGGTCGCGCAGCGATGGCCAGTGCGCAACCAGTATCCGCAGCGCTTCTGCTGTGCTGTCGCTGCGCTTCAGCGCCTGTTCCAGATGGCGCGCGCTCCGGCCTGTCGCTTCATCGCCGAAATTCGCCGCTACGCCTGCCAGCTTGTGCAGACCGGAAACAATCTGCGGGAGGTTATCTTCCGTGCGGCCCCCGGCGATTGTCCGCGCGATCAGGTCGAGCAGGTGCTGCTTGCGGGCGCGGTATCGGTGGTCGAGCGCGTGAATGGCCGGGATTGCGCCATCGCCAAACCGCGTCACGTCGAGCCCTTCGGGCGGGGCGGGGCCGACAGCGATATCGGGCAGGGTGGCGAGCATCTTTGCGAGATCGGCCAGCACGACCGGCTTGAACAGGTGCCCCTGCATCCCGGCATCGCGCGTGGCTGCCAGATCTTCGGGCTGGTTGCGTCCGGTCAGTGCCACGATGGGAAGTTCCTGCGCCGAATGGCCCGCACGCCGCATGGCGCGGGCAGCGGCAATTCCGTCCAGCACCGGCATTTGCACATCCATCAGCACCAGGTGATAGGGCAAGCCCGCCAGGCGCGCGGCATCGGCCATGGCCACGGCCTCCTCCCCGTTTGCCGCGATGTCGAGCTGAATTCCCAAAAGCGGGGCCATCGCCAGCACGAGCTGCTGGTTGATGTCATTATCCTCTGCCAGCAAGACGCGGCGCGGCCCTGTGGCCGCCGATCCCGCCGCATCCGGTGTGCCTGACACCCCTTGCCCCGCGCGGGGCAGCGGGAGAGGCTCCGTGACCCGAGCCATTTGCTCCTCAGGCCCGCGATCGTGAAAGGGCAGGCGAAGCGAGAAACTGCTGCCGCCTTCCTCCGCCTTGCTTGTGACTCCCAATGATCCGCCCATGATCCTTGCCAGTTCTGCCGCAATGGCGAGGCCAAGGCCGCTTGCAGGCGTCAGCGCAGATGCCGGCTGCACCGCATTGGCAAAGGGGATGAACAGCCCTTCCAGCTGGTCTGGATCAATCCCGGCTCCGGTGTCACTGACATCCACGATCAGCGTACCGCGTTCGGCCCGCGCACTCAGGGTGACGGTTCCCTTGTCGGTAAATTTGACCGCATTGCCCACGAGGTTGAGCAGAATCTGGCGCAGATGCACCCGGTCAAGCCATAGACGCGCGGGCAGATCGGGAGACAGGCTGTGGATCAGCTCGAGCTCCTTGGCCGCCGCCAGGGGACGGAACATCTCGATCAGGCGAAGCAGCTCTGCCGCCAGATCACATTCTTCGTGAACGATGCGCGTCTGCCCGGTGCGTATGCGCGAAAGTTCCAGCGTGTCGTTGACCAGCCGCAGCATGGAGCGGGCGTTTTCGGTAATCAGGCGCGCCTGCCGCTGCTGCCCTTCGGAAAGTTGGCCCTGTGCCAGAAGGTCGGCAAAGCCGATCACCGAATTGAGCGGTGTCTGCAATTCCTGGCTCAGACGAAGCAGGAAGGCTGCACATTCATCATCCGCCGCCCGGCATTGCGGTGCCAGAGTGGTTTTCGGCCGAACGCCGCTGCGTTTCCGGCGCAAGATCACCAAGCCGATGATGCCGGCCACAAGCGCTAGGGAGGCGATGAGGAAGAAAGTGGACATGGGGCCAGCCGGAATTGCACCAATCCGGCTTAGAGCGTTTGTCTTGTCCGAAGGTGGGCAGGATTGCGCGTATTGCTACCTAACAGCCGAGCACAGAACAGGGGCGGCAAGCCTTTTGCGACCGATTGCGTGGCCCGGAGGATCGCGGCAGTCTTCCCGCCATTCACTTTGGCAAGCGGATCCCCCGATGTGTCAGCCGGCAGCCGCTGTGCGCGCCACGACACCGTTCGCCGCGGACAGGATCGCCCGGACGCTGGTGGTGGCGACATCCTGATCGATGCCGACGCCCCAGCTCGTGCTGCCATCGGGCAGGCGGCATTCGATATAGGCCGCCGCGCGCGCATCCACGCCCGATCCCAGTGCGTGCTCGACATAATCGACCACTTCGAAATCCAGGCCGAACGCCTCGCGCATGGTGCCAAGGATGGTGGACAGCAGGCCCTTGCCGCGCCCCGAAATGCGCTGTTCCTGCCCGTCAACCAGAATGGTGCCGGTAAAGACCTGCGTGCCGTCGCCCGCCTTGCTTTCCTGGTAATCGACCAGCCGGAACCGTTTGGGCACATCGCCAATGAAATAGGCCTGACGGAAGCAGTCCCAGATGTCGGCCGCGTTCAGTTCGCGGCCCAGATCATCGGCCATTTTCTGCACATGGCGGCTGAAATCGGCCTGCATCTTCTTGGGCAGTTTCAGGCCCTGATCCTGTTCCAGCACCCAGGCAAAGCCGCCTTTGCCGGACTGCGAATTGACGCGGATCACCGCCTCGTAGCTGCGGCCCAGATCGGCCGGGTCGATCGGCAGATAGGGTACGCGCCACAATTCGTCATTGCGCTGCTCCTGCGCCTCGAACCCCTTCTTGATCGCGTCCTGATGGCTGCCGGAGAAGGCGGTAAAGACCAGTTCGCCGCCATAGGGGTGGCGCGGATGCACGGGCAGCTGGTTGCAGTATTCGACTGTCTCGATGACCTTGTCGATATCGCTGAAATCCAGGCCAGGATCGATGCCTTGCGTGTACATATTCATCGCCACCGTCACCAGGCAGCAATTGCCCGTCCGTTCACCATTGCCGAACAGGCAGCCTTCCACCCGGTCGGCGCCCGCCATCAGGCCCAGTTCCGCCGCCGCCACGCCGGTGCCGCGGTCGTTGTGGGTGTGCAGCGATATGACTGCCGACTGCCGGTTTGGCAGGTTGCGGCAGAAATATTCGATCTGGTCGGCATAGATATTGGGCGTCGCCGCCTCTACCGTGGCCGGCAGGTTCAGGATCAGCGGATTTTCGGGCGTGGGCTGGATGACGCCCATCACCGCCTCGCACACCTCCAGGCTGAAATCGAGTTCGGCGGTGGAGAAGGTTTCGGGGCTGTATTCAAACTGCCATTTGGTGCCGGGGCGCTTTGCTGCCTCGTCAACCAGCAACTGCGCGCCCTTGATCGCGATCTGCTTGACCTCATCGCGGCTCATGCGGAACACGATGTCGCGCCAGGCGGGGCTGACCGCGTTGTAGAGGTGGACGATGGCCGCGTGGACGCCTTCCAGGCTTTCAAAGCTGCGGCGGATCAGATCCTCGCGCGACTGGGTCAGCACCTGAATCGTCACATCCTGCGGGATGCGTCCCGATTTGACCAGGCCGGAGATAAAGTCGAACTCGGTCGCGCCCGCGCTGGGGAAGCCGACCTCGATCTCCTTCATGCCCACTTCCAGAAGCAGGTCAAAAAAGCGGTTCTTCTTCACCGCATCCATCGGATCGATGATCGACTGGTTGCCGTCGCGCAGATCGGTCGACAGCCAGCGGGGCGGCTGTGTGATGGTGCGCGAAGGCCATTGCCTGTCCGGCAGGTTGACCTGCGGAAAGGGCTGGTATTTTCGGCTCGGATCCTTGAGCATGGGCATGGGAGTGTCCCTTATCGCTTCCGGCCCGCACGGCAAGGGGTGCGGGGTAAATTCACCAGTCTTGCGGATGGCCCTTAGGCGATGTCCCGGCGGCAGAGGCGCAGGGGCAATGGCACGCCTAAGGGCGTGTAAGTCGAAGCAGCGACAGGGTTGCGCGGGTCTTCATGGCGGGCAGCATATGCGCACAGGGTAAACAAATGTCCAGTGGGCGCATGAAAAACGCGCGGCCCCATGTGGGAGCCGCGCGCTTCTGACGCCAAAAGGGGGCGAAGATTTACTGCTTTTCGAACGCGATGGTGATGTCCAGTTCCACATCGTCACCCACCAGCGGGACGAAGCCGCCAAGGCCCCATTCCGAACGCTTGATGGTGGTGTTGCCGTGGAAACCCAGCGTCGCGCGCTGGTTGAACGGGTGGTTGCCCGCGCCCGAAAACTCCGCCTGAATGGTGACCGGCTTGGTCACGCCGTTCAGCGTCAGGTCGCCCATGATGTGTGCGGTATGCGCACCCGTGGTGTGCACCGAGGTGGAGACGAAGCGGGCCGGGGCGGGGTTGGGGCCGAAGAAATCGGGGTTGCCGCCATTGGCGCCCGCGCGCATCAGGTGCTCGGTCAGGCCCGCGCTGGCGGTCACGACGCTGGCGACGGGAATGGTCACGTCCACCTTTGCGGCATTGAGATTGGCGGGGTCGATTTCCAGCGTGCCCGCGACATCGCCGAAAATACCGAAATAGTCGTTGAAGCCGAAATGGTTGACCTTCCAGCCGACCAGCGAGTGGCTGGCATCGGTGGCATAGGTGCCCGCAGTCACGCGGCTGGCGTCAACCGCGCCGGGAAGCTGCGGCGGGCCGCCCTGGGCATTAAGGCCGCCGGCCACAAGGGCGGTAAGGCCACCGGCGGCGGCGATGGAAAGCAGGGTCTTGCGCATGAAGGTTTCTCCCAGTGGTTCATTCAGGCGCGCAATGTGGCGATGCGGCCTGCCAATGTCCACCGGTAAGCGATTGCGCGGAGCAGAGGGCGGCGGGGATTTTTGTCGCGATTTGTCGCAAACCCCCGCCGAAATCCCGGATCAGTTCTTGGTCTGGTCCACCAGCTTGTTCGCCGAAATCCACGGCATCATCGCGCGCAGGCGAGCGCCGGTCTGTTCGATCGGGTGCGCTTCGGCGGCCTTGCGCGCGGCCTTCAGTTCAGGCTGGCCGGCGCGGTTGTCGAGCACGAAGTTCTTCACAAAGCGGCCCGATTGGATGTCGGCCAGCACACGCTTCATTTCGGCCTTGGTTTCGGCCGTGATGATGCGCGGGCCGGTGGTGATGTCGCCATATTCGGCCGTGTTGCTGATCGAATAGCGCATATTGGCGATGCCGCCTTCATACAGCAGATCGACGATCAGCTTGGTTTCGTGCAGGCATTCGAAATAGGCCATTTCAGGCGCGTAGCCAGCTTCCACCAGCGTTTCGAAACCGGCCTGGATCAGGTGAGTGATGCCGCCGCACAGCACGGCCTGTTCACCAAACAGGTCGGTCTCGCACTCTTCCTTGAAATTGGTTTCGATGATGCCCGAACGGCCGCCGCCAACGCCGCTGGCATAAGCGAGCGCCACGTCATGCGCATTGCCGCTGGCATTCTGGTGCACCGCGATCAGGCAGGGCACGCCGCCGCCCTTCTGGTATTCGCCGCGCACCGTGTGCCCCGGCCCCTTGGGCGCGATCATGATCACGTCGATGTCGGCGGGCACTTCGATCAGGCCGAAATGGATGTTGAGGCCGTGGGCAAAGGCGAGTGCCGCGCCCGGCTTCATCTTGCCCTTGAGGTCGTTTTCCCAGATCGCGGCCTGGTGCTCGTCGGGCGCAAGGATCATGAGGATGTCGGCCCAGCCGGCCGCTTCACTGTTGGACAGCACCTTGAAACCCGCGCCTTCGGCCTTCCTTGCCGATGCCGAACCGGGGCGCAGGGCGATGGCGACATTCTTGCACCCGCTGTCGCGCAGGTTCTGCGCATGGGCGTGGCCCTGCGAGCCATAGCCGAGGATGGCAATGTTCTTGTCAGTGACCAGATTGAGGTCGCAATCGGCGTCGTAATACACTTTCATCGGATGGTCCTGTCTTTGTTCTGTCTGTCCCCGGCATGAGCAGGGGGAAATTTCGCGGTGGAGCCTCTAGCCGCATTTGCGCGTCGGGGCGATGTGCAAATGTGATCTTTTTTGAAACCGGATTTGGCGCGCGCTTTACGCCCCCTGCGGCCCGCGCATCATGCCGACAACGCCGGTGCGGCCCACTTCGACCAGGCCCAGTTCGCGCATCAGCGTGATGAAGCTGTCGATCTTGTCGGGCGTGCCGGTGAGTTCGAAAATGAAGCTTTCAGTGGTGGTATCGACCACCTTGGCGCGGAACAGTTCGGCAATGCGCAAGGCTTCCACCCGGTTGTCGCCCTTGCCTGCCACCTTGATCAGCGCCAGTTCGCGTTCGACATGGGGGCCGGACTGGGTGAGGTCGACCACGCGGTGAACCGGCACCAGCCGCTCCAGCTGCGCCTCGATCTGGTCGATCACGCGCGGCGGGCCTTGCGTCACGATGGTGATGCGGCTGACCTTGTGGTTGTCCGATATGTCGGCCACGGTCAGGCTGTCGATATTGTATCCGCGCGCGGTGAACAGCCCGGCGATCTTGGCCAGAATCCCCGCCTCGTTATCGACGGTGATGTTGAGCACGTGGCGCTCGGCTTCGGTTTGCTTGATTTTCATCATCCTATCCTCAGACCAGCGCTTTCGCTTCGTCGTCCAGCGTGCCTGCCACCATGTCGCCATAGAGCAGCATCTCGGTATGCGCCGCACCGCTGGGGATCATGGGGAAGCAGTTGGCGTCCTTCGACACCTGGCAATCGACCATCACCGGGCCGTCATGCTCCATCATCGCCTTGATCCCGGCGTCGAGTTCATCCTCACGCGTGATGCGGATGCCTTTCCAGCCATAGGCCTCGGCCAGCGCGACGAAATCGGGCAGGCTGTCGGAATAGGAGTTGGAATAGCGGCTTTCATAGGTCAGTTCCTGCCACTGGCGGACCATGCCCATATATTCGTTGTTGAGGATGAACACCTTGATCGGCAGGCGGAACTGGCTGGCCGTGCCCATTTCCTGAATGTTCATCTGGATGCTGGCTTCGCCCGCAATGTCGATCACCAGACTGTCCGGATTGCCCAGCTGCGCGCCGATAGCGGCAGGCATCCCGTAGCCCATCGTGCCAAGGCCGCCGCTTGTCAGCCACTTGTTGGGGCCGGTAAAGCCGAAATACTGCGCCGCCCACATCTGGTGCTGGCCGACTTCGGTGGTGATGATCGGGTCGAGATGATGGGTGAGGGCGTGGAGCCGCTCCACCGCGAGCTGCGGCATGATGATGCCGCCCGTGCCCGCCGGATAGGCCAGGCTTTCGCGCGCGCGCCAGCCGCTGATGCGCGCTTTCCATTCGCCGATGTCCAGCCGGTCGCGCTTGCCCCAGGCCTCGATCAGCTGTTCCAGCACGGTGGCGCAGTCGCCCACAATGCCCAGATCAACCGGGATCACCTTGTTGATGGAGGAGCGGTCGATATCGATGTGGATCTTGGTGGAATCGGGCGAGAACGCATCCAGACGTCCGGTCACCCGGTCATCAAAACGCGCGCCGATATTCACCATTACATCGCACTGGTTCATCGCCATATTGGCTTCGTAAGTGCCGTGCATCCCCAGCATCCCCAGCCAGTCCGGGTGGCCCGCCGGAAACGCGCCAAGGCCCATCAGCGTGGAGGTGACAGGCGCGCCGGTCAGTTCCTGCAATTTGCGCAGCAGCGTGGTGGCGCGCGGCCCGGAATTGATCACGCCGCCGCCGGTGTAGAAAATCGGGCGCCTGGCATTGGCGATAAGGTCAATCGCCTCACCAATCTCGTCGGCCGAGGCAACCATGCGCGGCGTGTAGCGGCGCGGGCGCTGCACCGGTGCATCGGTGAAGGGGGCGGTGGCGACCTGCACATTCTTGGGAATGTCGATCACGACCGGGCCGGGACGACCGGTGGTGGCAATCTCGAACGCCTCGTCAATCGTGGCGGCAAGCTCGGCCGGATCCTTGACCAGGTAATTGTGCTTGCAGCAATGGCGGGTGATGCCGATCGTGTCGGCTTCCTGAAAGGCATCGGTGCCGATCAGATTGGTCGCCACCTGCCCGGTGATCACCACCATGGGGATGGAATCGAGGAAAGCATCGGCAATGCCGGTCACCGCATTGGTCGCGCCGGGGCCGCTGGTGACCAGCACCACGCCGGGCTTGCCGGTGGAACGGGCATAGCCTTCGGCCGCATGGGCCGCGCCGGCTTCGTGGCGGACAAGGATGTGGCGAATGCGATTGTCCGAAAACAACTCGTCATAAATGGGCAGCACTGCGCCGCCGGGATAGCCGAACACGAATTCGACGCCCTGGCGCACCAGCATCTCGCACAATATCGCAGCGCCGCTGCGTTCGTTGCTCACCGTATTTCTCCTGCATTGGGTCCTGATGGAAGCGGAAAAAGACCAACCCGGCACGAGGGTTCGCGCCGGGCCGCTGGTTCCATTCCTGTTACCCGTTTCTGTGGGGCTGTTATGAGACAGGAAATATCCTGTCAACCCAAAATATCAGAATAATATTTCAAACTGTGACCGAATTTCGATATTTTCTGGCTCAAGGCGCGGCCATTCCGTCGGTGGCTGATGCCTGAGCCAGGTATATTGCCGTTTCGCGTAATTGCGCGTGGCCTGCTGGCCCGCCGCCAGCGCCTCCTCGCGGGTGCTTGTTCCGCTCAGCATATTGGCGATCTCGGCCACGCCGATAGCGCGCATCACAGGCAGGGCGGGACTCAGATTGCGCGCGAGCAGGCTTGCCACCTCCTCCACCGCGCCGCCATCCAGCATGGCAGCAAAGCGCGCATCGCAGCGGGCGTAGAGCGCCTGGCGTTCGGGCAGCAGGATCAACGGGGCGAGAGTAATCGCATCGCCAATGCCGCCTGCCTTCTCCGCCTGCCATGCCTTCAGCGATTTGCCGGTGGACCGCACCACTTCCAGCGCGCGGGCCAGCCGCTGCCGGTCTGCCGGGCCAAGATGCGCGGCATATGGTGCGTCCTCCTGCATCAGCGCGGCGCGGATTTGCGGCGTTTCCATCGCCCGCACGGTGTCACGCACCGCTGGGTCAATCGGCGGAACAGGCGCAATGCCATCCAGAAGCGTGCGGATATACAGCCCCGTGCCGCCCACAAGGATCGGCACCGCGCCGGCTTCATGCGCGGCAGCGATCTCGGCCTTGGCGGCGGCCGCCCAATCGGCGGCGGAGCAGGCGGTCGCTCCGTCCCATGTGCCGAACAGGCGGTGGGGCACGCCGCGCGTCTCGTCCTCGCTCGGCCGCGCGCTCAGCACCGCCAGATCGGCATAGACCTGCGCACTGTCGGCATTGATGACCACCGCCGGATTCCCGGCATCGTGCAAGGCAAGGGCCAGCCGCACGGCCAGATCGCTCTTGCCGCTGGCCGTCGGCCCTGCGATGAGCGCCACCGGATTTTTCGCTGGAGTTCGTCCCTTGCTCATTGCCCGCCTGATAGCAGACACCGCCAATCTGGAAACACGCCTCGATGCGCTTGCGGCGCAACTGGCGGAGAGGGGCGTGGCGATGGCCTCGGCAGGGTTGCTCGATGGCTGCGGCGATGTGCTGGAAATTGCCACGCCTTCCGATGACATGGCTGCGTTGCGGGCAGGCCTGGACGCGCATTTCAGCCCCAGCGACGCGATCATTGCCACCGCACCCTTTGCCGTGCCGCATCTGTTCGTATCGGATATGGATTCGACGATGATCGGGCAGGAGTGCATTGACGAACTGGCCGATTTTGCCGGGATCAAGCACCACATCGCCGCAATTACCGAGCGGGCGATGCAGGGCGAACTTGATTTCGAAAGCGCGCTGCGCGAGCGGGTGATGCTGCTGCGCGATTTGTCCGCCGGCGCGATTGCCGAGTGTCTTGCCACGCGCATCACCCCGATGCCGGGTGCGCGGGTGCTGGTCGAAACGCTGAAAAGCCGCGGCTGCCGCACCGTGCTGGTGACCGGCGGCTTCCACCAGTTTGCCGATCCCGTGGCCGAGATGCTGGGGTTCGAGCGGGTGGTGGGCAACCGCCTCGATGTGGTGGACGAGGTGCTGACTGGCGGCCTTGTCGGCCCGATCACCGACAGCAGCGTAAAGCGCACCGTGCTGCTCGAAGAAGCGTCCGAACTGGGCGGCAATGTGGTGACGCTGGCCACCGGCGACGGCGCGAACGACATCCCGATGATTGCCGAGGCGACCTACGGCATTGCCTACCACGCCAAGCCCAAGGCGCGCGATGCGGCCAATGGCTGGATCGACCGGGGCGATCTCACCAGCGTGCTGAAACTGCTGGGCGTGCCGGAAAAGGAATGGGTGGGCCGTTAATGCCAAAGCGCATCCCGCACCCGCGCTATGTCCTGTTTCTGGCGGGCTTTCTGCTGGGGGTAATGCTTGCGGGAGGGATGATGCCGATCATACCGGCCATTCTTGTCGGCTTTGATGCGGGCGTGGCGGCTTTCCTGCTTTCCTGCATATCGCTGTGGAAGCATGGGCAGGCAGACCGGCTGCGCCGGGACGCGCGTGATAATGATGCAGGCCGCATCCTGCTGCTTTTGCTGACCCTTCTCATTGCGGCGACCATCTTGGGCGCTCTGGGCTTGCTTGTGTTGCTGCGCGAAACAGGCAGCGCGTTCATGGCGGGCCTGATTATCCTGACGCTCTGCGCCAGCTGGCTGTTCGTCAACCTGATCTACGCCCTGCATTATGCCCGCCTCTATTTTGACGAGGAAGCACAGGAGGACAGGGGAGGGTTGTTGTTCCCCGACACGGCCACACCTGAATTTGCCGATTTCGTGAATTTCGCCTTTGTTATCGGCATGACGTGCCAGACCGCGGATGTCGCCATCACCGGCACACATATGCGCCGGGTTGCGACTTTCCACGGCCTGTTCGCCTTTGCTTTCAACCTGGTGATCCTGGCGCTGACGATCAATGTGCTTGCGGCCGGGATCGGGAAATGAAGATCAGGCTTCCATCCAGTTCTTGAAGAAGCTGAGATGCGCTTCGCGCAGCGCATCCAGCTTTACCCCGAAAAGGCTGTCGCCGCCCACGGTGCCCAGCCGCCGCACGCCGGAACCAGCGGTGTCCTCGTTGCGCGTGCCCTTGGCGAGCTGCGCCTGAAACGCGGCAATATCGGGCACGGTGACGATGTAACGCGCCTGATCCTCGCCAAACCACCAGCGCGCCGGGTCGTAATCGGGGTGGTTCTCCACCTCCGCGCCCAGACCGCCGGCCAGCGCCATTTCCGCCAGTGCCACCGCCATGCCGCCGTCGGACACATCGTGCACCGCGTTGACAAGGCCCGCCGCGATCAGTTCGCGCACGAATTCGCCGCTGTGCTTTTCCAGCGTGAGATCCACGAAAGGCGCGCGGCCTTCGGCCCGGCCGTGGATTTCGCGCAGCCACAGCGACTGGCCCACCAGGCTGCGTTCGGGGTTGGGAGTCGCCCACGGCTCCGCCCCTATAAGGTATATGGCATCGCCTTCCTGCTTGAAGGGCAGCGTCATCATCTGTGCGTAATCGTCGATGATGCCCACGCCGCCAATCGCCGGGGTGGGCAGGATTGCGCTGCCGCCGCCGGTCGCCTTGCTTTCGTTATACAGCGAGACATTGCCGCTCACGATCGGGAAGTCGAGCACGCGGCACGCCTCGCCCATGCCGTCGAGCGCATGGACAAGCTGCGCCATGATTTCCGGGCGCTGCGGATTGGCAAAGTTGAGGCAATTGGTCACCGCCAGCGGCCGCGCGCCCACGGCGCAGAGGTTGCGGAAAGCCTCGGCAATCGCCTGCTTGCCGCCTTCATACGGATCGGCAAAGACATAGCGCGGGGTGCAATCGGTGCTGATCGCCAGCGCCTTGCGGGTGCCATGCACGCGCACCACGCCCGCATCGCCGCCGGTTTGGAGCGTATCCGCGCCCACCTGGCTGTCATACTGTTCCCAGATCCATTTCCGGCTCGCCAGATCGGGGCAGGCCATCAGCTTGAGCAGATCGCCGCCAATGTCGGTGCCACCCGGAATATCTTCCAGCGGCTTGGTGCCCGCCCATGCGCGGTATTCGGCGCGGCTGAGGTAGGGGCGGTCATACAGCGGGGCATCCGCGGCAAGGGGGCCGAGCGGAATGTCGCACACCACTTCGCCGTTCCATTCCAGCACCATGTGGCCGGTATCGGTCACTTCGCCGATCACCGCGAAATCGAGTTCCCACTTGCGGAAGATCGCCTCGGCCATCGCTTCCTTGCCGGGCTTCAAAACCATGAGCATCCGCTCCTGGCTTTCGCTCAGCATCATTTCATACGGCGTCATGCCCTCTTCGCGGCAGGGCACGGCATTCATGTTCAGGCGGATGCCCGCCTTGCCATTGGTCGCCATTTCCACGCTGGAGGATGTAAGGCCCGCGGCGCCCATGTCCTGAATGGCAACGATGGCATCGGTCGCCATCAGTTCCAGACACGCCTCGATCAGCAGCTTTTCGGTGAAGGGATCGCCCACCTGCACGGTGGGGCGCTTCGCTTCGGCATCCTCCCCGAAATCGGCGCTGGCCATCGTTGCGCCGTGAATACCGTCGCGCCCGGTCTTGCTGCCGACATAGACGATGGGATTGCCCACGCCCGTCGCGGCGGAATAGAAGATCTTGTCCTGATCGGCCACGCCCACCGTCATCGCATTGACGAGGATATTGCCATCATAGGCGGGGTGGAAATTGGTCTCCCCGCACACGGTGGGCACGCCCACGCAATTGCCATATCCGCCAATGCCCGCGACCACGCCCTGCACCAGATGCTTCATCTTGGGATGATCGGGCCGGCCGAAACGCAGGGCATTGGCATTGGCCACCGGCCGCGCGCCCATGGTGAACACATCGCGCAGGATGCCGCCCACGCCCGTGGCCGCACCCTGATAGGGCTCGATATAGCTGGGGTGGTTGTGGCTCTCCATCTTGAAGATGGCGGCCTGCCCATCACCAATATCGATGACGCCCGCATTCTCGCCGGGGCCGCAGATGACCCAGGGGGCGCTGGTCGGCAGTTTCTTGAGATGCAGGCGCGATGACTTGTAGCTGCAATGTTCGGACCACATGACCGAGAAAATGCCCAGCTCGACCATATTCGGCGTGCGGCCAAGCGCGTGCAGGACACGCTCATATTCCTCGGGGCTGAGGCCGTGCGCCTCGACGATCTCTGCGGTGATTTCAGTCATGGCCCTGCGCCTTAGCGGGGAGGGAAGGGAGTCGCTAGCCCCTGCCTCTTTGCGGACAGGCCGTTTTGCCCACAGATTTCCTGCTGGCACTTGGCCCGCTTGACGCTGCGCGCTGGCACGGCCAAACCGGACGCCATGGACGCAAATACCCCTGACATCGCAGGCCTGAGCTTTGAGGACGCGCTGCGCGCACTGGAAGACGTGGTGCGCCGGCTCGAAAGCGGCGAAGTGCCGCTCGACGAATCGATTGCTCTGTATGAGCGGGGCGAAGCGCTGCGGCGGCATTGCCAGGCGCGGCTCGATGCGGCGCAAGCGCGTATCGAGAAGATCGTGGCGGGGCCGGATGGGCAGGCCGCAGGCACTGTCCCCTTCGGTACGGAATAGGCCGCGATGGCGCTGGTTCTGGCCGACGATATGCTGGGCCGCGCGCTCCAGCGGGTGCAGCGCGAAGTGGACGCGGCATTCGACGCGATCCTGCCCGTTCCCGACGATCCACGCGCCAGGCTGGTGGAGGCGATGCGCTATGCCACGATTGGCGGCGGCAAAAGGGTGCGCCCCTTCCTCGTCATCACCGTGGCCGAAATGTATGGCGCCAGCCGCAGTGCCGCCATCCAGGCGGGCTGTGCAATTGAAGCCATCCATGTCTACTCGCTGATCCATGACGATCTGCCCTGCATGGATGATGACGCGATGCGGCACGGCAAGCCCACGCTGCATATCGCCTTTGACGAAGCGATTGCCGTGCTGGCGGGTGATTGCCTGCATGATCTGGCGTTCGAGTTGCTCACTGGCCCCGAAATCGGCCCAGATCCCTTTATCCGCGCGGAACTGTGCGGCGCGCTGGCGCGGGCGAGCGGGCATAACGGCATGGCCGGCGGGCAGGTGATGGACATGGCCGCCGCGCAGCAGACATTTGACCTGCAAGGCGTCACCCGCCTTCAGCAACTGAAAACCGGCGCGCTGCTGATGGCGGCGGTGGAAATGGGCGCGATCCTGGGCCGCGTTCCGGAAGAGGCGCGGGCGCATCTGCGCGCCTATGCCCGCGACATCGGCGTGGCCTTCCAGATTGCCGATGATCTGCTCGACCACGAAGGGGATGAGGCGAAGGCGGGCAAGGCGCTGCGCAAGGATGCCGAACAAGGCAAGGCGACCTTTGTCAGCCTGATGGGCGCGGAAAAGGCGCGCGAACAGGCGCGCTTCCTGTCCGAACAGGCGGTGGGGCATCTGGCGGGCCATGGAAAAGAGGCCGAGGTGCTGCGCGCGCTGGCGCGTTTCGTCGTCGAGCGGGAGGGGTAAATGCCCGAACGCATCGGCCTGTATCCCGGCACTTTCGATCCCTTCACGCTGGGCCATGCCGATATCATGCGGCGCGGGGCCAAGCTGGTCGACACTCTGGTCGTGGGTGTCACCACCAATCCCAGCAAGGATCCGCTGTTCACCCCGGCCGAGCGGATGGAGATGGTGCGGTCCGAAGTCGCCCGGTTGGGCCTTGCCAATGTCGAGGTGAAGGGGTTTGACGCGCTGCTGATGGATGTGGCGGAGCGGGAAGGGGCCAGCATCATCGTGCGGGGCCTGCGCGCGGTCGCGGATTTCGAATACGAATACCAGATGGCGGGCATGAACCAGCAGCTCAATTCGGGCATCGAAACCGTATTCCTGATGGCGGATATCAGCTTGCAGCCCATCGCCTCGAAACTGGTCAAGGAAATTGCCTTTTATGGCGGAGATATCGCCCGTTTCGTCAGCCCGCAGGTGCGCGAGCAGGTGATGGCGCGCGTGGCGTCCATCGGCCTGAAGGGCGAACGCTGAGAGCCGCAGCTGTTCACTTCAATGCCATGTTCATTGAACTGTCAGCCCCAAAGCCCTAGGGCACCCTTCACCGAGTTTTCCGCAGGACCGATCCGATTCAGACCATGAGCACGCTTTTCGCCCGTTCGCTTGCACGGATTGCCGGGCCTCTGGCCCTTTTGGCCGGGGCTGCCGCGCTGGCTTCGCCTGCGTCCGCGCAAACGCTTCAGCAGCGCCAGGAAGCACAGGCCCATGCCGATGCCGTGGCCGAGGCGATTTCACGCGTCCCGCTCGCCGCCAACCCGAATATCGAGGAAGATCGCGAGAATATCCTGTTCCTCGACCTCTCGAATGGCGGGCGCGTGGCGATCCGCCTTGTTCCCGAATGGGCGCCCAACCATGTGGCGCGAATCAAGGAACTGACGCGGGCCAATTTCTACAACGGGGTGATTTTCCACCGCGTGATCGATGGCTTCATGGCGCAGACGGGCGATCCCACCGGCACCGGCCGCGGCGGATCGACGCTTCCCGACCTTGAGGCCGAGTTCAATATGTTCCCCCATGTTCGCGGCAGCGTGTCGATGGCCCGCGCCAATGACGTGAACAGCGCCAACAGCCAGTTCTTCATCGTGTTTTACCCGCGCTTCACGCTGGACCGGAACTATACCAATTTTGGCCGGGTGATTGCGGGGATGGAATATGTCGATGCGATTGCGCGGGGCGAGCCGCCGGCCAATCCCACCCGCATCCTGCAGGCCAGCATTGCGGCCGACAATCTGCCGCAATTGCTGCCACAAGCCCCGCGTCCGGCTGCGGCCATCACCCCCGATATGCTGAGCGCATCGGTGCAACAGCCCTCTGCCCAATAGGCTGGCCGGCACCCGGTCATTTGGCGGGGTGACGCAAGGCAGGCTTTGCCCTAACGGGCCGCCATGCGCGTAGACCTGTTCGATTTCGACCTTCCGCCAGAGCGGATAGCCTTGCGCCCGGTGCGTCCGCGCGATGCGGCCCGGATGCTGGTGGTGCGCGGCGGCGATGCGCCGTTCGAGGATGCTGGCGTCCTGGATCTGCCGCAGCTGCTCAACCCCGGCGATGTGCTGGTGTTCAACGACACGCGCGTGATACCCGCCCAGCTCGAAGGGCAGCGCGGCGATGCGCGCATTGGCGCAACGCTGCACAAGCGGATTGACCTGCGCCGGTGGCAGGCTTTCATCCGCAACGCCAAGCGCCTGAAGCCGGGGGACGAAATCCTGTTCGGCGCAGGCGTCACCGCGATTGCGGAGGCGCGGCACGAAGATGGCAGCTTCACCCTGGCCTTTGGCGGGGATGAGCCGGTGGAAGTCCTGCTGGAGCGGGCAGGGCGGATGCCGCTGCCCCCCTATATTGCCAGCAAGCGCGGCACCGACGAGGCCGACCGCGAGGATTACCAGACGATCTTCGCGCGCGAGGATGGCGCAGTTGCCGCGCCCACGGCCTCGCTGCATTTCACGCCCCGCCTGCTCGACGCGCTGGACGCGGCGGGGATCATCCGCACAACGCTGACGTTGCATATCGGTGCGGGCACCTTCCTGCCGGTGAAGGCCGAGGATACCGAAGACCACCAGATGCACGCCGAATTCGGCCGCATATCGGCAGAAACCGCCGCTTTGCTCAACGAAGCGCGGGCAAAGGGCGGGCGCATCATTGCGGCGGGCACCACCGCGCTGCGCCTGCTGGAAAGCGCGACCGACGAAAGCCGCATGATACACCCCTTCGAAGGCGACACGGCGATCTTCATCACGCCGGGTTACCGCTTCAAAGGTGTCGACGGGCTGATGACCAATTTCCACCTGCCCAAGAGCACGCTGTTCATGCTGGTGTCCGCGCTGATGGGGCGCGAGAGGATGCAGGCGGCCTATGCCCATGCCATCGCGAACGAATATCGGTTCTATTCGTATGGCGATTCTAGCCTGCTTCTGCCCGGATAGAGATTACGACTGTTTCTAAAACCGGTTTGCTGGGGCATTGAGGGGCACGATGCAAAACCCTGTTACCGATCCGATTCTCGACATTCGCGGCCTGGTGAAAACCTACAAGGGCGGCGTTACCGCGCTGGGCGCGTCCGGCGGGGTCGATCTGGCCATCCGCAAGGGCGAGATTTTTGCGCTGCTGGGGCCGAATGGCGCGGGCAAGACCACGCTTATCGGCGCGGTTTGTGGGCTGGTGCGGCCCACTGGCGGCACGATTTCGGCCTTTGGCCTCGACGTGAACAGGCATTGGCGCGAAGTGCGCCGCCGCATTGGCCTGGTGCCGCAGGAACTCAGTTTCGATATGTTCGATCTGGTGATCCGGCAGGTGCGCTATTCGCGCGGAATGTTCGGCCTGGCACCCGATGAAGCCCGAATCGAGGAAGTGCTGCGCGCGCTGTCGTTGTGGGACAAGAAGGACGAACCGATCCGCAAGCTGTCGGGCGGGATGAAGCGCCGCGTGATGATTGCCAAGGCGCTGGCGCATGATCCCGATATCCTGTTCCTTGATGAACCGACCGCTGGCGTCGATGTCGAACTGCGCCGGGATATGTGGGAACAGATCGACAGCTTGCGCGCACGCGGCACCACGATCATCCTGACAACCCACTATATCGAGGAAGCGCAGGAAATGGCCGACCGGGTGGGCGTGATCAGCAAGGGCCGCATCCTGCTGGTCGATGACAAGGATGCAATCATGGCTAAGCTGGGCCGGACCGAGGCGCATTTCACGCTTGCCGAGCCGATGGCGCAGATCCCCGCCGTGCTTTCATCCTTTCCGGTAACGCTGGACGAAGGCGGGCGGCGGCTTGTGTATCGCGGCGGCGACGGCACAGGCAAGGGCAAGCGCGAAGTGGCGCAACTGGCGCAGGAACTGACGCGCCATGGCATCGCCTTTGTGGGCATGGAAACGCGCGAATCGACGCTGGAGGAAATCTTTGTCGGCTTGCTGAACGAGCAATCGCAGGAGGCGGTGGCATGAGCGGCAATCTCCTCAATCTGCGTGGCGCCTTTGCCATTCTGGTGCACGAATTGCAGCGCTTTTTCCGCACTGCCTTCGGCTCGATCGTCTCGCCGGTGCTGACAACCTCGCTCTATTTCATCGTGTTCGGCGCGGCGATTGGCGGGCGTATTCCGGAGATCGGCGGCGTATCCTATGGCGCGTTCATCGTGCCTGGCCTGTTGATGCTGACCCTGCTGTCCGAAAGCACCAGCAATGCCAGTTTCGGCATCTATATGCCGCGCTTTACCGGCGCGATTTACGAATTGCTGTCGGCCCCCGTGGGCGTGGCCGAAACGCTGATCGGTTTCGTGGGGGCGGCGGCGCTCAAATCGCTCATCATCTCGGCCATCATCCTCGCCACCGCGACGTTGTTTGTCGATTACACCATTGCGCACCCCTTGCTGGCGGTGGGCTATATCGTGCTGGTCGCCGCCGCGTTCAGCCTGTTCGGATTTATCCTGGGTATCTGGGCCGACGGCTTCGAGCGTCTGCAGATCGTGCCGATGCTGATCCTGACGCCGCTGACCTTTCTGGGGGGCACCTTCTATTCGATCGATATGCTGGGTGAGCCGTGGCGGACGGTGGCCCAGTTTAATCCAATTTTCTATCTTATCAACGGTTTGCGCTGGACATTTACCGGAACTTCCGATGTGCCGATTGCCCTGGCATTGGGCATGACCCTGGGCTTTGTCGGCCTGTGTGTGGGCGTGATCGGCTTCATTTTCCGCACCGGGTGGCGGCTGCGCGACTGACGCGCTAAGATGATTCGGTGAAGCGGATCGTTCCTCTTGCCGTTTTGGTAGCGCTACCGTCTGCGCCGGCATTCGCGCAAATGCCCGATCCGGTGCGCGCGATGATCGAAGCGGCGATCGCCACGGGAGAACCCGCCACGGTGGATGCGGTGGCGGGCGTGGCGCGCGCGACCTATCCCGATGCAGCGGCGGAGATTGACGCCATGCTCGCGCAATCGGCGCAGCCTGATGTGGCCCTGCCTGCCCAAGCGGCGCCACCGGCCGAACGGGTCGAGGCCGGCGCGCCGGATTCGCCGCAACTGGCGGACGCCGCACTTGCCCCGGCGCGCCGCCCTGGCTTTTTTGACAATTGGGGAGGGCGGGGCGAAATAGGTGGGTTCAAGGCGGGGGGCAATTCACCGGCAACAGGCCTCACCGGACAATTAAACCTGCGGCGGCAGGGCACCGACTGGCGGCACAATCTGCGCCTCGCCGCCGATTACCGCCGATCGCGCGGGCGGAGCGAGCGGGAGCAGTTTTCTGCCGCTTACGAACCGCAATACCAGATCGACGACGGCTTTTTCGCCTATGCGCTGGCGCAGTTTGAGCGCAACCGGTTCCAGGGCTTTGCGGGGCGCTATGCGGTATCGGGAGGGCTGGGTTACCGCGTGCTCAACAGAGGTGAGGCCACGCTGGATGTGAAGGCAGGGCCAGCCTGGCGGCGCACCGAATTGCTTACCGGCCTTGCCGAAAACAGCATAGCTGGCCTGATCGGGTTCGATTTCGACTGGGCGATCACCGACCGGTTGAAACTGACTCAGGACGCCAATGCCGTCGCCGAAGCGGGCGGGCGGGCGGTGGCCTTCATCGGCAGCAACAACACCACGTTGCAATTGGTATCGGGCGTGGAAAGCAAATTCAGCGAACGGTTGACGGGGCGCTTTTCCTACACCATCGAATATGACAGCAGTCCGGCAGCCAATGCCGTTTCCACCGATACGCAAAGCCGGTTCACCCTCGTCTACAATTTCTGATGCCTGACATCCCGGACAAACCTCGCTTCGCCTTCCGCGTGAAGGCCACGGACGGGCTTGCGCGCACGGGCGAGATCGTCATGCGCCGCGGCACTATTCGCACGCCCGCCTTCATGCCGGTGGGCACGGCAGCCACGGTGAAGGCGATGAAGCCCGAAAGCGTGCGCGCGCTGGGTGCGGATATCATTCTGGGCAACACCTACCACCTGATGCTGCGCCCCGGCGCGGAGCGGGTGGCGCGGCTTGGCGGCCTGCACACATTCATGAACTGGCACCGCCCGATCCTGACCGACAGCGGCGGATATCAGGTGATGAGTCTCGCCTCGCTGCGCAAGCTGACCGAGGAGGGCGTGGCCTTCCGCAGCCATATCGACGGGTCGAGACATCTGCTGACGCCTGAACGCAGCATGGAAATTCAGCGCCTGCTGGGCAGCGATATCGTGATGGCGTTCGACGAATGCCCCCGCGCCGACCGCCCGCGGGACGAGATCGCCGCCAGCATGGAACTCTCGATGCGCTGGGCGCGCCGCAGCCGCGATGGTTTCGACAGCGGCGGTGAGCACGCGGAACGCAGCGCGCTGTTCGGCATTCAGCAAGGCGCGCTGGACGCAGATCTGCGCCGCATTTCCGCGCAAAAGCTCACCGAAATCGGGTTTGATGGCTACGCCATTGGCGGGCTTGCCGTGGGCGAGGGGCAGGAGGCGATGTTCGCCACGCTCGATTTCGCGCCCGGAATGCTGCCTGCGGATCGTCCGCGATACCTGATGGGCGTGGGCAAGCCCGATGATCTGGTGGGCGCGGTGGAGCGCGGGGTCGATATGTTCGATTGCGTGCTGCCCACCAGGTCGGGCCGCAACGGGCAGGGCTTTACCTGGAAAGGGCCCGTAAACCTGCGCAATGCGCGCCATGCGGAAGATACCGGCCCGCTGGACGAGCGTTGCGCCTGCCCTACGTGCACCAGCTATTCGCGCGCCTATCTCCACCATCTGCACAAATCGGGCGAGATTCTGGGTGCCATGCTGCTGACTGAACACAATCTGTGGTTCTATCAGGCGCTGATGCAGGCCATGCGCGAGGCGATTGCCGAGAGGCGGTTTGCGGGCTTTGCGCGGGATTTCCGGCGCGATTATCTGGGCTGAGTCAGGGAACGCAATTTAACCGCTTGTTATTAAATGAGCCGGATGTTCCACCTCCGGCCCGCTTTGGCGTGGCATCATTTCCACCTTGGGGGTGATAATGCTGAACGCCCGCGAATGCGCAGCGTTGATTGAGCAGCATCTGGCATTCTACCTTGCCCTTCATGAGGGGAGGCGGAGGCCAAAGACGGCAGCGCAAAGACGTTTCATTGATGTGGCAAGAGGGATTGCCGAGCCATCGACTGTGCACGAATATGCCTATGTCTGGTATCTGACAAATCTCGGCAAAGCGCCGCGAAAGCCGACCTCGCTCCTGCCTGCTTGGGTCCGATCGGACTCCACCACTATCAACCAGCGCCTTGACGATGCCGAGCGGAATATGCGGGGCTGGCGACCGTGGCATTGACGGAATCCTGCATCCGAAAATCACCCGTCAAACGAAAAGGGCGGCCCCAGCGGAGCCGCCCTTTCGTATCGGAATAACCCGAAAGCCTTAGCGCGAGTAGAACTCCACCACCAGGTTCGGTTCCATCGTCACCGGATAGGGCACATCTTCCAGCTTGGGCACGCGGGTGAACGTCACCTTGTCGGTGCCATCGACCGAGACGTAATCGGGGATATCGCGTTCCGGAAGGCTCTGCGCCTCGATCACCAGTGCCATGGTCTTGGCCTTGTCGCCCAGGCTGATCACATCGCCCACATTCACGCGGCGGCTGGCGATGTTGCACTTCACGCCGTTCACATAGATGTGGCCGTGCGATACGATCTGGCGCGCGGCGAAGATCGTCGGCGCGAACTTGGCGCGGTACACCACCATGTCGAGGCGGCGTTCGAGCAGGCCGATCAGGTTCTGGCTGGCGTCGCCCTTCATGGCGGTCGCTTCTTCGTAAGTGCGGCGGAACTGCTTTTCCGTCACATCGCCGTAATAGCCCTTCAGCTTCTGCTTGGCGCGCAGCTGCAGGCCGAAATCGCTCATCTTGCCCTTGCGGCGCTGGCCGTGCTGGCCGGGGCCATAGGCGCGCTTGTTCACCGGGGAATTCGGACGGCCCCAGATATTTTCGCCCATGCGGCGGTCGAGCTTGTGCTTGGCGCTGGTGCGCTTCGTCATATGTCTTCTCCAATCTGCATCGCCACCCCAGCGGTGACGCTTCAACCCGGTCTTGCACCATGGGGTTCGCCCATGCGGCCGCCGCTTCACCGGGATGCGGGGCCAATCGAAGGCGCGCTTTCAAGCGCCCCTGATCGAAGTGAGCCGCGCGCATAGCAGGATGGGCGCGAAGGTCAAGCGCGCGGGCGTGTGCGCGCGAAAGCGTCAGCTGCGGTCGGGCTTGCCCAGATAATTGAGCACCCCGCGCAATGTGCGCACTTCCAGATGGTTCCATGCAGGCTTGGTCAGCAGGGATCGCAGGGTGCGGCGCGTCGCCTCGGCACGGGCCTGGGGGCGGAAATAGCCCTTGGGTTCGAGCAGTTCCTCGAAATGGCCGATCAGACCGTCCAGCTCCTCCTGCGGGGCGGGAGGCAGCAGGTCTTCTTCGGTGGGCTGGACAAGGCCCGTCTGCCCCTTCGACCATTCATAGGCGACAAGGATCACCGCCTGCGCCAGATTGAGCGAGCCGAATTCCGGATTGATCGGCACGGTCAGGATGGTGCGGGCGAGCGCCACATCCTCGGTTTCCAGCCCCGAACGCTCCGGCCCGAACAGGATCGCGCTGCGACCCGGTGCTGCATGGATTTCGCGCGCGGCTTCCTCGGCATTGACGACCGGTTTGGTCACGCCGCGCTTGCGAACCGTGGTGGCATAGACGTGCGCGCAATCGGCCACCGCCTCGGCCACGCTGGCAAACACCTGTGCCCGTTCCAGCACCACATCCGCGCCCGATGCGGCAGGCCCGGCGGCGGGGTTGGGCCAGCCGTCGCGCGGGGAGACGAGGCGCATCTCGGTAAGGCCGAAATTGAGCATGGCACGCGCGGCCTTGCCGATATTCTCGCCCAGTTGCGGGCGCACCAGCACGATAACGGGCGGCTCAGTCGGTTCCGGCATCGCGCACCTGGCTGGCAAATTCCTCGAAATCGCGCGCTTCGCTGAAATCGCGGTAAACCGATGCGAAGCGGATATAGGCGACCGAATCGATTTGCCTGAGGCCGTCCATCACCATTTCGCCAATGCGGGACGACGGCACCTCGCCATCGCCCGCAGTTTCAACCTGCCGTTGGATCCCGGAGACGAGCTGGTCGATCCGCTCCTGCTCGATCCCGCGCTTGCGGCAGGCAAGGCTGACCGATTGTTCGATCTTGGCCCGGTCGAAAGCCTCCCGCTTGCCGCCACTCTTGACCACCAGCACATCGCGCAGTTGCACGCGTTCAAAGGTGGTGAAACGCCCGCCGCAGCTTTCGCACTGGCGGCGCCGGCGGATCGCGGTGTTGTCCTCTGTGGGCCGCGAATCCTTTACCTGGCTGTCATCATGGGCACAAAACGGGCAACGCATCAGGCAGTTACGGCCTGATCCGCTTGTAAAGCATGAATCCCGCGCCCGCGACGAGGCCTATTGGCCAGCTGACCACAGGCAGCAGTGCCGCCGCTACTGCGCCCACCGCCGCGCCGGTCAGCACCGGCTTGGTGGAAGGGTGGGCCAACCCTTCGCGGCCCATATCTTTCACCTCGGCAATGGCATCCACCAATATGCGGCGGTCGATGGGTTTGTCGGGATCATTCATCGCCGATTACCTCCCCGGATAGACCGGAAACGCCGCGCACAGATCCTGCACCTGGCGGCGCACGCGCTCTTCCACCTGCGCGTCGCCTTCTTCGCCGTTGCGGCTCATCCCGTCAATCACCTCTGCGATAAGCTGGCCGACCTTGCGGAACTCCGCCGGGCCAAAGCCGCGCGTCGTGCCTGCGGGCGTGCCGAGGCGGACGCCGGAGGTGACGAAAGGGGAGGCCGGATCGAAGGGAATGGCGTTCTTGTTGCAGGTAAGGAAAGCGCGATCGAGGCCCTTCTCGGCCGCCTTGCCGGTGACATTCTTGGGTGTCAGATCAACCAGCATCAGATGGTTGTCCGTGCCACCCGAGACGATGTTGACGCCGCTTTCGGCAAGGCTGGCTGCCAGCGCCTTGGCATTCTCCACGATCGAGGCGGCATAGGTCTTGAATTCCGGGCGCAGCGCTTCGGCAAAGGCAACCGCCTTGGCCGCCACGATATGCATCAGCGGGCCGCCCTGCATTCCGGGGAACACCGCCATGTTGAGCGGCTTGCTTAGCGCCTCGTCATTCCACAGGATGATGCCGGAGCGGGGCCCGCGCAAGGACTTGTGCGTGGTGCTGGTCACGATGTGGGCGTGGGGGAAGGGGTTGGGATGCGCGCCGCCCGCCACCAGGCCGGAAAAGTGCGACATATCGGCCAGCAGGTAAGCGCCCACTTCGTCCGCAATCTCGCGGAAAGCGGCGAAATCCCACTGGCGCGGATAGGCGGTGGCACCCGAAATGATCAGCTTGGGCCTGTGCTTGTGCGCCAGTTCGCGCACCTGGTCGATGTCGATCCGGCTGTCTTCGCGGCGCACGCCATAAGGCACGGCCTTGAACCACTTGCCGCTCATATTGACCGGGCTGCCATGCGTCAGATGCCCGCCGCTGGCCAGATCAAGGCCGAGGAAGGTATCGCCCGGATTGAGCAGCGCGAGGAACACCGCCTGGTTCATCTGGCTGCCCGAATTGGGCTGCACATTGGCGAAATTGCAGCCGAACAGCTTCTTCGCGCGTTCGATCGCCAGCAGTTCCACCTCGTCGGCATAGTCGCAGCCGCCATAATAGCGCTTGCCCGGATAGCCTTCGGCATATTTGTTAGTGAACACGCTGCCGGTCGCCTGCATCACCGCCGGGCTGGCGATGTTTTCGGATGCGATCAGCTCGATCCGGTCGCGCTGGCGGCCCAGTTCGCGGCCGATGATGGCAAACACTTCGGGATCGGCATCGGCCAGATCATCGTGCCAGAAACGGGATACGGCATCGTTGTGGGCGGGGCTGGCGACAGTGGACATCAGGCAATTTCCTGCGAGTGGGAGGTGAATGGCGGGTTTGCCAGTTTTTCGACGCGCTGTTGATGGCGGCCGCCGGAAAACTCCGCGACAAGGAAGGTCTGCAAGCACGTGCGCGCCATGTCCGGCCCGATCAGGCGTGCGCCCATGGCAATCACATTGGCATCATTATGCTCACGCGCCAGCGCAGCGGAATATGGATCATTGACCAGTGCGCAGCGTGCGCCGGGATGGCGGTTGACCGCAATGGAAATGCCGATGCCCGATCCGCACAGCACCACCCCGCGCTCTGCCCGGCCGCTGGCAACGGCATCGGCCAGCTTGTAGCCGTAATCGGGGTAATCGACGCGGTCCGCGCTGTCCGGCCCCAGATCAATCACCTCGTGCCCCCAATCGGCCAAGTCCTGCGCGAGCTGGGCTTTCAGGTCGAATGCGGCGTGGTCCGAGGCGATGGCGATCTTCATGCCCGCGCACATAGTGCCTTGCGGCCCGGCTTGCCACCGCAAAAGGCCCGGAATCCCCGAAAAGGGCAGAGAAAATGCCTTTCACGCCGCCAAGCATGGCTATAGCGTGGCGTGCATGATGACCGAAGCCGATTATCACCGCTATCTCGCCGCCTTCAACGCGCGCGATTACGCCGCAATGGAAAGCTTCTTTGCCGATGATTTCGTGCTGGAAAATGCGGGTTTTGCCGTGCGCGGCAAGGAGGCATTCCGCGCCTTCTACGCCTTCTTCCACGAATATTGCGCCGAAGAAGTGACGTTCCGCGAATTCTTCCCCGGCAGACAAGGCTTTGTCGCCCATGTGGTCATCCGCTTTACCGGACTTAAGGACTTGTCGCCCAAGGTGCTGGCGGACAAGGGCTATTCGGGGATGAGCGTGGTGCCCAAGGGTGTGAGCGTGGAGGTGGAATTCTACATCCATTACCTGCTGAACGAGGCGGGGCTGATCCGTTACATCAAGGGCGCGGTGTGGGTGCCGGAGAGCCGGTAACGCCGCCCGCGCACCGCACGGCGGAGGACTGGCTGGCGCGCATCTTTGCCGATGCTGCGCCGCGCCGCTTTGGCACGGGGTGGATAAGCGGTGTCCTGGCGGTGGGGCTTGGCCTGCTGGCGGTGTTTGCCGTGCTGTGCCTGCATTTTCCGCAATATTTGACCTTGCCCGAATTGCGCAGCCTCTATCCGCTGCCCTTGGTGCGACTGGCGATTGATGGGGCGATTCTGCTGGTGCTGGTTCTGGCGGGGCTGTCCCTACTGCTGCGGCGGAAGAAAGCGCTGGGGCTGGCCGGGCTGGCGCTGGCGATGGTGGCTCTGGCGCTGGGCGGGGGAGGGGCGGAACTGGGCGATGGCAGCCGCACCAGTCTCTATCTGGGGCTGGATTGGTTCGTGCTGGGAACAATCAGCACCGCGGCGCTGTTCGTGCCGCTGGAGCGCGCCTTTGCCCTGCGCCGGAACCAAGGCCCTTTCCGCAAAGGCTGGCTGACCGATGCGCAATATTTCTTCCTCGCCCATGCGCTGGTGCAATTGCTGAGCGTGCTGGTGGTTGCTCCGGTGGTATATTTCGCCGCGATGATCGCGCATCCGGGCGTGCAGGGCGCGGTGCAGGCGCTGCCGTGGCTGGTGCAGTTTGCGCTGTGCGTTCTGCTGGCTGACCTCGCGCAATACTGGGTGCATCGCGCCTTCCATGCCGTGCCGCTGCTGTGGCGGTTCCACAAGGTGCATCACAGCGTGGAGGTGATGGATTGGCTGGCCGGATCGCGGCTGCATCTGGTCGATGTGATCGCCACGCGCGGGCTGGTGCTGCTGGCGCTGGTGCTGGCGGGTTTTGCCCAGAGCGCGGTCTATGCCTATCTCGCACTGGTGAGTTTCCAAGCGGTGTTCATCCACGCCAATTTGGCCCCGCGTTCAGGCTGGCTGGAGCGGTGGATCGCCATGCCGCGCTTCCACCACTGGCACCACGGGATCGAGGCGGAGGCGCGCGATGTGAACTTTGCCGTGCATTTGCCGGTGATCGACCGCGTGTTCGGCACCTATCATATGCCGCAAGACCGTTGGCCGAACGGGTATGGTCTGGCAGAGGAACGCGCGCCGGAAGGGTGGCTGCGACAATTGGTGTGGCCGCTGCGCAAGCCGACATGAAAAACCCCGCCGGAGCGGGGTCTTTCGGCAATTACTGATCGAGGAACGAGCGCATCTTGCGTGACCGGCTGGGGTGCTTGAGCTTGCGCAACGCCTTCGCCTCGATCTGCCGGATGCGTTCGCGGGTGACCGAGAACTGCTGGCCGACTTCTTCCAGCGTGTGATCGGTGTTCATGCCGATGCCAAAGCGCATCCGCAGCACGCGTTCCTCGCGCGGGGTGAGGCTAGCCAGCACGCGGGTGACCGTTTCGCGCAGGTTTGCCTGAATCGCCGCATCCACCGGGATGACGGCGTTCTTGTCCTCGATGAAATCGCCCAGATGGCTGTCTTCCTCGTCCCCGATCGGGGTTTCGAGGCTGATCGGCTCCTTGGCGATTTTCATCACCTTGCGCACCTTTTCCAGTGGCATGGAAAGGCGTTCGGCCATTTCCTCCGGCGTCGGCTCGCGGCCCTGTTCGTGCAGGAACTGGCGGCTTGTGCGCACCAGCTTGTTGATCGTCTCGATCATGTGCACCGGGATACGGATGGTGCGCGCCTGATCCGCGATGGAGCGGGTGATCGCCTGCCGGATCCACCATGTGGCATAAGTGCTGAACTTGTAGCCGCGGCGGTATTCGAACTTGTCGACCGCCTTCATCAGGCCGATATTGCCTTCCTGAATAAGATCAAGGAATTGCAGGCCGCGATTGGTGTATTTCTTGGCGATGGAAATTACCAGGCGCAGATTGGCCTCGACCATTTCCTTCTTGGCAATGCGCGCCTCACGCTCGCCCTTCTGCACCATGTTCACGATGCGGCGGAATTCGTTGAGGCTCATGCCCGTGGCGCTGGCGATGTCCGCGATTTCGGCGCGGATGCGCTCCACCCCGTCGGCTTCCTTCTCGGCAAAGGCGGCCCACTTCTTGTCCTTCTTTGCCATGGTGGCGAGCCAGGCTTCGTCCAGCTCATTGCCGACATAGCTGTCAAGGAAATCGGCGCGCTTCACCTTGTGCCGTTCGGCCAGGCGCAGCATCTGCCCGCCAAGGGCAGTCAGCCGGCGGTTGAAGGCATAGAGATTGTCGACCAGATATTCGATCTTGCTGGCGTGGAACTGCACGCTTTCGACCTCGGCGGTCAGCTGTTCGCGCAGTTCTTCGTATTTGTTTTCCTTGGCCTTGGGGAACTCGTCCCCACGGCCCAGAACCTCGACGCGTTCAGCCTGAAGCTTCTCGAACTTCTTGAACAGGTCGGTGATGCGGGCAAAGCGCTCCAGCGCCTCGGGCTTCAATGCGGCTTCCATCTGGGCGAGGGACATGGTGTTGTCTTCCTCGTCATCCTCCTCGCGGCGGCGGGTGACCGGCTCTCCGTCCTCGTCGAGCTCCTCTTCCGGCTCTTCCTCTTCCTCTTCCTCGCGGATAGTGGGGCCGGCAGTCGCTTCGGAGATTTCGCCGTCGTCGTCATCGTCCTCGGCGCCTTCCTCCATCTTGTCGACGGGCGGCTCCTTGGACAGCATGGCGTCAAGATCGAGGATCTCGCGCAGCTGCATCTCGCCATTGTTCAGCGCTTCGGACCACATGATGATGGCGTGGAAGGTGATCGGGCTTTCACACAGGCCCATGATCATGGTGTCGCGCCCGGCCTCGATCCGCTTGGCGATGGCAATTTCGCCTTCGCGGCTCAGCAGTTCGACTGCGCCCATTTCGCGCAAGTACATCCGCACCGGGTCATCAGTGCGTTCGCCCGCGCCGACGGTGCGCTTCTTCTCGGGGACGTTCTTGTCCTCGCCGTCGTCCTCGCCCGAATCATCATCGGCGGCCGCATCCTCGGCGGATTCTTCGCCCTCTTCCTCGGCAGCATCCTCGTCGCTTTCGACGATCTGCACGCCCATTTCGGAAATCGCGGTCTGGATGTCCTCGATCTGGTCGGGGCTCATCTGATCCGAAGGCAGCGCATCGTTCAGCTCATCATAAGTGATGTAACCACGGCGCCGCGCCTTGGAGATCAGCTTCTTGATGGAAGCTTCGTTAAGGTCGATCAGCGGTGCATCATCGGTCTGGGTGCTGGTGTCTTCGGCCGCCATCTGGCTTTCAATCCGTTTCCTTGTCACCGTGGGAATTGTGTGCGTCCCCGGCAATATGTCCCTTGCTTTCTGCCGCAGGGGCAGAGGCGCGTTTGCGTGCCATTTGCCCGATACGCTCCTCAATTTCCAGCTTTCGTTTGCGCAAGCGTTGCTGCTCGGCAAAAGCGCCTTCGGGATCGGAGTCAAACCGGGCCGTGGCTGCGGCTATTGCGTCTTCCAGCTCGGGTTTTTCCACGAGCAGGGCAATCGCTTCGGCCAGGTCCTCTCGCGCGTCGTCCGGATCGGAGCCTTCGCCAAGGAAGGTGAAACGGGTGTTATCCGGCGGCGGCGGCAGGATGCCTGCCGGCGATATGGGCGCGCCTGCGCCAGCTTCAAGCCCTTCGGCGGCCTGGAGCAGCAAATCCACCACCGGCGCGGTTTCCGGAACACTGATCGACAGGCGCAGCAGGTGTTCGGCATGACGCTCGATCTGGTCGGGATAGCGCGCAAGACCGCCCAGCACTGCCTGCGCCAGCGCATCGCGGAACGCGCCGCGCGTGCCCCCGCGCGTCATCTGGCGCAGCCGCGCGGTCATCTCGGGCGATTGGACGGGGGTGGAAGGCTTGCCGCCCTTGCCCTGCCAGCGGGCCGGCATGGCGCTTCGCGCCTCGCGCGGGGGAAAGGCAAAGACCGAATAGCGTTCCAGCCATTCGCGCCGGTAGAGCGCCTTGATATCGGGATGCGCGATTCCATCGGCATGGGCCATCAGGCGCGCCTTCAGCCCTGCCTTGTCTTCCGGAGAGGCAAGCGGGGCGGCGTCGCGTTCCATTTGCCAGACCAGATCGAGCAGCGGCACGGGCGCGGCCAGCATTGCCTCCATGGCCTGCTTGCCCTGGCTTTTCACCACATCGTCGGGGTCCATGCCCGATGGAAGCTGCACGAATTGCAGCGAATGGCCGGGGCGCAGCAGGGGAAGCGCACGCAAGGCCGCCTTCATCGCCGCGCGCCGCCCGGCATTGTCGCCATCAAAACACAGCACCGGCTTGTCCACCAACCGCCACAGAAGCTCGATCTGCTGTTCGGTCAGCGCGGTGCCCATGGGGGCGACGGCATCGTCGATCCCCGCCGCCGCCAGCGCGATGACATCCATATAACCTTCGACCACCACCACGCGCCCGCTCTTGCGGCTCGCCGGCCCGGCGCGGTGGAGGTTGTAAAGCGTGCGGCCCTTGTCGAACAACGGCGTATCGGGGCTGTTGAGGTATTTCGCCACTCCATCCCGGTCTTCCAGCACGCGCCCGCCAAAGCCGATCACCCGCTCGCGCGCATCCTGAATGGGCAGCATCAACCGGCCCCGGAACCGGTCGTAGCTGGGCTTGCCTGCCCCGGACCGCGATCCGGGGTCGTCCACCTGGATCAGCAGGCCCGCTTCCACCAGCAGGCTTTCGTCAAACCGGGCAAGCGCGGTTTTCAGCGCGCTGCGGTCATCGGGTGCGAAGCCAAAGCCGAAACGCTCCACTGTGCGCGCGTTGAAGCCGCGCCGCTTGAGGTAATCGCGCGCCGCCTTGCCGGCAGGCGAGGCCAGCTGGGCCACGAACCATTGCTGTGCGGCCCCGCACACATCGTGCAGGCCAGCGCGCTGCTGCGCCGCCTGCGCCTCACGCGGGGAGGGGGCGGGCACTTCCATGCCCGCTTGCGCCGCCAGCTCCTTCACCGCATCCATGAAGGACAGGCCTTGGCTGTCGGTCATCCAGCTGATGACATCGCCATGCGCCTGGCAGCCGAAACAGTGGTAGAAGCCCTTCTGGTCGTTGACGGTGAAGCTGGGCGACTTTTCCTGATGGAAGGGGCAGCACGCCTTCCATTCGCGCCCCGCGCGCGTCAGCTTGACCGTGCGCATGATGACGGAGGACAGCGTCACCCGTGCGCGCAGTTCGTCCAGCCATTGGGGTGAAAGGGCCATGCGTTCCTATTGCCCACCCCCAGCCCCTCCCGCAAGCGGGAGAGGAGATTTGTGGCGCTCTCCCGCAAGCGGGAGGAGAGTCTTGTGGATTAGCTCAGCGCCGCTTTCACCAGACCGCTGGCCTTACTCATGTCGAGCTGCGCGCCGTGGCGGGCCTTCAGTTCGGCCATCACGCGCCCCATGTCCTTCACGCTTTGCGCGCCGATTTCGGCCTTGATCGCCAGAATCGCGGCGGTGGTCTGCTCGTCGCTCAGCGTCTGGGGCAGGAATTCCTCGATCACGGCGAGTTCGGCCTGTTCCTGTGCGGCCAGTTCGGCGCGGCCGCCCTGTTCGTACAAGGCAATCGATTCGCGGCGCTGTTTTGCCATCTTGCGCAGCACATCGACCACCAGATCATCGTCATTGTCGGGCGCTGTGCCGGTCCGCAGTTCAATGTCGCGGTCCTTGATCTTCGCGCCGATCAGGCGCAGCGCGGCGGTGCGGCCCTTGTCGCCTGCCTTCATGGCGGCCACGGTTTCGGTCTTGATCGTATCGCGAAGCATTTTCCTGCGTCTCTTTCCTGTGGATGGTTTCCCGCGCTGCCCTAGGGAAAGCGCGCGTATGTGGCAAATATAGTTCGCCCCCAGCCTTGACGCGAGGGGGGCGCGGCTATAGCGGCCACCTCTTAGCACGCATTATCGCATTATCTGCTCACGGGAGACCATCATGGCCTTTTCCGCGCCTTCGCACGCGCAACCTAAGGGGGCGACCGGCGTCCTGGTTCTGGCCGATGGCACGGTGGTATGGGGCAAGGGCTTTGGCGCCACCGGCAGTGCTGTTGGCGAGGTGTGCTTCAACACATCGATGACCGGCTATCAGGAAGTGATGACCGATCCCTCCTATGCCGCGCAGATCGTCACCTTCACCTTCCCGCATATCGGCAATGTCGGCACGAATGACGAGGATGTGGAAAGCGCGGTGGAAGGCGCGGTGGGCTGCGTGGTGCGCGAGGAAGTGACGCACAGCTCCAACTTCCGCTCCACCCGCGAATTTGCCGAATGGATGGCCGGTTACGGCAAGATCGGCCTTTCCGGCGTGGATACCCGCGCGCTGACGCGCCGCATCCGCCAGTCGGGGGCGCCCAATGCGGTGATCGCCCACGCGCCCGATGGCAAGTTCGACCTCGATGCCTTGCTCCAGCGCGCGCAGGAATGGCCGGGGCTGGAAGGCATGGACCTCGCCCAGCGCGTGACGCGCAAGGGGCAGGAAGGCTGGGAAGGCGGTTCTTGGCGCCTTGGCCACGGCTATGGCCGCGCCTCCCGCGATGCCAGACCGCACGTTGTCGCCATCGATTACGGCGCGAAGGACAATATCTTCCGCAATCTGGTGAAGGCCGGGGCGCGGGTGACGGTGGTTCCGGCCAAGACTTCGCTGGAGGAAATCCTGTCGCTCAAGCCCGATGGCGTGTTCCTGTCCAATGGCCCCGGCGATCCGGCGGCGACGGGGGAATATGCGGTGCCGGTAATTAAAGCACTGCTGGAACGCGATATGCCGCTGTTCGGCATCTGTCTCGGCCACCAGATGCTCGCGCTGGCGGCGGGCGCGAAGACGGTGAAGATGCACCAGGGCCACCGCGGTGCGAACCACCCGGTTCAGCGCGTTGGCGGCAATTGGGGCGCAACCGAGGGGCTGGTGGAAATCACATCCATGAACCACGGCTTTGCGGTGGATGCGGCGACCTTGCCCGAAGGCGTGGTGGAAACGCACCGCTCGCTGTTTGATGGGTCGAACTGCGGCATCGCGATCAGCGGCAAGCGCGCCTTCGGGGTGCAGTATCACCCGGAAGCAAGCCCCGGCCCGCAGGACAGCTTCTATCTGTTCGAGAAGTTTGTGGGGATGTTGGGGTGAACTTCGGGCAGCGCCTCTCAGGTAAACTCCCTTCCCCTTGGGGAAGGGTTGGGGATGGGGGCTTGGCGGTGATGGGGGAGGGCGTCATTTTGGGCGTGATGAACCTATCCCCAACCTTTTCCCTCAAAGGAAGGGGCTTTTCAGCATTGGTTTCGGGCGATGGCGATTTCATGCGCAATGACCTGCAACACCCCGTCAATGTTCCCCAGCACATCGCTGTTCCAGAAGCGGATCACGCGGTAGCCGTGGGCTTCAATGATTTGTGTTCGGCCCCCGTCGGCACAGCTTTCGGCGTGCTGCCCACCGTCCAGTTCAATGGCGATACGCAACCGGCGGCACGCGAAATCGACTATGAAGCCGCCAATCTGGCATTGCCGCGTGAATTTCACGCCGCAAAACTGGCTGGCGCACAAGTGCTGCCACAACAGTTTTTCCGCTTCTGTCGGGTTGTTGCGCAGTTCTCGCGCGAGGCTGGTCAGTCGCTTTTCCGCCATCGTGGTACCCCCATCCCCAACCCCTTCCCTGCAGGGAAGGGGCTTTCAGTAGCGAAGTTGAGCTAAATGCCCAAAAGAACTGACATCTCCTCGATCCTCGTCATTGGCGCTGGCCCGATCATCATCGGCCAGGCGTGCGAGTTCGATTATTCCGGCACGCAGGCGATCAAGGCGCTGAAGGAGGAGGGCTACCGCGTCATCCTCGTCAACTCCAACCCGGCCACGATCATGACCGATCCGGAGTTTGCCGACGCCACCTATATCGAGCCGATCACCCCCGATATCGTCGCCAAGATCATCGCCAAGGAACGGCCCGATGCGCTGCTGCCCACCATGGGCGGGCAGACCGCGCTCAACTGCGCGCTGAAGCTGGACGAGATGGGCGTGCTGGCCGAATACGGCGTGGAAATGATCGGGGCCAAGGCCGATGCGATCGACAAGGCCGAAAACCGCCAGCGCTTCCGCGAGGCGATGGACAAGATCGGCCTCGAAAGCGCGCGTTCGGGCGTCGCGAATACGGTGGAGGAAGCCTTTGCCGTGCTGGAACGCACGGGCCTGCCCGCCATCATCCGCCCCAGCTTCACCCTTGGCGGCACCGGCGGTGGCATTGCCTATAACCGCGCCGAATTCGAAGCGATTGTGCGCGGCGGGCTGGAAGCCAGCCCCACCACCGAAGTGCTGATCGAGGAATCGCTGCTGGGGTGGAAGGAATACGAGATGGAAGTCGTGCGCGACCGCGCCGACAATTGCATCATCATCTGCTCCATCGAAAATGTTGATCCGATGGGCGTCCACACGGGCGATTCCATCACCGTCGCACCCGCGCTCACGCTGACCGACAAGGAATACCAGATCATGCGCAACGCCAGCATCGCGGTGCTGCGCGAGATTGGCGTGGAAACCGGCGGGTCGAATGTGCAGTTCGCGGTCAACCCCCGGGATGGCCGCCTGATCGTGATCGAGATGAACCCGCGCGTCTCGCGCTCCTCGGCGCTGGCATCCAAGGCCACCGGCTTTCCCATTGCGCGCGTCGCGGCGAAGCTGGCGGTGGGTTATACGCTGGACGAGATTACCAACGAAATCACCGGCGCAACGCCGGCTTCGTTCGAGCCGACGATTGATTATGTCGTCACCAAGATCCCGCGCTTTGCCTTTGAAAAGTTCAAGGGGTCCAAGGCGGAACTGTCCACCGCGATGAAGAGCGTGGGCGAAGTGATGGCGATTGGCCGCAACTTCAAGGAATCCTTGCAAAAGGCGCTGCGGGGCCTCGAAACCGGCCTCGATGGCTTCAACCGCGTGCTCGAACTCGAAGGCGCGACGCGCGACGAGATTACCGCTGCGCTCTCTATTCGCGCGCCTGACCGGCTGCTCAAGGTCGGCCAGGCCTTCCGCGAAGGGTTCACTGTCGAGGAAATCAACGCGATCACGCATTACGATCCGTGGTTCCTGCGCCATATCTGTGAGATCATCGACGAGGAACGCAAGATCGGTGAAGACGGCCTGCCCGGCGATGCCGCCGGTCTGCGCCGCTTGAAGGCGATGGGCTTTTCGGACAAGCGGCTCGCCACGCTGGCGGTGCGCTCTGTCCATGTGGCGGGCGGGCTGGGCGAAACGCAGGCCAAGCGTTCAGGCCTGCTGCACGATGCCCTGCGCGCCATGGCGGGTGCCACATCGGAAGACGAAGTGCGCGAGCTGCGCGAGAAGCTGGGCGTGCTGCCCGTGTTCAAGCGGATCGACAGCTGCGCGGCGGAGTTCGAGGCGATCACGCCCTATATGTATTCCACCTATGAAGCGCCGTCCTTTGGCGAGCCGGAGAACGAGGCTGATCCGTCCGACCGCAAGAAGGTGGTGATTCTGGGCGGCGGGCCGAACCGCATCGGGCAGGGGATCGAGTTCGACTATTGCTGCGTCCATGCCTGTTTCGCGCTGGGCAGCGATGCCGACGGGCCGGGCTATGAAACGATCATGGTCAACTGCAACCCGGAAACCGTGTCGACCGATTACGACACCAGCGACCGTCTCTATTTCGAGCCGCTGACCGCCGAAGACGTGCTGGAAATCCTGCGCGTGGAAATGTCGAAGGGCACGCTCTTGGGCGTGATCGTGCAGTTTGGCGGGCAGACGCCGCTCAAGCTGGCGCAGGCCTTGCAGGAAGCGGGGGTGCCGATTCTGGGCACTTCGCCCGATGCCATCGACCTTGCCGAGGACCGCGAACGGTTTGCCAAGCTGGTCGACAAGCTGAAGCTGAAGCAGCCGATGAACGGCATTGCCCGCAGCCGCGACGAGGCGGCGGCGGTGGCCGCGCGCATCGGCTATCCGGTGCTGCTGCGCCCCTCCTATGTGCTGGGGGGCCGCGCGATGGAGATTGTCGACAGCGAGGCGCAGCTTGATGATTACATCGCCACGGCGGTGAATGTGTCGGGCGACAGCCCGGTGCTGGTGGACCAGTATCTGCGCGATGCCATCGAATGCGATGTTGATGCGCTGTGCGATGGCGACGATGTGGTGATCGCGGGCGTGATGCAGCATATCGAGGAAGCCGGGGTGCACTCCGGCGACAGCGCCTGCACCCTGCCACCTTACAGCCTGCCGGGCGAAATCGTGGCCGAGATGGAGCGGCAGGCCGATGCGCTGGCGCGTGGTCTGGGCGTGCGCGGGTTGATGAATGTGCAGTTTGCGGTGAAGGATGGCGAGGTCTACCTGATCGAGGTGAACCCGCGCGCCAGCCGCACCGTGCCTTTCGTGGCCAAGGCGATCGGCCAGCCGGTGGCGAAGATTGCCGCGCGCGTGATGGCGGGCGAGAAGCTGAACACCTTCCCGCCCTTCCGCCGCGAAATGCCCTATATGGCGGTGAAGGAAGCCGTATTCCCCTTTGCCCGCTTCCCCGGTTCCGACCCGGTGCTTACACCGGAAATGAAGAGCACGGGCGAAGTGATGGGAATCGATATGGATTTTGCCACCGCTTACACCAAGAGCCAGATTGCGGAAGGCACGATGCCCCCCGATGGCGGCACGCTGTTCGTCTCGGTCAAGGACAGCGACAAGGCGCTGATTCTCGATCCGGTGAAGAAGCTGGTGGCCTTTGGCTTTACCGTGGTGGCGACCGGCGGCACGGCCAAATATCTTGCCGAAGCGGGCATTCCGGTCACGCGGGTGAACAAGGTGGCCGAAGGGCGCCGGCATATCGTGGACATGATCGTGGACGGCGAGATCGCGCTGATCTTCAACACCACCGAAGGCTGGCAGAGCCACAAGGACAGCCAGTCCATCCGCGCCTCTGCGCTCACGGCCAAGGTGCCCTACTACACCACCGCCTCGGCAGCGGCCGCGGTGGCGCAGGCAATTGTCACGGTTCGGGCCGCTGATCTTGAAGTCCGCTCATTGCAGGACTATTATGCACTCTGACAAATAAATCCCCCTCTACAACAGAAGCCCGGCAGCCCGCCCGTTTGGGGCGGCAGGGCTTCTTTTGACGGGACGAAGCTGGAGACAGGGACCAGAATGGAACGTGTGCCGATGCTGGCGGAAGGCTATGAAATGCTGACTACCGCCCTAAATGCCCTTCGCCAGGAACGCCCGAAGATCGTGGAGGCGATCGAGGAAGCGCGCGCCCATGGCGATCTGTCGGAAAATGCCGAATACCATGCGGCAAAGGAGCGGCAGGGGCAGGTCGAAGCGCAGATTTCCGAACTGGAAGACCGCGTCAGCCGCGCGCAGATCATCGATCCCACCACGCTTTCGGGCGATCGGGTGGTGTTCGGCGCAACAGTCACCGTGCTGGACGAGGATGACAAGCCGCAGCGCTACCAGATTGTCGGCCAGGCGGAGAGCGACGCGAAGAAGGGCCGCATTTCCTATGACAGCCCGTTGGGCCGGGCGCTGATCGGCAAGAGCGTGGGCGACGAGGTGGAAGTGACGGTGCCTTCGGGCGAGAAGTTCTACCTGATCGAGAAGGTCGAGTTCATCTGACCTTTGGCAGCCATGCCTGAAAACACAAACCCCCGCTGTGATGGCGGGGGTTTTTGTTTGTGTCCGCGGTGGCGTGCCGGTCAATCCTTTGCCAGCGTCGGTTCCAGCAGGCGGTGCAGGTGGACGATGACATATTTCATCTCTGCATCGTCCACCGTGCGCTGCGCCCAGCTGCGCCACGCAGCCTCCGCCTCGGCATAGGAGGCGTAGAAGCCGACGACATGAATGTCCTTCAGATCCTGGAACTCGATCCCCTGGGTATCGACAACCTTGCCGCCCATGACGAGATGGAGGAGCTGTTGGGACATCAATGCAGCCTTTCGCGTGAGTGAAACCGGTTTCACCCGCTACTTAGGCAAATATGCTTTTGCCGCAAGTGCGAAAGATTGCTGTTCCAATTCCTTTCAGGCGCCGTTCAATGCCGACGGATGGAGCGGGCCACCGTCTTGCCGATTTCGCGTGCCGTGCTGCGCGCGGCATCATTGGCGGCAGAGGCGCGATAGGCGGCTTCGCGGCGCACCTTGCGCGCGGCATCATGCGCCTTGTCGCCCACATCCTCGGCCAGATCGGCCCCCGCGCGGCCCGCGTCCTTTGCGCCCTGAATGGCCTGCGCGGCAAAGGCAACGGCCATTTCACCGGCCAGCGCGGCGAGACCGGCTGCCTTGGTGCCGGCATAGACGCCCGCACGGCGGGTGGGGGAATTGCGGAAGAGTGCGGAGACCAGCACACCCAACGCCAGACCTCCCGCAACCGTTGCCACCGGATGGCGCCGGGCAAAGCTGGTGAACTGATCCTTGGCTTCAGTGGCCTTTTCGGCCAGCACGGCGACGAGATTTTCCCCGTCCGTTTCCGCCTGCCGTGCCTGTGCGGCGGTAATGCGTTCCTTGATCTGCTGGCGTTTGTCTTCGCTCATGGCTGCTGCTCCACATGGCCGCCGGCATTATCCGGGGGCGTGTCATGTTCTGAAACGGTGGAATCGGGCGCGTGTTCCGTCAGCCCGTCCCATAATCCGCGCATGGCCTCGGCCAGCGTATCGCGAAACAGCCATGCGGCGAGCGCGGCGGCGGCGAGGGCGGCATACGCGCCCGCCCTGGCCTTGTCCTCGCGCACAAGATCGAGTGCCCCTTCACCCATAATCCGCAGGTAATCGGTGCCTGCCTCCGCCGTGCGCGAGGCAAGGCCCTGCACCTGCACGCCATCCTTGAGGCGGGCGATATCAGCCTCCACCACCGCGCGCGCGGCATCGCGCATGGCGCGGTCTTCGATCAGGCGAAGTTTCAAGGGAGACATTGGCTATACCTGTTCCTCGTCATCGCGCACGGCGCCAATGGCCTCACCCCAGGCACGCGAGGCAGCGCGCACACACAGGAACGCGCCCAGTCCAAGCCCGCCTGCAACGATTGCCGTGGCACCCCAGGCGGTGACATAGGGCGTGAGCGCGATGACCAGACCCACGGTCAGCCCGATCAGCGCGAACAGCCCCAGCACGCCTGCGGCCACACCCATGGCGAGCGAGCGCTTGAGGCAAGCGATCACAAAGCTGATGCGCGTCTTCTGGTAAACCAGTTCGGCATCCGCCCAATTGCGGGCGTCGGCTATCAGCGCCTCGATATCGTCAATCAGTGTGCCGGCAGGCGGCGGAGGCGGCGGAGGGGCATCTCCACCGCCGCCGCCCGCACCTGCATCTGCCGATTGAACCGGCGGCCCCTCTACCGGATCGGTCAAGGCCGTTTACCGGCGAAACAGGCGCGACAGCAAATAGCCTGCGACCACCGCGATCCCCAGCGACTTGCCGGGGTTCTGGCGGACAAATTCGCGCGCATCCTCGCCCAGTTCCTCCACGCTCTTGGCGTTGAGTTTTTCGGCCGTGGTCTGGAGCGAACGCGAAGCATTGCGCGCATAATCGCCGTATTTCTGGCCCAGCTTTTCATCGATGACGGGGGCGTTTTCTTCCACCACGCGGCTCAGGCCAACCAGTGCTTCGCCGGCCTTGGCCTTGCCTTCAACGGCAAGTTCGGCGGCCTTGCTGCGCGCTTCGCCAGCCCAATCCTCGCCCTTGGCGCGGGCATCGCCGGCATAGGCGGCGGCGCGCGTCTTGGCGGTGTCCGTCAGCGTGGCGGCGCGGGCCTTCGCCTCACCCGTCAGCGCGGCGGCACCTGCCTTGGCTTCTTCCACCGCAGCGGTGAAGCGCGACCGGGCTTCTTCCACGCCGGCGGTGGGTGCAGCGGAGGCCGCAGCCTTGGCGGTGCGCGGCTTGGTGCTGCGCGGCTTGGCGGTGGCGGGCTTGGGTGTATCCTGAGCCATCAATGCTTCCCCTTTGTAAAATCCGGCAAACCATCATCAAGCCGGTCATGTGAATGGCCAACGCGGCTTGCGCCTGTCCGTTCCCCGGAATAGGGGTTCCGCACACAGCCGGTATCGCATTCGATATCGGGGCCGTTTTGCCATATTGCAACCGCGCGCGCCACACCCGCCCGCAGATTGCGCATCAGGACAGGAAACGCATCATGACTGCCATCATCGATATTCACGGCCGCGAAATCCTCGACAGCCGAGGCAACCCCACGGTTGAAGTGGACGTGTTGCTGGAGGACGGCAGCTTTGGCCGCGCCGCCGTGCCTTCGGGTGCCAGCACCGGCGCGCACGAGGCGGTGGAACTGCGCGACGGGGACAAGACGCGCTACATGGGCAAGGGCGTGCTGCAGGCCGTCGAAGCCGTGAACGGCCCGATCAGCGATGCGCTGCTGGGCCTCGATGCCGAGGATCAGCGCGATATCGACGCGATCATGATCGAACTGGATGGCAGCGCGAACAAGAGCAATCTGGGCGCGAACGCCATTCTGGGCACCTCGCTGGCGGTGGCAAAGGCGGCGGCCAATGCGCGCGGCCTGCCGCTCTATTCCTATATTGGCGGCGTATCCGCCCATGTCCTGCCGGTGCCGATGATGAACATCATCAATGGCGGGGAGCACGCGGACAACCCGATCGACATCCAGGAATTCATGATCATGCCGCTGGGCGCAGACAGCCTGGCCGAAGCCGTGCGCTGGGGCGCGGAAGTGTTCCACACGCTGAAGAAGGGCCTGTCGCAGAAGGGCCTGTCCACATCTGTGGGCGATGAAGGCGGCTTTGCCCCCAACCTTGCCAGCACGCGCGATGCGCTGGATTTCATCATGGCGAGCATTGAACAGGCAGGCTTCAAGCCGGGCGAGGACATCGCGCTGGCGCTCGATTGTGCGAGCACCGAATTTTTCAGCGATGGCCGCTACGACATGGCGGGCGAGGGGACGTCGCTCAGCCCGTCCGAAATGGCCGATTACCTGGCCGATCTGTGCAAGGCCTATCCGATCCGATCGATCGAGGATGGGATGGCCGAGGACGATTTCGAAGGCTGGAAACTGCTGACCGACAGGATTGGCAGCAGTGTGCAATTGGTGGGCGATGACCTGTTCGTCACCAATCCGCGCCGCCTTGCCATGGGGATCGACAAGGGACTGGCCAATTCGCTGCTGGTGAAGGTCAACCAGATCGGCTCGCTGTCCGAAACGCTGCAGGCGGTGGAGATTGCGCACCGCGCCGGTTACACCAGCGTGATGAGCCATCGTTCGGGCGAGACCGAGGATGCCACCATTGCCGATCTGGCGGTGGCCACCAATTGCGGGCAGATCAAAACCGGCAGCCTTGCCCGGTCGGACCGGCTTGCCAAATATAACCAGCTCATCCGTATCGAGGAGGAACTGGGCGACAGCGCTGTCTATGCCGGACGCGCGTGTTTTGGCCGCTTGAAGTAAGGGTTCGGGCGCGGGGTGGGGGCTAACCCTCCCGCGCCATTTCCTTCTCGACCTCGGCCTCGATCCGGGGCTGAACAGCCTCCATCATTTCCATGACCCGGCGATTCTTGGGGCTGAGCAGATATTGCCACACGCCCCACAGATTGATGCACAGAAGAACCGCGTTCATCGCGGCAATCGGCATGGCGCCCGAGGTGAGGCCGGATACGATCCATGTCACCGATACAGCGCAGAACAGGATAAAGCCCCAGCCGGTGGCGCGGCGACCGCGATCCGCGGCAATCAAGCCAGCGGCAAGCATCGTGCCGATGGCGGCGATCCATTCGAGGGGCCCGTTCATTCTCGCATAAAGGATGGGGGCGCTGCGGGTTCCCGGCGCAGGGGCTTTGCGAATATTTCCTACAGGAAACCGCATCCCGGCATCACATCGATCACATTATAATGTGATTTGCGTTGGATTTTGTTGGCTTTCACGGGCCGGATTATGTGGGCCTGTTTGGCGCTTCTGAGCATGGTTTTGGCCCCGCCGATGGGTCGGCCTGTCACCGCGTGTCGCTTTGGGTGCCTTTGTGTCGCGCTCAGTCCGGTGGTTGGCCCGCTGCCGTCAGCTGCGCCAATTGCTCCGCGCTGAGCTTGAGCGTCAGCGCTTCGAACTGAATGTCGAGCTGTTCGGGCTTGCTGGCGCTGGCAATAGGGGCAGCGATGCCGGGCTGGGCGAGGAGCCAGGCCAGCGCCACCGCACCGTGGCTGGCGCCGGTTTCGGCCACGACTTCGTCCAGCACCGGCAGCACTTTCAGCCCCCGCTCGAAAAAGCGTTCGATCGAGGAGCCACGGTTGTGCTTTTCGAGATCCGCGCGGCTGCGGTATTTGCCGGTCAGAAACCCGGCGGCAAGGCCAAACCACGGAAAATGCAGGATATCCTGCTCGGCGCAGAGCATCTGCAAATCGGCCGGAAACGCCTCCCGGCAGACCAGATTATATTCGTTCTGCAGAACGGTGAAGCGCGTATGCCCGCCGTTGTCCGCGGCTGCGTTGAGCGAGGCAAGGCGGGATGCATCGTAATTCGACGCGCCCAGTTCGCGCACTTTACCGGCCTTCACCAGCGCATCAAAACCGGCAGCAACTTCGGGCTGCGGCGTCTCTTCTTCATCGCGGTGCGCGTAATACAGGTCAACGTAATCGGTGCGCAGCCGCACCAGCGATTTGTCCAGTTCCTCCGCCACTTTGGCCGGGGCCAGATCGCCCGGCTTGCCGAACATTCCGGTCTTGGTGGCAATCTTCATTTCGGAACGAATGCCGCGCGATTCCAGCCACTTGCCAATCACTGCCTCGCTTTCGCCCCCGACATGGCCGGGTACCCAGACCGAATAGCCCTGGGCGGTATCCACCATCCGCCCGCCCGCCTCGTAAAAGCGGTCAAGCACGGCGAAACTGGCATCCAGATCGGCGGTGAAGCCAAAGACATTGCCGCCCAGAACCAGCGGGATTCCGCCTTGCGAGGGGTGAAGGGTCATGCGTATCTCTCTCCGATAGCCAGCAGCGCCATCGCCGCTTCGGCTGCGACTGCCCCCTTATTGCCCTGTTTCGGATCGGCGCGGTAGATTGCCTGCGCCTCGTTTTCGGTCGTCAGGATGCCGTTGCCCACGGCAATTCCGTCCATCGTCAGCGCCATGATGCCGCGCGCGCTTTCGCCCGCCACGATTTCAAAGTGATAGGTCTCGCCCCGGATCACCACGCCCAGCGCAACAAAGCCGTCGTAATAATTGGCCGCCGCCGCAATCGCGCCGGGGACTTCCAGCGCGCCGGGCACGGTCAGCACCTCAACACTGTGTCCCGCCGCCACCAGCGCGGTGCGCGCCCCTTCGATCAGCATATCGTTCAAATGGGCGTAGAAACGCGCCTCAACTATCAGAAATCGGGCCATTTTGGGAAATCCTTACTTGGCAATCGGCTGTTCGCCGACAATCGAAAGGCCATAGCCTTCAAGGCCGACGAGCGAGTGGCGGGTATTGGTAAGCAGCACCATGTCGCGCACGCCCAGCTCGGCAAGAATCTGCGCGCCCACGCCGTAATCGCGCTGTTCGGTGGGTTCGTCGCTTGCATTTTCGAGCGGGGGAGGGCCGCCTTTCTGGCTGTGGATCGCGCGGCTGACATAATCGTCGGTCGGCCGGTTGATCAGCACGACCACGCCCGCACCTTCTTCGGCAATCGCGCGCATCGCCCCTTCGAGCAGGCCGTGCCGTTCTGTGTCCTGCGCGAAGATATCGTCGAACAGCGAGAGCGCGTGCATCCGCACCAGCGTGGGGCGGGCGGGGTCGATATGGCCCTTGACCAGCGCCATCGTTTCGCTGCGGGTCGCCTTGTTCCAGAAGCTGATCGCGCGCCATTCGCCGCCCCAGTGGCTGCGGAAACGCGTTTCGGCGCGCTGTTCCAGCAGGTGATCGTGCTGGCGGCGGTAAGCGATAAGATCGCGGATCGTGCCGATTTTCAGGCCATGGCGGCGGCCGAAGCGGATCAGATCGTCGAGGCGGGCCATCGTGCCGTCCTCGTTCATGATTTCACAGATCACACCGCTGGGGTTGAGGCCGGCAAGGCGGGAGATGTCCACCGCCGCTTCGGTATGGCCGGCGCGCACCAGCACGCCGCCTTCGCGTGCGACCAGCGGGAAGACATGGCCGGGAGTGACGATATCGTCCGGGCCCTTGCTGGCGTCGATGGCGACCGAAATGGTGCGCGCCCGGTCGGCGGCGCTGATGCCCGTGGTCACGCCCTCGCGCGCCTCGATCGCCACAGTGAAAGCGGTTTCGTGGCGTGTGCGGTTCTTGCGGCTCATCAGGTCGAGGCCCAGCGTGTCCACACGCTGCCGGGTGAGCGCGAGGCAGATCAGGCCGCGGCCATGCGTCGCCATGAAATTGATCGCGTCGGGGGTGGCCATCTGGGCCGGGATGACAAGATCGCCTTCGTTTTCGCGGTCCTCGTCATCCACCAGAATGAACATACGGCCGTTGCGCGCCTCCTCGATGATTTCCTCTATCCCGACAAGCACGGGGGTGTCGTCGTTATCGTCAAGAAAGCGTTCCAGCTTGCTCAATGTGTCCGCCGTGGGATTCCAGCTGGGCAGCGTGCAATCGCGCAGCGAATTGACATGGAGCCCCGCCGCCCGCGCCAGCCCCGCACGGGTCATTTTCCCGCTTTCGACAACCTCGCGCACCCTGAAAACAGTTGTATCATCCATGCGCGTCGGTCTATCACATTAAAATGTGATCGCAAGCAAATAGCTTCACATTTACGCCTTTGCGTCATTCCCGCTTGCGCCGCGCGCAGGGCTTGCGCATGGAGTTCACAGGGAGGCGCAGTGACCGATTCAATGCCCGAACACGAAGGCTTGCTGGACGATTTCCGCAAGGCCATGCGCCATGTCGCGGCCACCGTCTATGCCGTGACCACGCGGCATGGGGGGCGATCCTATGGGATTCTCGCCACCGCGGTCAGCTCGCTCAGCTTCGATCCCCCCTCGCTGCTCGTGTGCATCAACCGCAGCGCCTCGCTCCATGCCCCCTTGCTCGCGGAGGGGCGCTTTTGCGTGAACGTGCTTGGCCTTGGCAACCGTGATGTGGCGGAGCACTTCATGACGCCATCGGCGGCAGATCGCTTCACCGTGGGGGATTGGGAGATGGCCGATGGCGTGCCGGTGCTCGCCAGCGCGCAATCGAGCCTCGTCTGCCAGCTTGTGCACGCGCATGATTTCGGCACGCACAGCATCTTTATCGGGGAATTGACGGCCGCCAAGCACCGGCAGGATGCCACGCCGCTGACCTATTTCGACCGGCAATATATCGACATCAGCGAGGCGCCCGGCCGATAAAGGGGCGGCACTAATCGCCCATCGGCTGATCGCGCCGCATCAACAGATGGGCGGCGGCCGAGGGGAGCGACTGCCCCGCCAACCCGGTTGCAATCTCGCGCGCGATCAGGCGCGCCCGTTCGGCATTGGGCGGATAGACCCGGCTGCGCAGCAGGCCTGTGCCCAGAACCTGCGCGGCCGTATCCTGCCAGAAAGCAGGGGCAATTGCGGGATCAAACCCGGCATTGGCGAGAAGATGCGCGGAGAGCAGATCGGCCTCGACCTCGGCCTGCCGGGTGAGTCGGCGGCTGCGCCCGAATTCGGCCGCCAATCCCTCGGCAACGCCCGCTTCGCGCAGGCGCCGTTGATGTTCCAGCACCGCATGGGCGAGCTCGTGCGCGAAAAGCACCGCCAGGCCCGACTCGTCCAGCCTTGCGGCCAGCGCGTGGCTGATCTGGATCACGCGCCCGTCCGAACGGGCGGTGTTGCCGCTATCCGCCAGCACTTCCACCAGAACGCGGCATCCGTGCGGCGCATTCATGCCGACGCGGTGCTGCACCCCGTCGCGCCGCACGTCCAGCGTGACTGCGCCCGACACCTGCGCCAGATGCTCGAACACCTCGTCCCGCAAGGGAAAGCCGGGGCGGCGTGGCAGGCGATCAACCGGCATACCGCCGATAGCGATCAGGCCATCGCCCGGCCGCAGCCCCGCCTGTTCCGCGGCAGAGCCCGGCAGGACCTGCGCCACGCTGGCCGCGCCGTTGACGAACCACCCACCCGCTTCCTGCCCGTACTGATCGGCGCTGTGGATGATCATGCCGGTCAGCGGCATGGTATGGCGGCACAAATGCGCATTGGCACCCATCAGGCGTTCGGCCAGAGAGGCAAGGCGCAGATCCTGTTCCCACAGGCTGGCTGAACTCTGCGCCCCTGCCGGACTTGCGAGCATCAGCAGGTGGCAGACGAGAAGGGACAAAACCGCACGCAGCATTGCACCGCTTGTGAACCGCCACGCCGGGCGGATCAAGCGCACCGGCTGTTTTTGAAGCCTTAGCAATTCTGCGCTAGGGGCAGGGCGAGCCGCCGATTGGGCCGTCAGCAGGAGTATCCATGCGTTATCTGGTTACCGGAGTTGCGGGCTTTATTGGTTCGGCGGTGGCGGACAGCCTGTTGGCGCGTGGCGACAGCGTGCTGGGGATAGATAGCCTCAACGATTACTATCCCGTATCGCTGAAAACGGATCGCCTCGCGCGGGTGGCGCAAAGCGCAGGCGATCGGTTCGTGTTCAAGCAGGTGGATTTTTCCGACCATATCGCGCTGGCCAATGCGCTGCATGGCGAGGCTTTCGATGCCATCGTGCATCTGGGCGCGCAGCCGGGCGTGCGCTATTCGATCGACCACCCGCGCGCCTATATCGCCGCCAATATCGCCGGGCATCTCAACCTGCTGGAAATCGCGCGCGAGCGGCACATCGCCCATATGGTCTATGCCAGCTCCAGCTCGGTTTATGGCGGGGCGAAGAAGGTGCCGTTTGCGGTCGATGACCGGGTCGATCACCCGATGTCGCTCTATGCCGCCACCAAGAAGGCGGACGAATTGATGAGCGAGACCTACGCGCATCTCTACCGCCTGCGGCTCACGGGCTTGCGCTTTTTCACCGTTTACGGCCCGTGGGGGCGGCCCGACATGATGGTGTGGAGCTTCACGCACAGGATACTGACAGGGCAGCCGATACCGGTCTTCAACCATGGCGAGGTCTGGCGCGATTTCACCTATATCGACGATATCGTGGCGGGCGTGGTGGCGGCGCTGGATCATCCCCCGGCGGATGACGGCGCGCCAAAACCCGGTGGCAGCGTGGCCCCGCACACGATCTACAATATCGGCAACCATCAGTGCGAAAAGCTGACCGATGTGATCGCGGTGCTGGAAAAGGCGTGCGGCCGTGAGGCCCTTGTCGAGATGCTGCCGATGCAGCCGGGCGATGTGCCGCGCACCTTTGCCGATATCTCCGCGATCAGCCGCGATCTGGGCTACCGGCCCACCACCTCGGTTGATGTGGGCGTGCCGCGCTTTGTCGAATGGTATCGCGGCTATGCAGGGCTTTAGAGGCCCAGCGTTTCGCGGCTGACTTCGCCCCAGTTGCGCGCACCCAGCATGGCCATGGTGCGCCGCGTCTCCTCTGCCAGCAATTCGAGCGCGCGGGCGACCCCGGCTTCGCCCGCTGCCGCCAGACCATAGAGCGCGGCGCGCCCCACCATCACCGCATCCGCGCCCAGCGCGCGCGCTTTCACGATATCGCTGCCCCTGCGCACCCCGCTGTCGAGGAAGATGGTGAGCTTGCCGCCCACTGCCTCGACAATGCCGGGCAGGGCATCGATCGCGGCGATCGCGCCATCGAGCGCGCGCGCGCCGTGGTTGGAAACAACGATGCCATCCACCCCCAGCGCCAATGCGCGCCGCGCATCATCGGGGTGCAGGATGCCCTTCAGCACCAGCTTGCCCGGCCACAGGTCGCGCAGATGGCGCAAGGCGTCCTCGTCCAGATCGTCCTGCTTGAAATGCGCGCCCGGTTTTGCCCCGCGCGCGACCGAATGTTTGAGATGCGCGGGCAGGTTGGCCTGTGTGGGCAGGCGGCCATCCTCCAGCAAATAGCGCCCCAGCACGCCCGCCAGCCAGCGCGGATGCAACAGCATATCGGGCACATTGCGGCGGTTGGCCTTGATCGGCATCCCATAGCCGTTGCGGTGCAGATATTCGCGGTTGGGGATCACCGGCAGGTCGAGCGTCACGAACAGCGCCCCGCATCCCAGCAAATGCGCGCGGCGCACCACCTCGTAGGACAGTTCCTTGTCGCGCCAGAGGTAAAGCTGGAACCACTGCGTGCCCCCGGCGGGCACGATATCCTCGATATCCATGGTGCCCGCGCTGGAAATGGTGAAGGGCACGCCTGCCGCCGCGGCAGCGCGCGCCAGATGCGCATCGCCCTTGTGCCAGATCAGCCCCGCCGCGCCGGTGGGGGCGATGGCGAGGGGGAGCGGAACCGGCTGGCCGAAGATGGTGGCGCTGGTGTCGATCGCGTCCACCCGCCGCATCACGCGCGGCACGAAGGTGAGCGCGTCGAGCGCGGCACGGTTGCGCGCCATGCCGTGCTCGTCCTCCACCCCGCGCTCAAGATATTCCCAGATCCCGCGCGGCAACCGCGCCTGCGCCTTGTCGCGCAGGTCGGCAATGTTCCAGCAGTCCAGAATCGCGCCCACCGCCGTTTGACGTCAGCCGCGGCCCAGGAAGGGCAGCTTGTTCTGCACCATCAGTGCTTCGTAGAAATTGAGGTGGTCGGGCATATCGCACATATGGATGATGATGCCCGCTGCTTCTTCGGGCGTGGCGGCGAAATTTTCGGGCAGCTTCACCGATCCCGGCATGATCTCGGTGGCGACGATGCCGGGGTGGAAGATCGATACGGCGATATTGTGATCGCGCCCATCCAGCGCCAGCGCATGGGTGAGGCCCGCCAGGCCGAACTTGCTGGCGGTATAGCTGGGGCATTCATTCCGCGGCACCTTGGCCGAGATCGAACCGACATTGACGATGCGCCCATGCCCGCCGCGCTTGAAGATCGGCCAGGCGTGCTTGCAGCACAGGAAGGCGCTGGTGAGATTGGTGGCGATCACCGTGTTCCAGTGATCGAGGCTGGCCTGATCGACCGGCGTATTCTCGGCAATCCCGGCATTGTTGATGAGCACATCCACCGTGCCGAACCGTTCCACCGCTGCCGCGAACAGGTTCTCGACCGCCGCCTCGTCGGTCACATCGGTGGCAACGGCCAGCGCTTCGCCGCCCATCCCTTCGATCTCAGCGACCAGATCGGCCAGCCGGTCAACCCGGCGCGCGGCCAGCACGACCTTGGCACCCTTTGCCACGAAGCCCAGCGCGCAGGCCCTGCCGATGCCTGAACTGGCACCGGTAACCACGGCCACGCGGCCTTTCAGAATGCTCATGGCCCAAACTTTCCCCTTGTGCCGCTTGTATGACCGCGTGCTTAGCGGGGTGGGCGAGGCAGGGGAACCGGGATTTTGGCCCGTCAGCGGATCTGCGCTGTGAAGCTGACCGTGAAGCTGCGCGGCGTGCCGGTGGATGCGGCCATCGATCCCTTGGGATTGATGCAGATGAAGCGCACCGCCGGATCGTAGGCTGCCATCGGCGTATATGTGCAGGCGGCAAAGCTGGTGGGCTGTGTCGCTGCGTTGGAGTAGCGCACATCATTTGCCGCGTTGAAGGTAAGGTTCGAGGTGGGCGAGCCTTGCGTGAAAGTGGGCGCGGCTGCTGTGCCCACGCGCAGATTGGCTGGCAGGGCATCGATCACCAGCACCGAATTGTTGTCCACAGGCAGATTGCCCGAATTCTGCACCAGCAAGCTGTAACGCACCAGCGCGCCGGGAATATGAAACGGCACCGTGGTGCCGTTCACCGGGTCAGACAGCAGGGTGGAGCTTTTCGTCACCGACAGCGTCGCATTATTGCCGCGCCGCGTATTCGTGATGGTGCAGCGGATGATGTCGCCGAACTGCGGCGTGATCGTGGCGGTTGCCGTGGTTGGCAGCGGCGTGGTCGAACCGCTCCAGGCATTGGTGCAGCTCATCGTCGCGGTGTATTGGTCAAGCGCGGTCGCACCCGCGCCCAGCTCATACAGCGTGTAGGCGGTGCCGGGTGTCACCTGCGTCAGCGCAGTGGAGCCGGTCGTGACCGTGGCGCCTGTGCCCGTGGTTGTGGTCGTCGCCACCACTGTGCTGCCCTGATCGATCCGCATGATGAACTGGTCGGTTGCAAATCGCCGCCCTGACGTGGCGAGCGCCTTGCTGAGTTGCAGATGCGGGCGCGGCACGCTGGTGAACACGCAACTCACATTGTCGCCGAATTGCAGTGCGCCGAGGTTGAAATTCACCGTTTCCACATTGGTGGGCAGGATCGTGGACGAACTGACCGCATTTGTGCAGGTCAGCAGCGTGCGGTATTGACCCTGCGCGCTCACGCTGCCGCTTGCCATGTTCTGCACCAGGCGCAGCGGCAGGGCGGAACTGCTCGACAGGGCGGCGGCGGCAAAGGGGCCAAGCCCGGTGCCCGATGTGGTGCCTGATGCGAGCACCGCGCCATTGCTGGCCGCGCCAATGTCGAAGGTGAACTGGTCTGCCGCGTCGATGCGTGTGGCCGTAATCTGCTGCGTCAACCTGATCGAGGCGAAGCGGACCGCGAACATCATGCCCTGCAGGCCCGAACCGACCATTGTGGCCGTCACCGAAGTGGGAGTGCTCGATCCGAAGATATGCGCCCCCACCGTTCCGCCCACGCCGGTAACGGTGGCGGTGCTTGTGTTCACCCCGCTGACCGTGGGGTAAGTCGACCCGCTGACCGGGCCAACGAGATCGAGCAATTGCCACGCCCCGCCATTGGTGGTGATTTGGATCGATTCCCCGCCGTTCGAGCTTTCGCCGTCGCCCACCACGAACATATAGGATGTGATCGCTTGCGATCCGGAGGGCGGGGTGAGGACGATATTGCTGAAGGTGACCGTGGTGGTCCCCGATGCGGTCTGGTAGAATATGGGCCGCCCGCCAATGCCCAGAAACGCGGTGTTGCCCACCGCTGCACCGGTCCATGATGGTGACACTGCCGCACCCGCTGCCGCGCCCGATACGCGCAGGGTAAAGGTCATCACCGTGCCATCGGGCAGGGTGTAGCTCATGTTCTGGCCCGATGTGCTGCGGGCAGCCGTGTTGTTGTAATTGGTGAGGTCGAGCCAGCAATAGGTCTGCCAATTGGCCGGCCCGGTTGGCCCTTGCGAGGTGGCGTATTGGCAATTCTGCGCCTGCGCCGGATTGGACAGTATCCCGCCCGCCATCACGGCAAAGATCAGCGCCATCAGGCGCGCGGCAAATCCGGTTTTCCATCCAGGCCCAAACACGGGGCGAGCCTTAGGCAGAATCCCTTTGCACATGGTTAATGCCACCATAACCAGGCGAGGAAGTTGGGCAGAGCACCTCATTGCCTGCGCCCCAGCAGGCCGAACAGGTCCTGGTCGAACTTCAACCGGACGTTGGCATAGATGCCGCGATTGGTCTGCCGCGCTTCGCCGAAATCGGCATCGCGGAAACCGGTGATATTGTAGCCAACCGTCAGCAGCATATCGGGCACGGGGCTGATGCCCACTTCCGGCCCGACCGAGAAATGCGTGGAGCCTTCGGCCAGATTGGCGCGCACATTGGCGCGGCCACCCACTTCGATATGTTCACCCACGGCAATGCGCAGGTCAAACCCGCCCAGCAGCGATGTGCCCTTGGCGCTGTAACCTTCCACACTGTCCAGATCGTGCCGGACGGCGGCAAACACGCCCACTTCGCTGGGGCGCAGGCGATCCTGCCCGCGCGGTGCCCAATTGGTGGAGGTGGAGAGAATGAAGCGGCGCGAGCGCGCATCGCCGTCCAGTGTCAGCGAGGAACGGCCAGCGGGGCCGATTTCGCCCGCTACAGCGCCCACCACACGGTCGCTGCGGTATTCTGCCTTGCCCAGCATGGCGAAGGTGCTGGCCGCCGGGCGCCATGCGACTGAAAGGGCTGCGTCGGATACGGTCACGCTGGTTCCTGCGGCGGTGCTCGCGCGGCTCCACGTAAAGCCGCCACCTGCCACCTTGCCTTCGCCCAGATCGCGCAGGATGGCAGCGGACAGGCCGCGCCGATCGGCATATTCGCCTGTTCGCAGTTCGGCGCGGGCGCGGGCCGACCATTGATCGAGCCGGATATTGGCCCCCATGCTGTAGGCCGTGTAATCCTCGCCCAGCGCACCGGACTGGCCCAGATACCCGCCGGAGGAGACCGGATGGGCCGGGTTTGCCACATTGGGCAAGGCAATTCCGCCACTCAGCGTCCGGTTGCCGTCCACCAGCAGGTCAAAGCTGACCGCTTCGGAAAGGCCTAAGGTCTGCCCCAGGCTGAAGGCGGCATAGCTGCGCGCCGCATCCGCGCCCAGGCTCTGCCGGCCCAGCGTGGTGATCACACGGCTGCCCCGGATCGGCGCAAATTCCAAGCCCGCCTGCAAATTGCGGCTGTCGAGCGCGGCCCCTTGCGCGATTTCGTAAGAGGCAATGGCGCGCACATCGCTTGTCACCGCATAGCGCAGGCCCAGCGTGTGCCGGTTGGGCAGATCGATCGCGTCTGCACCGCCCAGCGCAACGCTGGTGGTGCCCGACACTTCAAGCTGGTTGTCGAACAGGCGCTGCGTTGCGCCTGCTTCCAGCACGGTGGAGGTTGCGGCGGCGCCATCGGCGCGGGTGTCGGACAGATGCGCGATCCCGGCGAACATATCGGTGCTTTCGGTGCGACGCAGCAGGCGCAGCTCGCCCGCTTCGCGGTTGGCGCTGTTGTCCAGATTGTCCTCGCGCCACAGGGCAGCGACGGCCGACAGGCCCTCGACCAGTTCAACCCGCGCATCGGCGCCGATCTTGCGGCGGCCGCGTTCAGCAAGGTTCTGCTGGCCCACACCGAAATCGCTGTCCACCTGCCGGACATAGGCGGAGATATCGCGGTTGCCGCTCTGGTGGCGCATTTCGGCCAGCCAGGCATTGCCGCTGCCACTGGCGCCATCGGACAGGGCAAGTTCGGCGCGCACTTCGGTCGCGGCGTCCAGATGCAGGCGCATATCCACCGCGCCGAGGTTGGCGCGTTCGGCCTCGCCCCGGTCGCTGATCGCGGTGGCCCCCAGTTCCAGCGCGCCGCCCATGCCCGTCCAGGTGGTGCGCACCCCGCCATTCCACTGCGCCTGTCCCTGTTCATCGACCTCGTAATCGATCACCAGGAATTGCGGATCGAGCGCCTCGTCGCGTCCCGCCAGCGGCTGGGCCAGCGTGATCGTGCCGCTGAGCATATCGAGCGTGTAATCGACAAAGCGCATCAGCACGCGGCGTTCGGTAATGACTTCAGACCGCAGGCGGTCGCGCACTTCCACCACGACCCGCTCACTGCCGGGAAGGATATAGCGGCTCGACAAGCGGTAAGGGCCGGTCAACCCGTTGCCCTGAATTTCGTCGCGGCGGTGGCGCGTGGCGATTTCGGCGGCGAAGGCCTGCGCCTGCACCGCGCCAAACTGCGCCTCGGCCTTCACGCCGGTGGCCGTGCGCTGGTAATGCGCCAGGCTTGTATTCACAAAGCCTGTCAGGAAATCACCGTAAAGCGCATAAAAGGCAGACGTTTCTACACGAACATACAGCTTCTCGCGCGATTGCGCATCGAATGCCCGCTGCGACCCGTCGGCAAAGATGGTGTAATAGGCAGTGGGATCGATAATGCCGAGCAGGGGCTGGTCATCGGCCTGTTTCATGCTGTCATACGCGACGGTGAGCAGATAGCGGCCCAGAACGCGCCCCTTGGCATAGAGCGCGACGCGCGCATCGCCGCCCAGATCGCTGGAGAAATCCTCGCCGCGCTCCATTGCGTCGGCCACGCTCTGCGCGCCGGCTGAACCCTCGACAAGGCCGATCAGCGTCCAGGGCTGGTCACCCGGCTGCATCCAGGCGTCGATCTGCTGCGTCCGCCGGCTTTCGCCATCGGCAAAGTTGAGCGTGACCGAGAACGAGCCGGAGATCAACGTGGGTTCGAGCGCGATGCGGGCGATCCCGTCATCCCCTTCGATTACCCAGCGCGCATCGCTGCCGCCGAAATTGTTGAGGGCGAGCAGGCGCGAGGCCTGCGCCTCGCTGGCGCTGCGATAGGGGCCGTCGAGCGTGAACGCGCCCGAAATGCCCGCATGGACGGGCCGCCCGTTGCGGTCGGTCAGGCGCAGGGCAAGCACCGGCGCGGTGGTGCCATCGGCAATCAGGTTGGAGAGTTCCGGCACGATGGCTGCACGCATGGGCGTATCGGCGAAATGCACGGCTTGGGTGAGGGTCTGCGTGTCTTCGCCACGTGTCAGCACCGCATCGAGCCGCGTTTCCGCACCGGACAGGTGAATGCCGCGCCAGTGGCTGACGGCGTAAGCGCCCGAAGGTTGCCGCTGCGTGCCTTCAAAAGCGAGCGCGGGAGCGGGCGCACCGTTCACCAGCAGCGCGGCGCTGGCATCGGCGCGGTGGCGCACCGCCACACGAATCGCGGGGGAGCGCGGGTTGGCATCGGCGGCGGGCGAGAGGAAACCGTCCGGGCCATCACCTTGCGCCAGCCAGTCGATGGAAGCCGGCGCGGTCTCCGCTTCGTTCTCGGCATCCGGCTGTGCGGGCATGGGCAAGGCGGGTGCGGCGAACAGCGCATCCAGTGCGCCTTCGGGCAGATCGACATGGAAATCGGCCACCGCCAGGCTGCCCCCTTGCCCCCGCACGAAGCGCGAGGTGGCGCTGCCTGCGCTGCGGGTGGTGCGGGTGCAATCGACCGCGCGGCTGCCTTCGGGCAAGGTATGCGGCTGCAGCTGCGCGACGTGCGTGCCCGGCACCAGCCCTTCGAAGTTATAGCGCCCCTCGGCATCGGTTACGGCAAAACTGCCATCCTGCAACATTACGCGCACGCCCGGAATCCCGCGCGCCTGCGCCGGATCCACGCAACCGCCTTCGGTCACGCGGCCGATCAGCGTCATCCGGCTGGCAAGCCCGCTGCGCGTGATCCGCAGGCGGGCCTGCGCGCTCTGGCGCGTGCCGCCATTGGTTGCGGTGGCGGTGTTGATGGCGACCCCGGCGGACGCATCGGGACGCACGCTCATCATGTAGGTGACCGTGTGGCTCTGTCCCGGCGCGAGGCTGGGCAGTTCCAGAGCATAGCCGCGCCCGGTGCCGGCCATTTCCAGCGCGTCCTCGGCCACGGCCGCATTGTTCACCCGCACCGACCCGGCGCGCAGCCGCAGAGCGGCGCTGGCAAGGTCATCGAGCACGATCGGCCCGCTGGGGCGCGCAGGATCGCGGTTGGTCAGGGTGACGCGGTACACGACATTGTCGCCCGGCTGCGCCCGGTCGCGCGAGGCGGTCTTGCGGATTACCAGCTCGCCGCGCGGGCCATCCACCGGAATATCCACCAGCAGCGGGTCGAGCGAAGTGAGTGCAAAAATCGCGCCATAGGAAGCGGGCAGAATGGTGAACGCGCCGCCGCCGGGGCGGGGCAGGCTGGCAATCTGCTCTGCCGTGGCTGCCGAAGGGGCCGTGTAGGGAGCAGGCGGGCTGACCACCAGACGGTAATCGCCCAGCGGGGCCAGCGGGAACTGGTAGGCGCCGTCACCCATCGGATAGGTGCGACCCGCAGCATCGGTCACCACTGAACCGGTGGTGATGGAGGAGGGGTAAGGCGTCACCCCGTCAAAGGCGAAAACCTTGGCCGGCGTGCCGGTGCGCGCATCGATCAGCGTCACCACCGCACCGTTGACCGGCGCACCGGTCACGCTGTCGAACACCACGCCCAGCGGATCGGCGAGCGCCTCCAGGCTGGCAATCGTGGTGCCTGCCGCGCCGTCTTCGCCCAGCGTCCGCACGGTAATGGCCGAATGGTTCTGCACCGCCAGCTGGCAATCGTGATGCACGATTGGCTCCAGATTGGCGGTGGTGGCGATGGAGGCGAGGAACACACCCGAATTGGCGGCGGTCTCGATTGCGCGGACTCGCTCTGCATCGCCCGTTTGCGAAGCGATCAGCAAATCCAGCGTATCGACCGAAGCGGGGTCCAGATTGGCGGCGGGCGCTTCAATCTGGAGCACCATCTGAAGCCCTGCGCGCACGCTGCTGCTTTCCACCACCGGTGTGGAAACGGTGAGTCCGGCGCCGGGCGATACGGCAAGCGGGCCGGATGTACCGGGGCGGCCTGCGCAGTAATTTGCCAGCAGATCGACCGAACCGTTCGCGCCCGGCTGCGGCACGAATGTGCGCACGCGCATCGCCGGGGGAGGGGTGCGTACGGCAAAGGAAACTTCGTTGGACTGCACACTCTGACGGGTGTCGCCCACGCGCCAGCTGGCATTGGCAACATTGCTGATCGTGCCGCCAACCGCGCTGTGCGGGGCGACCAGCGCGCATACCAGGGCAAGGCCGAAAAGGCCCTTCAGGCTGCGGCGGAGATCAGTGCGCCAGATCATGCGAATGTCTTGGAAACGGGGCCGGCGCAATCGGGTGACGCGCCGGCCCTGCTGTTCCGGTCAGTTGATCGTCGCGCGGAAGATCAGCGTCTGGGTCGTGTCAGCCGGAAGGCTGGCCACGGTGCCCGTGACGACGCCGGCCGATTCCGAACCAACACCCGTGCCCGGCGTGTTGCAATCCGGCCCACCCACCAGCACGCCGAACGCATCGACATAGGTGACTTCGGACGGCAGAGTATCGCTCAGCACGATGTTCTCCGCCGTGGCGCTGCCTGCGGCATTGCTCACCGCGATGCAGTATTCGATCGTGGCGCCGGGAATGAAGGCCCCGGTGCCGAAATCGCCCGCCACGATGCGGCTGGACTTGGTGGCCGACAACGTGGCACCGAACACCTGGAAGGCGTCGATGGCACTGAACGATGCCGTGCGCGCCCCGTCCACGAACCCGGCTGCATCGGCAAAGATCGTATCCATGCCGGCCGTGTTGGTGGTGGCCTGGGTCAGATCGGTGCCAAGGCCGGTGCCGTTGTTGTTTTCCTTGGCCGTCGCAGTCAGGATGATCCCGGCGACCGAGGCATTGGCAAGGCCGCTGGGCACATTGGCGGCAACCACGTGCACCACTACCGGCGAATCCGGAGCCAGCGCATTGAGGTGGGTGATAAGGGTATCGCCCGCATCGAACACGCCGTCGCCATCATCCAGGTAGTAGGTGAAGCCGCCGGTCGTATCGAAGCTGTCATTGCCAAAGATGTCGACCGATTCCCCGTCGGCGCGCTGGCTGGCGGAGAGCTGGAAATCCAGCGTGGCGTTCGAGGTGTTGGTCACGGTGAAGCTCACCGCCTGCGCGGTCGCGCCGGGGGTGACGATGGTGGCAGACGCATCGGTTCGCGCCACCACCAGATCGACCTTGCGGTCAACCGTCACGGTGTTTGACGCGGTCGCCTGCGTCTGGGCGATGCCGCCCACCTGGTATTGCACGGTCACATTATTGGTAATCGTGCTGCCCGCCTGCGTGCCGGCCGCAAGAGCCGGAGACGCAAGAAGCAGCGAGCCGGCCACGGCAGAGATCGCCGTGCCGACCAGCAGTCTGGTCCTGTTCATGATTTATCCCCTGGTATTAAGTTGCACGGTTACTTGACGACTGCCCGGAAACCGACCGAACCCGCTTCGCCGGGTGCGATCAGCGCGATTGTCCAGCGCAGATGGGTGATGTCGTCGACCGTGGCGGGGGTGGTCTCCCCGTTCTCGCGTTCAACGACAAGTTCGCTGAGATTGCCCCAGCTCGTGCCGCCATCCACCGATACCTGGGTGGACAGGGCCGATCCGTCCGTCACCCGCACGGTGGCGGGGACGGGATTGATGAGGAGGAGGTCGCTCACCGCCTCCGCGCCCGTGTTGCGGTAGGAAACCGAAAAATGCAGCAGATCCTGCGGCAGCACATTGCTTGCCTCGGCCAGCTGTTCTTCGGTGCCGGCATTCTCGTCCGCCGGGATGACCAGTTGCACCGCACTGGAAAGCGCGACGGGCGATTCCTGCGCCATTGCTGCCATAGGTGCCGCCACCATGAGCGATCCGGCGACAAAAGCGGCCTTCAAGAAGTTGGAAAACATCACAAACCTCCTCAATCAATCGCAACCTGGAAGGTGACGACATGGCTGGCGCCTGCTGCGACGGTGCCCAAATCCACGGCAATTCCGGTGGGAGATGCGGTGCCTGCATCATCGCCCGCCGCATCGGTCAGCGAAGCGCCGTTGAGGCGCAGACTGGCAGCGACATAGCTGGTGCCTGCGGGGATGGCGTCACTCACCACCAGGTCGGAAACCGGCGCAGAGCCGTTGACGGCCGCCGTCAGTTGATAGGTGACGACCGCGCCGGGAACGGCCTCGGTGCCGCCAAAGGGATCGACTATCGTTGCCGCCTTGCTGAGCGTGACCGTCGCGGTCTGGCTGAACACGGTGCCCAGCGCATTGCCGGTGGCATTTTGCGCACCGACCACGGCATCGCCGCCGCCTTCGCCTTCCCCCGCGAACACGGTGCCCGCAGGCCCGCTGCCGGTTACCGCCGTGGCGGTGAGGCGCACGCGCGCCAGATCGCCATCGGCCGGCGGCGTCGTCCACTCCAGCACCACGAAAACCGTGCCCAGCGCATCGGGAGCCATGACCGGCGTGGCTCCACCCGGCGTGATCAGCAGATCGGTGCCCGGCTCGTAAATGCCGTTATTGTTGCTGTCCCAGACGATGGCCACCACCGCCGGATCGAAATCGTCACCGGCCAGGGCGGCGTCGACCAGGAGGTTGAAGGCTTCCGGGCCATTGCCCGTATTCTCCACCTGAAAGCGCAGCACCGCGCCCGATGCGGTGATGGGCACATTGGCGCCATCCAGCGATGCCACGGTGACATCGAGCAGTTCGTCGATGCGCACGACGACCGTGTTGGACGTGACCGTGGTCGTGGTTGCGCCCTGCTGGAAGGTGGCCGTGGCGGTGTTTTCCACCAAGGATCCCGCCGTAATCCCGCGCGCCGCCGCGGGCGTCGCAAGGAAAGGCGTCGCCGCCGCGATGGTTAACAGCCAGGGTGCAAATCGTGCACGACGGATAGGGGATTTTGCATAGTTCATAGGCGCCTATTGCGCCGGACTTGGTAAACAAGCCGTTAGCTAACAGGCCCTTTTGTCGTATTTTTCCAACACGCCCTGCGCGCGAAGATGCCGTCCGCGCTTGGGGTCAACTGGCACAAGGAGGGGGAGGTGGTGGACGCACTAGGGCTCGAACCTAGGACCCGCTGATTAAGAGTCAGCTGCTCTACCAACTGAGCTATGCGTCCACACCGGCATTGGCGTTTTGCCACAACCGAACCGGATTGCCTGAGCGGCGAATCGCGGGGAGACGCGCCTATAGCGCAACTTCTCGGGATGAAAAGGCCTCCTGCGCGGGAAAAGCGGCGCTTGCCGCAAAAACCGTCCGGCCAAATGGGCTGCGGACAATCCCGCCGCTCCGTTCAGGATGCTCGCCCGCCTCCCTGCCGTGTCCAGCGATCGACCATCATCAGCGTGCCGATGCAGATCATGTTGGTCATCATCGATGAACCGCCGTGGCTCATGAAGGGCAGGGGGATGCCCACCACCGGCGCGAGGCCCATTACCATCATCAGATTGACCGCGACATAGAAGAAGATCGTCGCGGTCATGCCTGCTGCCAGCAGGCGCGAAAAACGATCGGGCGCGGCGCGGGCGACCAGCAGGCCCCAGCGCAGGATAATGCCGAACACCAGCAGCACGAACAGCCCGCCGATCAGCCCCCATTCCTCCGCCATGGTGGCGAACACGAAATCGGTATGCGGTTCGGGCAGGTAATTGAGGTGGCTTTGCGAGCCTTGGCCGAAGCCCTTGCCGTCGATCCCACCCGAACCGATGGCGATTTTCGACTGGATGATGTGATAACCTGATCCCAGCGGATCGCTCTCCGGATCAAGGAAAGTGGTCACGCGCCGGCGCTGATAATCCTGGAGCACGAAGAAATAGGCGAGCGGCGCTGCCACGGCCGCAAGCAGTCCGCCCCCGATGAACCAGCGCAAGGGGACACCCGCCAGAAACACCACGACCACACCGCCAAACCCGATCGCCAACGCGGTGCCGAGATCGGGCTGCAACAGCACCAGGCCCATCGGCAAGCTCATCAGCACCAGTGGCGGAAGCAAGGCGCGCCAGCTGCGCAACATCCCGATGGGCAGGGTGTGAAAGAAGCTCGCCAGCACCAGCACAATGACCGGCTTCATCAGTTCCGAGGGTTGCAGGCGCACAACGCCCAGTTCCAGCCAGCGCTGGCTCCCCCCGCCAACCGCGCCGACAACCTCCACCGCCACGAGAAGCGCCAGCACGCCGCCATAAGCCAGATAGGCATTGTCGAGGACCAGGCGGCGGGGAAGCATCATCAGAACAAGCGCGCCCACCAGAAACACAAGGAAGCGCAAGATGTGCGACAGGGCATAGGGCGACATGGAGCCACCCGCCGCCGAATGGAGCACAGCGGCCCCGAACAGAACCAGCGCGAAGAGCGGCAGCAGCATGATCCAGGGCAAGGCAGCGAGCGGCGCGGGAAGCGGAATCGAGCGCCTCATTCTTCCGTTCCTTCTGTGGCACTTGCGACAGGGTCTTCACGCGGAATGATAGCATCTGGCACCGGTGTGGCAGGCTCCGGTGCCGCGGCGCGGGCTTCCGCTTCCACCTGCCTTGCCAGTGTGATGGGATCGGGCGGGCGCGGCAGGTCGACCCCGGCAGCTGCGGCATAGCGGGCATAATCCGCGGCCAGCCTTTCCTGCGCGGTGCCGCCCCATTGCCGTTCCAGCGCGTGCAGCGCATCGAGGCCCTTCTGCGGATCGAACAGGAAGGTCATCACATCGCGCGCCACGGGATAGGCGGAGCCGGAGCCGCCGCCATGCTCGATAACCACCACGCCCGCATAGATGGGATTGTCGTAGGGGGCGAAGAACGTGAACAGGCCGTGGTCGCGGTATTTCCACGGGCCGGTGCGCCCGTTGGAAATGTTGAGGCCCACCACCTGCGCCGTGCCCGTCTTGCCGGCCATCAGCACATCGGGAATGGGAAGCCGAGCGCGCCCCGCTGTGCCGGGGCCGTTGACCACGTCACTCATCGCCTCCTGGATGACATGGACATGGTCATCCGAAAAGCCCATCAGATCGAAGCGCGGCCGGGTTTCGTCATATACAAGGCGCGGCATCACCCGTTTTCCGGTGGCAAGGCGCGCGGACATCACCGCCAGTTGCAGCGGATTGGAGAGCATATAGCCCTGTCCGATCGTGGCGTTGACCGTGTCAAAGCTCTGCCAGGGCTGGCCGTATTTCTGCATCTTCCACGCAGGGTCGGGAACAGTGCCGAAAAACTGGCTGAGAACGGGCAGGGGAAATGTCTCGCCCATGCCGCATTTGCGCGCCATGGGGGCGATGGCATCCATCCCGACGCGCTGGGCGAGGTGATAGAAATAGACATCGCAACTTTGGTAGATGCCCTTGGCCATATCCACCTGACCATGGCCGCGCCGGTTCCAGCAGCCAAACCGGCGGTTGCCGACCTGAAGCCCACCGCCGCAGAAGACCGTTTCCTTGGGGTCAATCCCGGCCTCAAGAAAGGCCATGCCTACCATAGGCTTCACGGTGGAGCCGGGGGGATACAGCCCCTTGAGCACCTTGTTGCGCAGCGGCACGCGCTCATTCTCGGCCAGCATCTGGTATTCGACGCGGCCGATCCCGTCTGAAAAGCTGTTGGGATCGAAACTGGGCATGGATGCCATGCACAGGATGTCGCCCGTGCGGCAATCCATCACCACCACCGAGCCGGATTCAAGGCCAAGACGCCGTGCGGCGTAATCCTGCAAGGGGCCGTCAATGGTGAGGCGGACGGGCTTGCCCTGCACGTCGTCGCGCGTATCCAGATCGCGCACGATGCGTCCCGATGCCGTGACCTCTACCCGCCGCGCACCAGGCCGGCCGCGCAATTCCTGTTCGAATTGTTTTTCAAGGCCATCCTTGCCGAGTTTGAAACCCGGTGTGAGCAGCAATGGGGTCGGCTCCGCCTCGTATTCCTCACGGCTTGGCGCGCCGACATAGCCGATCAGATGCCCTACCGAAGGGCCGGTGGGGTAATAGCGCGAATAGCCGCGCTGCGGGATCACGCCCGGCAATTCGGGCAGGCGCACAGTCACCGCGGCAAAGGTTTCGTAATCCAGCCCGCTGGCCACCGGAACCGCGCTGAAACGCGGTGCGCTTTCGAGCCGGTCGAGCAGGTCCTGCCGGTCAACCGCGGACAGCGCGAGCAGATCGCCCAGCACACGCACTGTACCTTGCACGTCCTCCACCCGTTCCGGAATGATATCGACGCGAAAATCGGCCCGGTTGGAGGCGAGCGGCGCACCGTGCCGGTCGAGTATCCAGCCCCGGCGCGGCGGAATCAGGGTGAGGTTCACCCGGTTGCTTTCCGCCTCCATCCGGTATTTTTCGTTCTCGGCCACCGCGATATAGCCCATGCGCCCCGCCAGCAGCAGGCCAATGCTCGCCTGCGCCGCGCCGATGAAGAAGGTGCGGCGCTGGAACGACTGGTTGAGAGCGTGCGAGGAAGGTGGCTTATCCATAACTCAGCCGATGCGCCGCACGCGCATCAAGCGCCCGCGGTCGAGCAGAACGATGAGAGACGAGATTATGGGAAACAGCAGGATCGCAAGCAAGAGCTGCGGCAGCAACAGGCCGAAATGCGCCAGCCGGAAATCCGCGCCTGACACAATCGCCGCGAGCAGCAGGTAAACGGTCAGCACCACGGCGCCTGTCAGCCAGTTCTGCCAGAAATTGCGCCATGGCAGGCGCAATTCCAGAAGGTCGAGTGCGATGAGGGCCAGCGAGAAGAGCATGATGCCGCTGCCGAGCGGCTGCCCGGAAAACAGATCGTCGAAGAGGCCGAAGGGAAAGCCCACCCACAGCGGCAGCAGGCCAGGCCGAAGCAGCCGCCAGGCCAGCAGCACCATCAGGCCCATTGGCGGCATGATGGGGGCGGGAGCGATGACCGGCAGCAGCGGGAACAGCGATCCCAGCATGATCGTCACACAGGGAACGCCGTATACCAGCGCCGGCGAATGGTCGCGGTTGATCTTCTTGCCATAGGCGTCGCGCCGGGATCGCGGGTTGATCTGTTCCATCAGTCGACGCTGGACTGGGCGGAAAGCTCCCGCTCCGCCGCCTCGATTGCCGGGCGTTGCCAGATCGGTTCGACAATCACCACATCGGTCGCCGCCGGATTGCTGAGCAATTGCGCGATGGCCCCGTCCTCGGTCACCTCGGTCACCATGGCAACGGCGATGCCGGGGCGGAAAATGCCGCCTGCGCCCGATGTCACGAAAACATCGCCTTCCTCCAGCGGATTGATGCCCAGATTGATCAGGCGGATGCGCAGCGAGCCATCGGCGCGCCCTTCGGCAAAGGCGACGACATTGTCGGTGGCGCGCCGCACCGGAATCATGCTGCCGCTGTCGGTCAGCAGAAGGATGCGCGCCGTGCTGGAACCGGTTTCAACCACGCGGCCGATCAGACCCATGGGCGATGTGACGGGCATACCGGGACGCACCCCGTCACGGCTCCCGGCGGAAATGAAGGCGAAGCGCCGGCTGCTGGACGAGGAGGAACCGATCAGACGCGCCACCGCCACCTGGCCAAGCTCCTCGCCTTCGATCAGGTCGAGCGCGGCCTTCAACCGCTGGTTTTCCTGCCGCAAGGCCTCCGCCTCGGCGAGGCGGACACGCGCAATTGCCATTTCGCGGCTCAATTCCGCGTTGCGGCTGCCGGCGTCGTAATATCCGGCAATCGCCTCAAACAAGGACCGGCTCTGCACACGGGTGGCGGCACCAGCCTGCCCGGCAGGGGACGCAAGATCCAATGCCATGGCGCGCAAACCCTGAAAGGTCTGCGGGCTCCACAGCGAAATTCCCAGCAGCACCGCGCCGATGGCCGCGCTGGCCCCGGCCAGCACATAGCCAGCGAAAAGCCCCATCTGGGCCCGCTTGTTGGATCCGGAACGGTGTGCCTTGGGCGGCGCCATAACCGCCACGTCCTCCGCTATGCCTTACATTTTGGCGCGTATGATGCGGCCTTACGCCGTCATCAGCACGCCGCGATAGGTGGGATCTTCCATCGCCCGGCCAGTGCCCATCGCCACGCAGGTGAGCGGGTCTTCGGCGATGCTGACCGGCAGGCCGGTTTCTTCCATCAGGTGCTTGTCCAGCCCGCGGATCAGCGCGCCGCCACCGGTGAGCACGATGCCCTGATCGACGATGTCGGCGGCCAGTTCGGGCGCGGTATTTTCCAGCGCGATGCGCACGCCTTCCACGATGGCGCCGATCGGTTCGGACAGCGCTTCGGCAATATGCGCCTGGTTGATCGTGATTTCCTTGGGCACGCCGTTGACCAGATCACGGCCCTTGATCGTCACCTGTTCGCCAATGCCGTCTTCCGGCACGGTGGCGCAGCCGTAATCCTTCTTGATGCGTTCGGCCGTGGATTCCCCGATCAGCAGATTGTGGTGGCGACGGACATAGGACACGATCGCTTCGTCCATCTTGTCGCCCCCGGTGCGCACCGAGGTGGTGTAGGCAAGACCATTGAGCGAGAGCACGGCCACTTCGGTAGTCCCTCCGCCAATATCCACCACCATGCTGCCGACAGGTTCGGTCACGGGCATATCGGCGCCGATGGCGGCCGCCATGGGTTCGAGGATCAGGAACACTTCGGATGCGCCCGCATTGCTGGCCGCATCGCGGATGGCGCGGCGTTCGACGGAGGTGGAACCCGACGGCACGCAGATGGTGATTTCGGGATACCGCAGCAGCGTGCGCTTTCCATGCACCTTGCGGATGAATTCCTTGATCATTTCCTCGGCCACGTCGAGGTCGGCAATCACCCCGTCACGCAGCGGGCGGATCGCCTCGATATTGTCGGGGGTCTTGCCCATCATCATCTTGGCATCGTCGCCCACAGCCTTGACGCGCTTGATCCCGTTGATCGTCTCGATCGCGACGACCGACGGCTCGTTCAGCACGATGCCGCGGTCCTGCACATAGACCAGCGTATTGGCCGTGCCGAGGTCGATCGCCATATTCTGCGACCCGAATTTGAAGAACTTGGAGAAAAAGGAACTCATCGAAAAACCATGTCCTGACGAAAGTTGCGGCGAGCTTGTCCGCCGTGGCGCAGCGCCGTGATGCAGAAGGTTGCGCTCCTTAGCGCGCCGCGCGGCGAAAGGCCAAAATTTTGTGCGGACAAGCTGGCCTTTTTTACACGGTCTGGCTCGAATTGACGGCCCTTCGTCGCTAGGTCATGGCAATGCCGCACATCCGCCGCCTGCCAGAAACGCTGATCAACCGCATTGCTGCGGGCGAAGTGGTCGAGCGTCCGGCCTCTGCGCTCAAGGAGCTGGTCGAGAACGCCATCGACGCCGGGGCGCGCCAGATTGCGGTTGCGCTGGGCGAGGGCGGCCTGTCGCGCATCGAAGTAACCGATGACGGCTGCGGCATGGCGCCTGCCGAAATGGCGCTGGCGCTGGAGCGGCACGCGACCTCCAAACTGCCCGATGAAGCGATCGAACAGGTCGCAACGCTGGGTTTTCGCGGCGAAGCTCTGCCCAGCATTGCCAGCGTGGCGCGGCTGACGCTGGAAAGCCGCCCGCGCGAGGCGGAGCAGGGGTGGCGGCGCGTGGTCGATCACGGCGCCGTGGTGGAAGAAGGCCCGGCTGCCCTGCCGCCCGGCACCCGCGTGCGGATGGAACAGCTGTTCGCTCGCATCCCGGCGCGCCGCAAATTCCTGCGCACCGCGCGCAGCGAATATGCCGCCTGCCTCGATGTGGTGCGGCGGCTGGCGATGGCGCGGCCCGATATCGGCTTTGTGCTGGAACATGACGGGCGGCGGGTGTTTCAGGTGCAGGTAGGACAAAGCGTGGAAAGCCGCGTGGCCCAATTGATCGCGCGCGAACTGGCGGATAACGGCGTGGTGCTGGATGTGGATCGCGGGGCGATGCGGCTGTCGGGCGTGGCGGGCCTGCCTACCTACAACCGGGGCGTGGCCGATCACCAATATCTCTTCGTCAACGGGCGGCCGGTGAAGGATCGCCTGCTTACTGGCGCGGTGCGCGGGGCCTATGCCGATATGCTGGCGCGTGACCGGCACGCCGTGCTGGCGCTGTTTCTGGACCTGCCGCCCGAGGAGGTGGACGTGAATGTCCACCCCGCCAAGACCGAAGTGCGGTTCCGCGATGCGGCCGGTGTGCGCGGGTTTCTTGTGTCCGCCCTGCGCCAGAGCCTTGGCACCGCGGATCGGCGCAGCGCGCAGATGCCCGACACAGCAGCGATGAACCGCTGGCAGGTCGAACCGGTGGTCGAACAGGCGGCAATCCGCTCCATCTTTGGCGGGCCGGATTGGGCTACGCCTTCGGATCGCCTGCACGATGCGGCACCCGCATGGCGCGGCGCGGATCCAGCCCCGCTGCAAGGCCGCGCGGTAGAGCCGTGCCCCACGCCGGAATCGGCGCAGAATTACCCGCTTGGCGTGGCGCGCGGGCAGGTCGCCAACACCTATATCGTGGCCGAAGCGGCCGACGGTCTGGTCATCGTGGACCAGCACGCCGCGCATGAACGCATCGTGCTCGAAAGATTGCGCGCGGCGGGGTCAGGTGATGCTCTGGCCGCGTCGCAGGCACTGTTGCTGCCCGATGTGGTGGAACTGGACGAGGTGGCCTGCGACCGGCTGGAGGAGCAGGCGGGGCGATTTGCCGATCTTGGCCTTGAAATCGAACGTTTCGGCCCAGGTGCCATGCTGGTGCGCGCCTTGCCCGCGGTGCTGAAAGGCGCCGATCCGCAAAAGCTGCTCAGCGATCTGGCGGATGATATCGCTGCGCATGGCGACGGGCTGCTGCTGGGCGAGAAGCTCGACCTTGTGCTTGCAACGATGGCCTGCCACGGATCGGTGCGCGCCGGGCGACCGCTCAATGTGGCGGAAATGAATGCCCTGCTGCGCGAAATGGAGCGAACCCCGCGTTCAGGCCAGTGCAATCATGGCCGCCCCACCTGGGTGAAATTGTCGATGGCGGATGTCGAAAAGCTGTTTGGGAGGCATTGATGAAGCGTGTGTTTCCCTTCGTCCTTCTGGGGGCCTGTCTGTCGCTTTCTGCTTGCGGGGAACAGGTTTCGCCAGAGGAGCAGGCAAGGCGCGATGCCGAGGCGGTGGCGGCGGTGAAGCGCGCCAATGCGGCGATCCCCCCGCTGGAGGAAGTGGTACCCGAGCCGATCCTCTACCCCGACCTTGAACAGCATGACCTTTACGGACTGGCCTGTTCTTACGCCCCCGGCACCAGCCTCGCCACGCGGGTTGTTACCCGCGCCGCCGATGCTTTCGTCAAGATCGACGGCGAGATGCTGCGCTTTGCCGCAGATCCCGGATCGCGCGAGTTGCCGGGGAATACCCGCACGCTCTATAACGGGCGCGCTTATTCGCTCCGGCTGGAGATTGAAGGGGACGGCACGGCCATTGCCGAAGGCAGCGGCGCCACCCGCTATTCGGGCACTGTGCATTTGCGCGACCGGTGGAACCGCACCGTCTATACCGGCACGGGAACGGTGGATTGCGGCGCATGAGGATCAGCGCAGCCGCTTGACGTAAACCCCGTCCTCGCGCCGGTCCACCTTGAACTGCCCGGTGCTCTCGATCAGATCGACCAGCCGCCGGAAGCCGAAATTGCGCACATCGAAACTGGAGCGGTTGTTGGCGATATTGCCCACCTCGGCCAGCCGGGCAAAGCCATCCGCATCACGTTTCGACGCTTTCCATGCCCCTCCCAGCAGTTCGATGATCTCCTCGTCCACCGGGTGCTTCGGCGCGGGAGGGCTGACAGTGCCACCGGCCGGCTTGTCATCCCCCTGCGCCGCGGCGATCAAGGCGTCCACCTCGATAAAGCGGGTGCAGGCGGTGCGGAAGGCATCAGGCGTCTTGCTGTCGCCAAAGCCGTAAACCGTGATGCCGTCCTGCCGCAGGCGCGTGGCAAGAGGGGTGAAATCGCTGTCGCTGCTCATGATGCCAAAGCCATCGACTTTGCCGCGATAGAGCAGATCGATGGCGTCAATCGTCATCGCCATGTCGGTGGCATTCTTGCCCCGTGTGAGGTCGAACTGCTGGATCGGCTGCAGGCCGTAGCGCAGCGTGTGCTTGCTCCAGTGCACCAGCGCGGGTTTCGCCCAATTGCCATAGGCGCGGCGAATGTTCACCTGCCCCAGCTCGGCCAGCACAGTCAGCACCGGGTCGATCCCGTCGGGAGTGACATTGTCAGCGTCGATCAACAGGGCAATGTTCTTCAGCATCTCAATCCCCTGGGCGGAACGTGCCATCCGCTTCATCCAGAATATGCAGCAGACCGTCGGATATGGCGAAGAAGGCGCCGGTCAATGTCAGATCGCCGCGCGCTTCCTTGGTGGCCACGCAGGGAAAGGTGCGCAGATTGGCAAGGCTGACCTTCACGCTCTCCATCTCCATCGCCCGTTCGGCCGCGCGCCCGCTCGTGCCGTGCTGCGATGCCACTTTCTCGCGCGCGGCGTTGAGCAGGCTGATCCAGTCCGCCACGAAGCCGCCGCGCCCCGGCTGCATCCCCTGCATCGACTGGGTCAGCGCCGCCTTGCACCCGCCGCACATCCCGTGCCCCAACACCACGATCTGGCTGACGCGCAGGAACTGCACCGCAAATTCGAGTGCCGCCGAAACGCCGTGATGGCCCGGCGTCTCCTCGAAGGGAGGGACCAGTGCGGCGACATTGCGCACCACGAAAATCTCGCCGGGATTCACATCGAAAATATGCGACGGATCCACCCGGCTGTCCGAGCAGGCGATAACCATAATGCGCGGCTGCTGCCCTTCATTGAGGGCCACCCATCGGCTGCGTTCGGATTCCCACTCGCGCTCGCGGAAGCGGCGATAGCCCGCGATCAGGCCGCGCAATTCGGCAGATTCGTTCCCCATCCTGTCCCCGTTAGCCGCGCGGCATTGCCAGTGGCAAGCGAGGCGATTATGGGGCGGGGGATGAACGACCTCACCCCCGATCCGTCTATCCCGCGCAATCGCAAGCCGGACTGGATCCGGGTGAAAGCTCCGGTCAGCAAGGGGTATGAGGAAACCCGCGCCCTGATGCGCGAATTGAAGCTCAACACCGTGTGCGAGGAGGCAGCTTGTCCCAATATCGGGGAATGCTGGACCAAAAAGCACGCCACGGTGATGATCCTGGGCGATGTGTGCACGCGCGCCTGCGCCTTTTGCAATGTAAAGACCGGGATGCCGCGCAAGGTTGACCCGCTGGAACCGGAGAATGTGGCCGAAGCCGCCGCGCGGCTTGGCCTTCAGCATATCGTGGTCACCAGCGTGGACCGCGACGATCTTCCCGATGGCGGGGCAGGGCAGTTCGTCAAGGTGATTGAAGCGCTGCGCCGCACAACGCCTGCCACCACAATCGAAATCCTCACCCCTGATTTTCGCGGCCTTATGCGCCCGGCTGTTGAGGCTATTTGTGCCGCAGGACCCGATGTTTACAACCACAACCTCGAAACCGTGCCAAGGCTCTATCCCACGATCCGCCCCGGTGCGCGCTATTACGCATCGCTGCGACTGCTTGAGGAAGTGAAGCGGCACGATCCCGCCATTTTCACCAAGTCGGGCATCATGCTGGGGCTGGGGGAAGAACGGCTGGAAGTGCATCAGGTGATGGACGATATGCGCAGCGCCGATGTCGATTTCATCACCATGGGCCAATACCTCCAGCCCACGCCGCGCCATGCCGCGGTGGCCGATTTCATTACCCCGCAGGTTTTCAACGCCTATGGGGCGGTGGCGCGGGCAAAGGGATTTTTGCAGGTGGCGGCCAGCCCGCTGACCCGGTCAAGCTATCACGCCGATGCCGATTTTGCCGCGATGAAGGCGGCCCGCACGGCGCAACTGGCCAAGAAGGCGCGCTGATGCCCGCCATCCGCGAAACCCGGCATCTTCCCTACACGGCAGAACAGATGTTCGACCTGGTGGCCGATGTCGCCAGCTATCCCGAATTCCTGCCCTGGGTCGTGGCCACACGCGTGCGCGGGCGTAACGATAACGAGCTGGAAGCGGATATGCTGGTAGGCTTCAAGGCTATTCGCGAGAAGTTTACCAGCAGGGTGGAATTTGACCGGCCGCATAGCCTGCGCGTGCACTATATCGACGGTCCTTTGCGCGATCTGGACAACCGTTGGCATTTCGGCCCTGCCGCCGATGGCGGATGCGACATTACCTTTGATGTCGATTTTGCATTCAAGAACATGATGTTCGAGGCGCTGGCCGGTCAATATATCGACCGCGCCTTTCGCAAGATGGTGACCGCGTTCGAAGATCGCGCCGCGCAGCTTTACGGCAGCAGAAGCTCCAGCGCGCAAAGCGTCGCCTGAAGCCGCACGCCCGCGCGGCTGGTTTCGGCAAAGACGCGGTGTTCGGCATGGGGCTTGTCCTCGCCCCGTATCAGCCGCGCAAAGACCACGGTGCCAACCGGCTTTTCCGCGCTGCCGCCGTCCGGCCCGGCAATCCCGCTGATCGCCACCGCCACATCGGCATCGCACCTGTCGAGCACGCCTTGCGCCATGGCATAGACGCAGGCGACCGAAACCGCGCCGAATGCCTCCAGAATATCGTCCGAGACGCCAAGGCATTGCCGCTTGGCCTCGTTCGAATAGGTCACATAAGACCGGTCGAGCACGGCCGAACTGCCCGGAATCTCGGTAATCGCGGCCGCCACCAGCCCGCCGGTGCAGCTTTCCGCCAAAGCAATGCGCCGACCTGCGGCGCGGTTTTCCTCCACCACGCGGGTCGCAAGGGCGGTGATTTCAGGCGGGAGAACGGATTGCATCAGCGGCCTCTGGCTGTTCCTGTGGCAGTATCTGCCTGCGCCTCGCTCATGGCGATGGCAGCAAGGCGGGCGAGGTTTTCGGGCGGCAGCGGATCGAGCAGGGCCAGCACGCGGTCAATCTGTTCGCAGCGCGACGGATCAACCCGCTGCGTCACCATGCCGGCCACAAATTCGTTGAGCAGCGGACGCAGCGTTTCGGGCGGCATCGCGGACATGATCTCCCCCATGGCAGGGTTCCCCCGCGCGGCAATGCGGACAATGCTGCGCGATGCGCCGGGGAAGGCGCGGTCCGATGTGGCCGTCAGCCGGCGGGTCAGCGCGTCACTCTGCGCGAACATATAAGCATCGGCATCGAGCACCGGACGGCACTGCGCCTGCACGCTGCGCAAGGCCGCTGGCATGGCGGCGAGTGCAAAGGTCGCCATTTCCTCCTCGTTCAGATCGATATTGATCTGCGCGGAGGCAGGCGTGCCGGTGAGAGCAAGGCCGCACAGGCTGGCGGCAAGGGCGAGAAGGCGAAAACGGGTCATGCGCTGATCCTTTATCCTGCCACCAGCGTTGCCACGGCCTGCGCGGCAATGCCTTCGCCGCGCCCGGCAAAGCCAAGGCGTTCGGTGGTCGTCGCCTTTACATTGACGCAATCCCCCTGAACCCCCAGCAACCGCGCGAGATTGTCCCGCATGGCTTGCCTGTGCGGGCCGATCTTGGGCGCTTCGCAGATGATGGTGACATCCACATTGCCGATGCCCAGCCCCTTTGCCGCCGCCAATGCAACCGCGTGCTGGAGGAACCGGTCGGAAGATGCGCCGCGCCATTGCGGGTCGGAGGGCGGGAAATGCAGCCCGATATCGCCTTCGCCCGCCGCCCCCAGAATGGCATCGACCAGCGCGTGGATCGCCACATCGGCATCCGAATGGCCGGCAAGGCCCTTGTCGTGCTCGATCTTCAGGCCGCAAAGCCACAATTCCTCGCCAGTCGCCAGGCGGTGCACATCGTAACCGGTGCCGGTTCGGATCATCGGTCTATCCCTGCTGAAATGATGCGCGAAAGTGAGCTTTTCCAACCGCTCGTCCCCTTCGACCAGTGCCACGGCAAGACCGGCGGCCTGCGCCACCTGCGCATCGTCACCAGCATCACGTGCGCCAACCCAGGCGCGGTGCGCGGCAAGGATAGCGTCGAAGCGGAAGGCCTGCGGGGTCTGCACGCGGCGCAGCACCTCCCGGTCGGCCTTGGCGCCCATCGCATCACCAATCGCAGTCACCATGCTATCGACCACCGGCAGCACCGGAATGGCGGCGCTGTGCGTTTCCAGCGCAGCAATCAGGCGCGCAACGACATCTGCGGGGCAATCGGGGCGCGCGGCATCGTGGATCAGCACCGCTTGCGGGGCGGCCAGCGTCAGAGCCTCCAGTCCGTTGCGCACCGATTCCTGCCGCGTTGCGCCGCCGGTCACCAGAACGAAAGGCTCCGTTCCGGCCAGCATATCGCGCACCAGACTGTCAGCCCCTTCCGGAATGACGACACAGAGCAAGTCCACCCCTGCCGCCTTCAGCCTTTCCGCCGCATGGCGCAGCACCGGCTTGCCTCGCCACAGCGCGAACTGTTTGGGCAGCGGTTGGCCCGCACGCAGGCCCTGTCCCGCCGCCACGATGACGGCGGCAAGGCGCGGTGCTGAAGGGGTTTGGGCAGTCGGCATTGCCCTGTCGCGCTAGCGGCTTGCCGCGTCCCTCGCAATCCACTATGCGCTGCCCAATATTTAGGCACATTATGACGCAAGCTTCGCTCCCCACCCCTCCGGCGGTCACGCCTATCGCCATCGGCCCGGTGCGGATCGCTTGCCCGGTCGTGCTTGCACCGATGACGGGGGTGACCGATCTGCCGTTCCGGCGCCTGGTGCGCAGCTTCGGTTCCGGCCTCAACGTGACCGAAATGATCGCAAGCGAGGCCGCCATCCGCGAAACGCGCCAGTCGGTGCAGAAGGCCGAATGGGACCGGATCGAGGAGCCGGTGTCGATGCAATTGGTCGGCTGCGATCCGGCCAGCATGGCCGAAGCCGCCAAGCTTCAGGAAGGCAATGGCGCGGCGATTATCGACATAAATTTCGGCTGCCCGGTGCGCAAGGTTGTGGGGCAGTTTGCCGGCAGCGCGCTCATGCGCGAGGTTCCACTTGCGATCAAGCTGATGGAGGCGACGGTGAAGGCGGTTTCGGTGCCCGTTACGGTCAAGATGCGCATGGGCTGGGACCATGCCAGCCTGAACGCGCCCGAACTGGCCCGCATCGCCGAGGACATTGGCGTCAAGATGGTCACCGTTCACGGCCGCACCCGCAACCAGATGTACAAGGGCAATGCCGACTGGGCCTTTGTGCGGAAGGTGAAGGAGGCGGTGTCCATCCCTGTTATCGTCAACGGCGATATCTGCACCATTGAAGACGCCGCGCGCGCGCTGGAACAATCGGGCGCGGATGGGCTGATGATCGGGCGCGGTGCCTATGGCCGCCCTTGGCTGCTGGCGCAGGTGATGCATTGGTGGCGCACGGGTGAGGCGTTGAGTGATCCCCCGATTACCCGGCAATATGAAGTGCTTGTGGGCCATTACCGCGCCATGCTGGACCATTACGGCGAAGACGCGGGCACCAAGATCGCGCGCAAGCATCTGGGCTGGTACACCAAGGGGCTGCACGGTTCGGCCGAGTTTCGCAACAAGGCCAATTTCCTTGATGATCCGGCGGTGGTTTTGGACGAGATCGAGCGGTTCTACGCCCCCTTCCTTCACCGCGAGGCGGCGTGAACGGCCCAGCGCCCAACGTGCCCGGCCCGGCCGACCAGATTGCGGGCCTGACCTTTGCCATGCTTGTCGTTTCACCCGAACTGGTGATCCATTCGGTCAATCCGGCGGCGGAAAGCCTGCTGGGGCGCAGCGCCAAGCGGCTTGCCGGCCAGGATGTGATTTCGATCCTCGACTTTGGCGAACCGCAAATTGGCGAGCGTCTGCGCCGAGGGGAGGAGCGGTTGATCGCGCGCGGCCTGCCGTTGAAGGTGGGGGACAAATCGGTGTCGGTGAACCTCACCATCTCTCCGCTGCCCACGCATCCGGGCTGGCGCGTAGTGACCTTGTCGGACACGGGGCAGGGCGAGCGGTTTGGTGACGAGGAACGGCGCGCTTCGCTCAAAGGGCCGGCCGTTCTGGCGCATGAAATAAAGAATCCGCTGGCAGCGATCAGGGGCGCCGCGCAGCTGCTGGCGCGCCAGCTCGACGAAAAGCACCGGCATCTGACCGCGCTCATCACCGATGAAGTCGATCGCATCGCCCAACTGATCGATCGGATGCAGCGCCTTGGCCGCGAACGCAGCGAACCGGTGGGGCCGATGAACCTCCACGAGGCTATCCACCGCGCGCTCGACACGCTTCGCGCCGCATCGGACAAGCCGGTGCGCATCAGGGAGGAGTTCGATCCTTCGCTGCCCCCGGTTCTGGGCAATGACGGCGCATTGGTGCAGGTGCTTATCAATCTGCTCGCCAATGCGCGCGATGCCTGTGCAGGTCAGCCCGATCCCAAGGTCGTCATCCGAACGCGCTTTGTCAGCGGGCTGGTGATGAATGTGATCCGCCTGGGCCGCCCGGTGAAGCTCCCCATTGAAATCCAGGTGAGCGACAACGGCCCCGGCATCGACCCGGCGGTGGAGCAGCACATCTTTGAACCCTTCGTTTCCAGCAAGCCGCATGGGCAGGGGCTGGGGCTGGCGCTGGTGCAGAAGCTGGTGCGCGACATGGACGGGCGCATCAGCCACGAGCGCGAGGAAGGGTATGAAGGCACCGAGGGCTGGACGCATTTCCGCGTGCATCTGCCCATGGCCCGATGATCCGGCAAACGGACAGGAAGAGAGGATAAAATGGCCCGCCACGCTTTGCTGGTTGAAGACGATGCCGCGATTGCGATGGTCATCACCGCGGCGCTGGAGGACGAGGCCTTTCATGTCGACCGGTGCGACCGCATTGCCGAACGCGACCGGCTGCTTGCCGTGAACGAATATGACGTGATGCTCACCGATGTGATGCTGCTCGACGGCGACGGGATCGAAACGCTGGGCGAAGTGCGCGAAGCCCATCCTGCCATGCCGATCATCATCCTGTCGGCGCAGAACACGCTCGATACCGCCGTGCGCGCCAGCGATACGGGCGCGTTCGAATATTTTCCCAAGCCCTTCGATCTCGACGAGTTGGTGCGGGCGGCCTGCCAGGCGGCCGATTCCCGATCCTCCAGCGGGCAGGAAGAGGACGACCCCGGCGAGGGCTTGCCACTGATCGGGCGCAGCCAGCCCATGCAGGATGTCTACCGCATGATCACGCGTGTGCTGCGCAACGATCTGACGGTGCTTATTCTGGGGGAATCGGGCACGGGCAAGGAACTGGTGGCCGAAGCGATCCACCAGCTTGGCGCGCGGAAATCGGGCCCGTTCGTCGCAGTCAACACCGCCGCCATCCCGCGCGAGCTGATCGAGAGCGAGTTGTTCGGGCATGAAAAAGGCGCATTTACCGGCGCCACCGCGCGCAATATCGGCAAGTTTGAACAGGCCAATGGCGGCACGCTGTTCCTCGACGAGATTGGCGATATGCCGGCCGAAGCGCAGACCCGCCTGCTGCGCGCGCTGCAATCGGGCCGCATCAGGCGCGTGGGCGGCGATCAGGAAATCGCCATCGATGTGCGCATTATCGCGGCCACCAATCGCGATCTGGAGCCGATGATTGCGGCGGGCACCTTCCGTGAAGACCTGTTCTACCGTCTCAACGTGGTTCCGATCCAGCTTCCTCCCTTGCGCGAGCGGATGGGCGATATCGAACCGCTGGCCCGCCATTTCCTGCGTCGGGCCGCGCGCGAGGGGTTGCCGCTGCGTCGGCTTTCCCCTGCTGCTGCTGATTTGCTGGCCCGCCAGCCATGGCGCGGGAATGTGCGCGAATTGCGCAATTTCATGTTCCGCGCCGCGCTCCTCTCGCGAGAGGAGGAGATTGACGCGGCTACAGTGGAAGCGCTGCTGAGCAGCGCAGCGGTGGAAAATGCCATGCCGGTGGATGGCAATATCGAAGCGATGATTGCCGCCTGGCTTGGCATGGCGGGTCTGCCTGATGGTGATCTCTATCATCAGGCGCTTGCGGTGCTGGAGCGGCCCGTCTTTGAATTCGCTCTGGCGCGCACGGGGGGCAACCAGCTTCGCGCGGCGCAATTGCTGGGGATCAACCGCAACACCTTGCGCAAGCGCTTGGGGGAACTGGAGATCGATCCGGAGCGCTTCGGCGAATAGAAGTTTCACGCTTAACGATTATTGGCTTGCAAAATGGCAACAGCAGCGTTGTAAGCTTGCAACGTGACAGTGCGTGCAAATCCCCCTGTGGCAGAGATGTCCGGGCCGCGCCGGCCAGGCCGCTGGTGGCGGCGGCTGCGGGCGCGGCGGGTCAATCTGTATCCGTGGCTGGAAGTGATTTGCGGCGTCTCACTCGTCACCATGCTGATGACCAGCTATGTCTCGTTGTCGCGGATGTCCGACCCGCGCGAACTGGTGCCCGCAGGTCAGGCGGCGGCGATGCTGGTAGGGACATTGATCCCTGCGCTGGGTCTGATCGTGCTGTGGGGCCGGCGCATTGCCATCCGCCGCGCGGGTGGAACCACGGCCCGGCTTCATGTCAATCTGGTGTTCTTCTTCTCGCTGATCGCGGCGATCCCCACGCTGTTTGTCGCCGTGTTCGCGTCCTTGCTGTTTCAATCGGGCGTGGAATTCTGGTTCTCGGACAGGCAGCGGGCGATCCTGGAAAACGCCATCACGGTTTCGCGCAGTTTCTATGACGAAAACCAGCGGCAGGTGGGCAACAATACGCTGGCGATGGCGGCCGATCTGCGTTTCGTCCTGCAACAGGTGCCCATGTCCAGCCCGGTGTTCGAGGAGCAGTATTTTCTGCAGGTCTACACTCGCGAAATGGGTGAAAGCGCGATCCTGAGGCGTGCGCCCGATGGAACCTTGCGGGTGGTTGCTGCGGTCGATCCTGATGAGGATACCGAGCGCGAGCGGATATCCCAGCAGACGCTGGCGCAGCTGGAAGCGGGCGAACAGGTGGTGGTGACAGCCACTGCACAGCGCACCGAAGCGGCGATGATTCTGGACGAGGCGGCGGGCCTCTATCTCTACACCGCGCGCAATTCGGATGCCGAGGCGCTCAGCCAATGGCAGCAGGCGCAGGGAGTTGTGGCCTCTTACGAGGAAATGACGCAGCGCGCGCGCGTTCTGCAACTGCGCTTCAACCTGGCGCTGTTTGGCGTGTCGCTGTTTCTGGTGGGCCTGTCTGTCTTTGCCGCGTTGCGCTTTGCCGACCGGCAGGTGAAGCCGCTGGCCGAACTGGTCAATGCCGCGCGCGAGATCGGCAGCGGGAATTACGCAATGCGCGTGGCGGGGCGCACCGGGCCGGATGAAATCGGCCTGCTCAACCGCGCTTTCAACCGGATGAGCGCGCAGATCGAAAGCCAGACCGCTGCGTTGATCGGCGCCAATCGCCAGCTTGGCGAACGCCGCGCCTTTATCGAGGCGGTGCTCGAATCCATCACTGCGGGAATTGTTTCGATCGACGGTTCGGGACGCGTGCTGCTGATGAATCATTCGGCACAGGCGCTGCTGCTGGGCGAGGGGGCCGCCATGCCGCAGGACAGCCATATCGCCACAATCGCGCCGGAGCTTTCCGCGTTTCTGGCAAAGGGCACCGACAGCGGGATCGTGCAGTTCGGCCGGGAGGGGGGCGAGCTGCTGACGCTCGCGGTAAAGGTGTCCCCATCGGCCGAGGGCGCGGTGATTACCTTCGAGGACATCACTCGCCAGCTTCTGGACCAGCGGCAGGCCGCGTGGTCGGACGTGGCGCGCCGCATTGCGCACGAGATCAAGAACCCGTTGACGCCAATCCAGCTCGCCACCGAGAGGCTGAAGCGGCGTTACGGCAAGCAGATCGAAACCGATGTCGAGCTGTTCGACGAGCTGACCGGCACGATCATTCGGCAGGTGGGCGATTTGCGCAAGATGGTGGACGAATTCTCCTCCTTCGCGCGTCTGCCCAAGCCCGTGTTCCGCACCGAGGACGCGGTGGATCTGGTGCGGCAGGCGCTGTTCCTGCAGGAAGTGGCGAACCCGCAGATCACCTATGCCTTCGCGGCGGAGGCCGACATTCCTCCCGTCCAGTGCGACCGGCACCAGTTTGGCCAGGCGATGACCAATGTGCTGAAAAACGCGGCAGAGGCGATCGAGGCGCGCACACGCGATGCCCCTGCCGATTACCGCGGGCGTGTGCAGGTGCGGGTAAGTGCGGACAGCCACTTCGTGCAGGTCAAGGTAACCGACAACGGCGTGGGCCTGCCCGGCAGCCATGAAAACATCATGGAACCCTATGTCACCACCCGTGAAAAGGGCACGGGCCTCGGCCTCGCCATCGTGAAGAAGATCGTGGAGGAGCACGGCGGAGACCTTGCCTTCCAGCCCGCCGAAAGTGGTGGTGCAGTCGCCACCTTGCGCTTTGCCCTCAATCCCGGCCTGTCGCAGGACAAGGCCGCCGAATGAAACCAATGGAGTAACTGTAATGGCGCTCGATATCCTCGTTGTCGACGACGAACCGGATATCCGGGATCTGGTGGCCGGCGTCCTTAGCGACGAAGGCTATTCCTGCCGCACGGCCGGTGACAGCACCACCGCGCTTGCCCTCGTGGATCAGAAGCGGCCCAGCGTGGTGCTGCTCGACGTGTGGCTGCACGGCAGCCCGATGGACGGGCTGGAAGTGCTCGACGCGATCAAGGCGCGTGAACCGGAACTGCCGGTCATCATCTTTTCCGGCCACGGCAATATTGATACCGCGGTTTCCGCCGTCAGCCGCGGGGCGATGGACTTCATCGAAAAGCCGTTCGAGGCTGAACGGCTGCTGCATCTGGTGGAGCGCGCGACCGAGACCGAACGGCTGCGCCGCGAAAACGCGCGCCTGCGCCAGGGCTTTGCCGCATCGGACGAATTCACCGGCAATTCCAACGCCATCAACCAGGTGCGCGCCACGCTGAAGCGGGTGGCGAATACCGGCAGCCGGGTGCTGATCAATGGCCCCGGCGGATCGGGCAAGGAAGTGGCGGCGCGGCTACTCCATGCGTGGAGCCCGCGCGCGGGCAATGCCTTTGTCACGGTCAATTCGGCGCGCATCACGCCCGAGCGGTTCGAACAGGAACTGTTCGGCGAGGAAGCCGACGGGATGCTGGTGCGGCCCGGCCTGCTGGAAATGGCCGATGGCGGCACGCTGTATCTGGATGAAGTTGCCGATATGCCGATCAGCACGCAGGCGCGCATCCTGCGCGTGTTGACCGACCAGAGTTTCGTGCGCGTGGGCGGCACGCGGCAGGTGGGCGTGGATGTGCGTGTGGTCTCCTCCACCGCGCGCGATCTGGAAACCGAAATTGCGGAAAAGCGCTTCCGCGAGGACCTGTTCTACCGGCTTAACGTGGTGCCCATCGCCATCCCTTCGCTGGCAGAACGCCGCGACGACATCCCTGCGCTGGCTGATCATTTCTTCACCCGCTATGCGCGCGAGCAAGGGCTGCAACCCCCTCGCATTGCGCCCGAGGCGATTGCCGCACTTCAGGCCTATGACTGGCCGGGCAATGTTCGCCAACTGCGCAATGTGGTGGAACGCACCGTGATTCTTGCCCCGCGCGAGAAATTCGAGCGAATCGATGCCGATATGTTGCCGCCCGAGATCGTAGGCGGCCCGGTCGAGGGCGGGGGGAATATCTCGGCGCTGATGGGTGTTCCCTTGCGCGAGGCGCGGGAAAATTTCGAAAGGGAATATCTGCGTATTCAAATCCGTCGCTTTTCAGGCAATATCTCCAAGACCGCCGGCTTCATCGGCATGGAGCGGTCAGCCCTGCACCGGAAACTCAAGATTCTGGGCATGGGTGATCGCAAGGATGATGGTGAGAGCGAGGAATAGCCGCGCTGAAAAGATCAGATCGGAAGCACAGGGCAGGCCGCCTTCCGGTATCTGTTTGAAAACAAGGTCCGCCGCGAATGCCGGTTGTCAGATGTGCGTCACATCGGGCGACCAGAACGCTGCCGCCCATGGCGCCAGCCAATAACAGGAGTCAGAATGTGACCAGAACCACGCTTTCCGCCCGCGCCCGGCCCGTATCCGAAGCGCCGCCCCCTCCGCCGCCCCCTCCGCCGCCCCCCGCAGCCGTCAGCCGGACAGGCAGCCTGCAGGACCAGTTCCTCAATTTCCTGCGCAAGGAAAAGGTGCCGGTCACCATGTTCCTGGTAAAGGGCGTCAAGCTTCAGGGAATCGTGACCTGGTTTGACAATTTCTCGATTCTGCTGCGGCGCGACGGGCAATCGCAACTGGTGTACAAGCACGCGATTTCCACCATCATGCCGGGGCAGCCGGTCGATGTCCGTCAGTTCAGCGGCCCGGCCGAGACGGGCCGCAAGCAACGGCTTTTACAGGATATTTTCCTCAGCCGAGTGGCCGAAGTGGAAGTGCAGGTGACGATGTTCCTGGTGAACGGCGTGATGCTGCAAGGACGCATCGCCTCGTTCGACCAATTCTGTATGCTGTTGGAGCGCGACGGCTTCGTGCAATTGGCCTACAAGCACGCAGCTTCCACGATTCAGCCGGCCACCCATGTGGATTTGTCGGCTGATTTTGATGACGATGAAGGTGACGGCAACTGATCTTTGGTAATGACGATATCGATGGCGAGGTAACGCGCGGCGCGCGCGCGCTTATCATATGCCCTGACATCCGCAGCCAGCGCACGGCTCATGATCCCGAGGCCCGGCTGGAGGAGGCGAGGGGACTTGCTCTCGCCATCGGGCTGGTGGTGGCGGAAAGCTATACCGTGCCGGTTCGCGAGAGGCGGCCCGGCACGCTGTTCGGCGAAGGGCAGGTGGAACGCATCCGCACCGATTGCGAATTGCACGCGGCTGACCTTGTCATCGTGGACGGTGCGCTCTCGCCCATCCAGCAGCGCAATCTGGAAGAAAAGTTCAAGCGCAAGGTGATCGACCGAACCGGCCTGATCCTCGAAATCTTCGGGGAACGGGCGCAGACGGCGGAAGGTCGCTTGCAGGTGGAACTGGCGCATCTCGATTACCAGCAGAGCCGCCTTGTCCGCAGCTGGACTCACCTGGAACGCCAGCGCGGCGGCTTCGGCTTTCTGGGCGGCCCCGGCGAAACCCAGATCGAGGCGGACCGCCGCCTGATCCGCGGGCGCATGGCCAAATTGCGCCGCGAGCTGGAGCAGGTGCGCAAGACGCGCGAACTGCACCGCAAAAGGCGGGGAAGGGCGCCCTGGCCGGTGATTGCGCTGGTCGGCTATACCAATGCAGGCAAATCGACCCTGTTCAACCGCATCACCGGTGCGGGAGTGATGGCCGAGGATCTGCTCTTCGCCACGCTCGATCCCACCATGCGTGCGATCAGCCTGCCGGGGGTTGAAAAGGCGATCCTGTCGGACACGGTGGGCTTCATTTCCGATTTGCCCACGCAGCTCGTCGCCGCCTTTCGCGCCACGCTGGAAGAAGTGACCGCGGCCGACATCATCCTGCATATCCGCGATATCGCCAATCCCGACACAACGATCCAGAAGGCGGAAGTTCTTTCGATACTGGGGGATCTGGGCGTGATCCCGGAGAAGGGCGGCGAAAGCACCATTCCCATTATCGAAGTCTGGAACAAATGGGATTTGCTGGATGACGAAAGGCGCGCCGAACTGCGCCCGCTGGCCGATGCCGATCCCGATATCGTGGCCATATCGGCCGTCACGGGCGAGGGGATGGCTGCGCTGTTTGGTCGTCTTGGTGAAATGTTGACCAAGGGCGCACGGCTGCACAGCATGGATATTCCTGCCAGCGATGGCGCGCGCATTGCCTGGCTCTATGCCCATGGTGATATTGTGGAGGACCGCGAAAGCGGGGAAGGGGCGACCGGCCCGATGCGGCATATCGCGGTGCGGCTGAGCGAGAAGGATTTCGGGCGCTTTGCCGCAATGGAAAGCTGACGCTGCGTGATCGAGGGTATCGTCACGGGTTATGAGGAGGAGTTCGACTTCCCGGAACGGTACGCGACACCGCGGATGCCGTATATGCTCGCATCGGTTCCGCGTTCGGGCAGCACCTGGTTCAGCCATGTCCTGTGGGGCACCGGATGCCTGGGTGCTCCGCTGGAATATTGCAATTTCGAACCATCCGGGCCTTATGGCTTTGCAGCGGACCGGCCCGATCTGCAAAACGCGCTGTGGCAGCGCGCTTTGGCGCGGCGCACGTCACCCAATGGTGTTTTCGGATTGAAAACCTTTCCGGGGCAATTGCACCATATTCAGCAATTCAATGCCCCGCTGGTGGATGCCGTGGTCCGCTTTCTGCTGGGGCCGCAATCGCCGCGCAAGGTTGTGCAGCTTTACCGGCGGGATCGGGATGCGCACGCCATCTCCTATGCGCGCGCTCTGCTCACCGGCATATGGCGCGCGGAACAGGAGCAGGGCGAGCGGCCCGAAGCGGACTATTCGCCGCAAGCGGTTGAGCGCGCCGGACATATGATCGCACAGCAGGAGGATGCCTGGCAGGCCATGTGCCGCGATTTGCGCATTGCGCCGCTTCTCCTGTGTTTCGAGGATGCCCTGGATGATCCGGCGGGTGCGGTGGAGGAAGTCGGTCGTTATCTTGGCGTGGCGATCGATCCGGCTGCCGCGATCGATGTGCCGCAGATCCGACAGCAGTCGCGCAAAGGAGCGGCTGAATGGGCACAGCAGCACAAGGCGCGCGGCACCTAGTCCTCAGCCTCTTTTACGGCCTGCCACAATTCCTCCTGCGCTTCGAGGGAAAGCCCTGCAATCGAACCGCCCGCCTGCCTTTCCATTGCCCGGTAACGGCGTTCGAACTTGGCATTGGCAGCGCGCAGGGCATCTTCGGGCGAAATGCCATAAGCCCGCACCAGGTTCACCGCTGCGAACAGAAGATCACCCGCTTCCTCTTCGAGCCGGTCGGGACTGGCCTCGGCCAATTCCGCCATCTCCTCAAGGAGCTTGCTGGCCGGGCCGGCCACATCGGGCCAGTCGAACCCGTCGCGTGCGGCACGCTTTTGCAGCTTTTCCGCGCGGAGCAAGGCCGGTAGCGCCAGCGCCACCCCGTCCATCGCACTTTGCGATCCGCTTTGCCGCCGTTCGGCGGCCTTCAGGTCCTCCCAGCGCGCGGGCGTCATTGTGCCGTCTTCCTGCCCAAAGATATGGGGGTGGCGCGCCTCCATCTTGTCGCTGATGGCGCAGGCGACATCCTCGAAGGTAAAATGTCCGGCTTCTTCCGCCATTCGGGCATGGAACACGACCTGAAGCAGCAGATCGCCCAATTCGCCGCGCAGATCGTTCATATCCTCGCGCGCAATCGCATCTGCCACTTCGTAGGCTTCCTCGATCGTATAGGGCGCAATGCTGGCGAAATCCTGTGCCAGATCCCATTCGCAGCCTTGCGATGGGTCACGCAGGCGCGCCATGATCGAGAGGAGGCGGGTGAGCTGTTGCGACATCTGGGCGAATACTGAATTGATAATATATATTATGTTAAATCGGTAGTGTCATAGGACGCGGGGGGAGCCTCTTCTGCGACGATCACGCTGGCTATCAACCCCGCGATAAGAAAGATGCCCGCCCAGGCCAAGGCCAGCACAAGCGTCTTTTTCGCGCCGACATTGTGCGACCGGTACGCGCCCAGCAGCAAGATCAATGCGCCGCTGGCCCAGATGATCTGGATCCATGCGCCCGTATTCATGCCATCAGCTCCAGGCCGTCATAGCCCACGAGCACATCGGCCGGGACTTCGGCACTCAGCGTCGCATAATCCATGCTCTTGTCCAGATGCGTGAGCACGGTCTTGCGGGCGCGGACGCGCCGGGCAAGTTCCAGCGCCATGGTCAGATTGGCATGGGTTGGATGCGCTTCCCGGCGCAGGCAATCGGTCACCAGAATATCGACATCACGAAACAGCGCCACCATGTCATCGGTAATCTCGCTGAAATCTGTCGCATAAGCTATTGATTTATCGTCTGCATCGAAGCGGAAGGCGGTGCTGGTTGTCGGCCCATGCGGCATTTCTACCCATTTGACCCCGAACCCCGCCGCCATGCGCAGATTGTCGAGCGGGCTGAGTTCGACAATCGTATGATAGCCGTGCTGGCCGGCAAAGACATAATCGAACCGCTGCTTCAACCGCCGCACCGTGTGGGTGGAGGCAAAACCGGGTATCGGCCCGCCGCGGCCGTAACGCATCGGGCGCAGATCATCGATGCCGTGGCAGTGATCCGCGTGGTCATGCGTCCAGAAAACGCCATCCACCTTGTCGATATTGTTGGCGAGCAATTGGTGCCGCAAGTCTGTGGAGGTATCGACCAGCAGTCTTTGCCCGGCATCGCTTTCGACCATGATCGACACGCGGGTGCGCCGGTTTCTCGGCTCGTTCGGGTCGCAATCGCCCCAGTCATTCCCGATCCGCGGCACACCGGTGGATGTGCCCGATCCGAGGACGAGCAGTTTCACAGCGCCGCCTTGGAAAACAGGCGCTTGAAATTGGCGGTGGTGGCAGTCGCCAGTTCCTCCGCGCTCTCGCCGCGCAAATCCGCCACGAAGCGTGCCGTATCCGCCACGAAGGCCGGTTCGCCTGTCTTGCCACGATGCGGCACGGGGGCGAGGAAGGGGCTGTCAGTTTCCACCAGCAAACGGTCTGCCGGGATTTCCTTCGCAAATTCCTGCAATTGCCGGGCGTTCTTGAAAGTAACTATGCCGGAAATCGAAATTGTCAGGCCCAGTTCCAGCACGCGGCGGCCAAAATCGGGTGAGGCGGTGAAACAATGGATCAGCGCCGGAAAGGTGCCCTTCACCATCTCGTCTGCCAGGATGTCTGCGGTATCGTCATCCGCATCGCGCGTGTGGATAATGAGGGGCAGGCCCGTTTCGCGCGCCACCGCGATATGCATCCGGAACAGCGCCTGTTGCACGTTGCGGTCTGATTTGTCGTAGTAGTAGTCCAGCCCGCTTTCCCCGATGGCGATCACGCGCGGATGTTGTGCTGCTTCAAGCAATGCGCCCTTTCCCATTTCGGCATGGGCGTCGGCCTCGTGCGGGTGAATGCCGACCGAGGCGAAGACATCCGCCTCCCGTTCTGCCGTGGCGATCACGTCGGCCCATTCGCTTTGCCGGGTGGAGATGTTGAGGAAAGCGCCAATGCCGGCGGCGCGCGCATTGCCCAGCACCTCGGTCTGCCGTTCGGCAAGGCCGGGGTAATTGAGATGGCAATGGCTGTCGATCAGCATCAGGCGCCCTCACCCTCAGCTTCCGCCAGCTCTAGCCGGGGGAACAGGCCTTCGGGCTTGTCGAGGCGGAAATCCCCTTCTGCCAATGGCGAATACCAGTGCGCACCGATGGCGGCGGGGTTTCGCAAATCCGGCGCAATCCCCATCATGTCCAGCAGGCGCGCGGTCTTGCCGGGCATCACCGGCTGCACCGCCACGGCCAATTGCGCGATGCAGATATACAAGGTGGCCAGCACGGTCTGCATCCGCGCTTCGTCTGTCTTGCGGAGAGCCCAGGGCGCCTGCGCATCGATATAGGCGTTGCAGGCAAACACCGCGCCCATCCACGCCTCCAGCGCTTGCGCAAAGGCGAGGTCGGCATAGGCGGCGGGCATTTCGCGGCGCACCACCTTGTCGACCAGTGCAAACAGCGCCTCATCCTCTGCCGTGTGACCGGAAATGGCGGGCAAATAGCCGTCGCAATTCTTGAAAATCTGGCTGAGCGTGCGCTGCGCCAGATTGCCGAAACTGTTGGCGAGTTCGGAATTGGAACGGGAAACAATGGCTTCCTGCGAATAGCTGCCATCCTGACCGAAGCTGAATTCGCGCAGCAGAAAGTAGCGCAGATTATCGACGCCGAACTTTTCCGCCAGTTCAGCCGGATCGGTTACATTGCCCAGCGACTTTGATTCCTTCTGCCCCCGGTTGAGGAGGAAACCGTGGCCGAACACCTTCTTGGGCAGGGCAATCCCCGCACTCATCAGGAAGGCAGGCCAATACACCGCGTGGAAGCGGACAATGTCCTTGCCAATCAGGTGAATGTCGGCAGGCCAGAACCTTGCCATGTCGCCATCCATCGCCGGATAGCCAAGGCCGGTGAGGTAATTGGTCAGCGCATCGACCCACACATACATCACATGGTCGTCATGCCCCGGAACCTTCACGCCCCAATCGAAGCTGGTGCGGCTGACCGACAGATCGCGCAGGCCCCCTTCGACAAAGCGGACAACTTCGTTGCGGCGCGCTTCGGGCTGGATGAAGCCGGGATTGTCGCGGTACAGCGCCAGCAACCTGTCCTGATAGGCGGAAAGTCGGAAGAACCAGCTTTCCTCCACCGTCCATTCCACCGGCGTCCCTTGGGGTGAGAGCTTCTCGCCCCCCTCCCCTGTCGTCAGCTCGCTTGCGTCGTAATAGGCTTCGTCGCGGATCGAATACCAGCCTTCATAGCGGTCAAGATAAAGGTCGCCATTGGCCTCCATCGCCTGCCACAAGGCCTGGCTGGCGGTATGATGCTCGCCCTCGGTCGTGCGGATGAATCGATCATAGGAGATATCAAGCGCGTCGAACAGGTCACGGAAATGCGCAGACATTTCATCCGCCAGCGCGCGCGGGGTGATGCCCAGATCGCGCGCCTTTTGCGCCATTTTCAGGCCGTGCTCGTCGGTGCCGGTCTGAAAACGCACATCGCGCCCCTGCATCCGGTGAAACCGCGCCAGCACATCGGCGGCAATCGTTTCATAGGCATGGCCGATATGCGGCTTGCCGTTGGGATAGTGAATTGCGGTGGTGATATAGAAGGGCTCAGCCATGGGCTGCATCCCTAGTTGCGGCAAGCCGGGCAAGCAAGCCGCCCGTTTCCTGAACCAGCAGGCCGGGATCGAAATTGGCGACAGGAAACTGCGCGGCAAGGTTCGCCAATTCGGCATTGGTGTCGCACAGCAGCGGAATGGCGCGAACCGGCGTATCGCGCATCCGGCTTGTCGTGATCGCGCGCGCCAGTTCCAGCATCGCGGCCTGCCGTGCGCGGTCGGGCCGCGCGCCGATCGCATCGGCCAGCCTGCCGCGAAGGACGAAGCCGGGATCGCCCGCCTTCGCAATCTGGTCGAGCAGTTCGTAAACCGGCGCAAGATCGAGCGCGAGAAATTCCAGCGCCGCCCCCGGCGATCCGGCAGACGCGCGGATCGCGGCGTTGCGTGTTGAAGCGTTCGCTTCCGGCGCCTGTTCACGCAGCGCCGCGTCCATTTGCGCATCGTTCAGCCGCGCAAAGCGCAGGATGCGGCAGCGGCTGCGAATGGTGGGGAGCAATCGGCCGGGACGATGCGCCACCAGCAGGAAATAGGTGCCCTGCGGCGGCTCCTCCAGGCTTTTGAGCAGCGCATTGGCCGCGCCTTTTTCCAGATCGTCCGCCGGATCCACGATGATCGCGCGCCGGCTGCCCAGCGTGGGCCGGGTATGGAGCCGCTGCTGCACGCCGCGTATCTGCTCCACCGCGATATTGCGCTTGAGTTGGAATGGCTTGCCTTCGTCGCGCTTCTTCTCGTCCTCCTTTGTGGCGGGCAGGTGGCTGAGGACGAGGATATCGGGATGCGATCCGGCGGGTTGCGGAACGCCGGGTTCCGCAACCAGTTCGCGTGCCGCCTGCATGGCAAAGCTCGCCTTGCCGAGGCCGCGCGCACCCGCAAGGATCCAGCCGTGATGCATCCGTGGCCCGGACAGCGCGGCGTTCCATTCGCGCCAGGCCTCCTCGTGACCGTAAAGGTTCATGCGCGTGCCCCCAGCCGCTGCGTGACACAGGCGCGCACAGCCATGTGAACGGTCTCCGCCTCTACCCCACCAGCGACGCGGGAAAACCGGCGCGGTTCGGCTTCGGCCATTTCGGCAAAGCGCCGCGCCACGCGGGCATGGAAAGCCGCATCGCGCCCGCCGATCCGGTCGCTTGCCAGCCCGTCCCGCTGGTGCAAGCGCCGGGTGGCAATTTCGGGCGACACTTCCAGCAGCACGGTCAGATCAGGAAGCAGGCCGCCGCTGCCGATGCCGTGCAGTTGCAGGATCACCTCGTCGGGCAAGGCGCCTTCTCCGCCCTGATAGGCGCGCGTCGAATCGATGAAGCGGTCGCAGATTACCCATGCGCCGCGCGCCAAGGCAGGCCGGATCACCCGTGCGACATGATCGGCGCGGGCGGCGGCAAACAGCAAGGCTTCGGCCGGCAGCGTCCAGTCGGTTCCCTCCGGATCGAGGAGCAGCGCGCGAATGGCCTCTGCTCCCGGTGTGCCACCCGGTTCGCGGGTGACAAGCACGTCCTTGCCCTGCCCTTCCAGCCAATCCGCCAGAAGGCGCACCTGAGTCGACTTGCCCACACCTTCGCCGCCTTCAAAGGTGATGAAGCAGCCGGGTGTTGCGGTGCCATCCGTCATGCAAGAACCCCGACAATGCCGTTGACTATTCGGCGGAAAAAGCCGGCTTTCGTCACATCTTCTGCCGCCAGCAGCGGCAAGTCGAGCACTTCGTCTTCCCCTAGACGGACATGGAGACGTGCCACTTCCTGCCCCGCGCGGATCGGGGCGGCCAGCGGCCCGCGATAGGTAATCGCGTAAACCGGCTCTGCCGTGGCATCGCGCGGGATGGCAAGGCGCACATCGCGGGCAGCCACCAGTGCAACCTTGCGTGCCGATCCATCCTGCACCATCGCCTCGCCAACAGGCGTGCGGGCGGGAGCGACCAGACGCGTGGCAAAGCCGGAAAAACCCCATTCGAGCAGGGCGCGTGCCGTCTCGTCCCGCAATTGCGCTGTCGGCGCACCCGCGATCACCATGACAAGGCGCCGCCCACCACGCTCGGCCGAGCCGAGAAAGGTATAGCCCGCTTCGTTGGTGAAACCGGTTTTCATCCCGTCCGCCCCCGGCACGCGCCCCGTTACCGGATCGTGATTGCGCTGTTCGATGTTCCGCCAGCGCAGCGTGCGATGCCCGAAATAGCGGCGGTAGAGATCGGGATAGCGCGTGACGATCGCGCTGCCCAGCAAGGCCAGATCATGCGCGGTGGTAAAGGTGCGCCCTTCATCGGGATAGCCATTGGCCGAACCGAAATGCGTGTTGCGCATACCCAGCGCTGCGGCATTCTCGTTCATCAACGCAAGCCACTCGTCCAGAGAACCTGCCGCCGCCTCGGCAATGGCGACGCTGGCATCATTGCCCGATACCGTGGTGGCCCCCAGGATCAACTCGCCAAATGTGGGCGCTTCCCCCGCCTTCAGGAACATGGAGGAGCCCACGCCCGACCATTCCTTTTCCAGTTCGGGAGTGATGGGAACACGGGTGGAGGTGGAAATTCGCCCTTCGGTCACCAGGCGAAAGGCGGTGTAGGCTGTCATCACCTTCACCACCGATGCGGGCATCAGACGGCGGTTTTCCTCGCGCGCATAAAGGCGCTGACCGGTGTTGACGTCGACAAGCAGCGCCACAGGTATGTCGGGCGGCACCGGGGCGGGGTTGGCAAGGAGGGGGGGCGCGCAGACAAGCAGCAGCCATACCGCCACTTTGCCAGCCAAAACCCGAACAACCTGCAACGCCTGCTCCCCCGCATCAACCGCAGGAGAGCGAGCCGCCTGTCTGGCAGATCAGCCCTGCCCGTCGGTCAGGATTCGGGCATCGCTATAACCCGCGCGGCGCACATTGGCGAGCGAGGCCTCGGCTTCGCTGCGCGTCGCAAAGGGGCCGGTGCGCACGCGGAACAGATTGCCGAAAGGCACCACCTGCCCGCCCAGCGCTTCGGCCACCCGCGCGGCGCGTTCCCGCGTGGAGAAAGTCGCGGCCTGCACGGCAAAGCCAGATGCAGCCGGAGGACGCGGCGCGGATACCGGAGCCGCCGGCAATGGAGCGGGTGTTGCTGCTGCCGGCGGTGCCAGCGGAGGCGGCGGCATCTCATTGGCAACGGGCGGTGTGAAGGCAGCGGCAAAATCGCTGCTCGCCTCAACCGTGGAAGCGACTTGCGGGGCGACAACAGGTGTCAGCGCCAGGCTGGCCGATCCTTCTGCCGGAAGCCGGCGGCGCAGAACTTCCACCAGCCCCATCGGCGTATCCATCCGCATCGGTGCCGGCTGCCCGTCACGCAGCAGCGCACGGTGCATTTCGGGCGCGTTGACGCGGCGGACGCGCACAGGGGTGTTCTCGCTCGCGCCGAGTTGCTCCATCGCTGCGGGCGACAGGCTGAGCAGGTGGTGCGTTTCCATTGGCCCGCGGGCTTCCAACCGGATCAATATCGTCCGGCCCGTCTCCAGAGATGTCACCTCGACATAGGCGGGAAAGGGCAGCGTATGATGCGCGCCGGTATAGCCCCTGCCGTTGCCGGCGGTAACATAGCCGACCTCGTCATAATTGAGCACATCGGCGGGACGATAGGTCACGCTGCCGATCTGGTAGGGTTCACCAATCGTCACCGGGAAATCCGCCTGCGGGCCATTCCCCGGCAGGCTGCTTGCGGCCAACAGGCCTGTAGCCGGCCCGCCGCCACCCAACGCGCCGCACGCGGCCAGGGCCGTGGTGCTGGCCAGAATTACACAGACGCGCGCAATCCGGCCCGCCTTGCTGTCACCTTGAAATCTCATCTGCAAGCAACCCCACGCTCATCGCATAGTAGTTCGAGCAGTTATATTCGAGGATAACCCTATAATTCTGGGTTAAGAGATAGCCGGGAGCCGCAGGGCCATCGGGTTCAAACAGCGTCGCCAGCACATCTTCGCCAATCGGCCCGCGCGGTTCTACGCCCAGCGCGCGCCATTCGCGCACTGTCATCCAGCGGCTGTGGCGTTCGTGTACACGCGGGCAGAGTGGTGAAACAACATGGTTGGCAATTGCCGAACGATCCACCGAATTGGGCACGAAGGCGCGCACGCCCCACGGCTGTCCGGTGCGCCATCCTGCATCGCGGAAATAATTGGCGATTGAATGCAGCGTATCGGTTTCCGAATTCCAGATGTCACGCTTGCCATCCCCATCGCCATCCACCGCAAGCCGCAGATAGACCGAAGGAAGAAACTGCGGATTGCCGAAGGCGCCCGCATGGCTTCCCACCAAATCGGTGCGTGGCACGCCCTGATCCACCATGCGCAAGGTGGCAAGCAGTTCCGGCTCGAACAGATCGCGCCGCCGCCCCTCCCACGCCAGCGTGGCGAGCGCTTGCGGCAGATCGAAACCGCCCTTCACCGCCCCGTAGGACGTCTCATGCCCCCAAATTGCCAGAATGATGCTGGCGGGCACGCCATATTGCTGCTCCACCTCCCGCGCCAAGGGGCCCACACGGCGCATGGCCGCCAGCCCGCCATTTATGCGCGCCTGCGTGTTATGACGGTTCAGGTAATTTGCCATCGAGGCAAATCCGGTGCTGGTGACCGCGCCGGGTGAGACATTGGCGCGGTCCAGTTCGATCACCCGGTTGCTGACCGTAAGATTGCCCAGCACGCCGTCAATCGTGCTCTGGCTGATACCTTCCGCCCGCGCCTTTGCTGCCACCGTTTCCAGATAGGCGGAAAAGCTGGGCTGCTGCGCCTGCGCAGCCGAGCCAAGCGGAAAAAGAGCAAGCGCTGCGGCAGCAAGCAGGCGGGTGCGCAAGGACTTAGGGATTGCAATTCTCATGGCATCAGAATGCCACAACGGGAGCGCAAAGGGAATCCCCTGCGCTCCCGCGGCGTGTGATCAGCCAAGCCGTGCGCGCGCCCCGATCAGTCGAGATCGGGCTGCATCCCCGGATTGCGCGCCAGCATTTCGCTGAACGGGCCGAAGCCGCAATTTTCCTCGCCCTGACAATTGGTTACCGTGTGGACATAGCGAATCCTGCCATTCTCGATACGGAATGTGTGGCTGTCGGGACGGCGCTTTTCGCCCATCTTGAGCAGGACGTTCACCGCGCCGCGCGCCTCGTCGATCACATATTCGCGCTCCACCATCGGAACACCCGAAGGAACACCAACATTGCAACTGTCTTCCGGTGTGCCGCGGCCCGTATAGATCCCGCCTTCCAGCCGCGCGCAGGGCGTACCCCACGGCACCTCCACGGTGGGATCGCTGAACAGGTCGAGATAGGCATCGGCAGCGGCGCGCAGTTCGGCGCGCGTGTTGCGCTGGCCTTCGGGGATCACGCCCCAATCCTCGCGGCTCGCATAGTAAGCGGTGCGTTCGGCATCGAACAGCCAGTCACCCTCGCGCGTCACCACATTGTTGAACGGGCCGACACCAAAAAAGCCGTTGCCGATCTGGGTTGCCAGCACTTCCCATTCATCGCCATGTTTGGTGACGGCCTGCACATAGACGCGGCAGGCGGTATTGTCCTGCAGTGCCATGTGCCAGACCACTTCACGCGGCGTATCGAGGAACCCGCCCAGCGAGGAGCGGCGAAAATTCTCGTTGTAATCCACCCATTCGCCCAGATTCATCGTCATCATGGTCCCGCGCTCCAGCGCGGCGATCCAGGTGTCGACGATGCTCTGCGTAAGTTCCGCCGGGCAGCCGCCCTGCGCGGCGGCAGGGGTGGCAAAGCCCATCGCGGCAGTCGCGCCCATCGCGGCGAGCAGTTTGTGCGTGAAGGTCAATTTGGCTTTCATGGTGTCTGTGTGATCCTTTTTCGGGATAGGGGGGAATGGTTATTCGGGGATCGCCGGCCGCATACCGGGATTGCGCGCCAGCATTTCGGACAAGGGGGGAAAGCCGCAATTGTCCACGCCGTTGCAATTTGTGATGGTGTGGACATAGCGCAGGCGGCCATCCTCCACGCGGAAAATATGCGCATCGGGCAGGCCATTTGCCCCGCCAAAGCGAAGCCGCACGGCCACCGCGCCCAGCGCTTCGTCCACGATGTAATCGCGTTCCACCAGTTCTATACCGCTGGGAACGCCGACATTGCAGCTGTCGGTCGGCAGGCCGCGCCCGGTGTAAAGGCCGCCCTCCAGCCGCGCGCAGGGTTCACCCCAAGGCACCTGCACACTGGGATCGTTGAACAGGTCGAGATAGGCATCGGCCGCCGCGATCAGCTCGGCACGGGTGTTGCGGCGTCCTTCGGGGATTTCGGCCCAGTCTTCGGCGCGGGCATATTCCAGCGTCCTGGCCGCATCGAACAGCCAATCGCCCGTGGTAGTGGTGACCACGTCATACCGGTTCACCAGCCCGCCTCGCGTGGAAATCTTGGTACCCAACACCCACGGGCTTTCCGGATTGGCGATGATGAGCGTCACGAAAATACTGCAGGTTTGCGTGTCGAGCAGCGCGCGGTGCCAGTCCACATTGTGCGCCGTCGCCAGGACGCCGCCATGCGTCATCGAGGAGAGGCGGTAATTCTCCCGGTATTGCACCCATTCACCCATGGGCACCCGAAACCCCTCGCCCGCCTGTTGTGCGGCGACATAGGCATCGGCAAGCGACTGCAATTGCGCCCGGTCGCAGGCCCCCTGCGCCGCCGCTGGCGCAGCCACACAAACCGCGCCCGCAAGGGCCAGCGACGCCGTGATAATCCGTGCAAAAGCCATCTGCCGATCCTCTCCCTGACCGTCTCAAGCGTTATGATTGCAATGGTAGCCCAAACGCAGATGACAACGCAACAAATCCCGGCTAGCCGGAGCAGCGAAGCGGACAGGTGGCCGAGTGGTTTAAGGCAGCGGTCTTGAAAACCGCCGTGGGTGCAAGTCCACCGTGGGTTCGAATCCCACCCTGTCCGCCAACATCTCATCGCGAATCAATGAGATGGACCTCGCGGGGCCAGAGAATCCCCAGCTTCCGCGCGGTTTTGCCGGTTGCGACCGAACCTCAGAGACTGCCGAAAACGCCAAAATCGGTCTCTGATCGGCTTTCGTCTCTTTTCACCCGAACCTCGCCGGAAAAGGTTCGGGTTATAATTAACCTATTAAATCAGCGAGTTGGGCATTTCACTCGACAGGCAGTTCCCTGAGCAATCATGGTCGTCCCTGCATTCAGAGAACCCAAAGTGGGTGGTCTGAGCCCGAAGTTTCTACCAGCTACGAGTAGAGCCTTGAGCCGTTATGATGCCCATCGCTGGGCGTGATGGC